>CAMFAL010000013.1 GCA_945948185.1 uncultured Clostridia bacterium | reverse complement strand
CTATTATACCAGAAGAACCTCGCCACCGGCGAGGTTCTTTGACAAGCTGAAAAAGGAGCTGCTTATTGCAGCTCCTTTTTCTGTCTGATTCAGTTCTCCGCCGGTGCGGCGGCTTCGGCCTCCGGGACCTCTCCCGCCGGGTGGGTCCGCAGGTATTCCAGCCAGGCCTTGCAGCCCTTGGTGTTCAGATGGACGCCGTCAGAAGTCCAGTCAGACCGCAGGCAACCCTTTTCATCTGTCATTGCCGAGGCTACATCCACATAGGGGCACTGTTTCTCCTCCGCCAACTGACGGATGACCTCGTTATAGGCGGCAATGCGGGTGTTGTTCACATAGCTCTTTTTGGCCTCCTGCTTGGCGCTGACAGGGATCAGCGTCTGCAGGACCACCAGGCTGTCCGGATGGTCCTCCCGCAGGCGGTCAATGAGCTTGGCGTACTGATTATGGTAAATCTCCGTACCGTTCCAGCCCAGTTCGTTGACGCCCAGCATGACGTAGATCATGTCATAGGTCTTTCCCGCCATGGCGTCCAGCAGAGGCATCTTTCCGCCCTCAGTTTCCACCTTCTTGGTAAATACCGACTCCACCGTGGCCCCCACAGCGGTATAATAGGCGCCGGTCTTCAGGCCACTGTAAAGCTGGAAGCCCTGCGTCCGGGAATCCCCCAAAAAAGCGATGTTCTCAAAATACGTATCCTCCACCGGACCGCCCTCCGGCACCGGAACCACAGGGGGCCGCGGCGCTTCCGGTTCCGGATTCCGAGCCTCCTCTGCCAGCACGGACCGCACCGCTTCGGTGGCTTCTGCCAGCTGAATCCGGTGCTCTGCTGGAGCAGGCGCCGGGGAGTCTGCCGCCACGCTCCGATGTCCTCCCGAGGCCGCCACCAGCGCCGCCGTCACCATCAGCACCAGAATAGCCGGCAACCGCAGACGTCCTTCTCTTTTTTCTCTCTTTCCCACCATTGGTTCTCCATTTCTCCGCCCGGTTTTTCCTGTCTATTATTATAGACGAAATCCGGGTAAAAAAGTCGAAACAAATTATGAAAATTTTCGCAGCATTTTTTATGGAAACCTACAAACATTTTCCGGGGCCTTTTCAACAAAACGCGCGCGGCTGATGCCGCGCGCGTTTTCAAACTCTCAGGCTCAAGCCCGCAGGCTCTCCGGGTAGGCTCCGCTGTCGTGGAGCTTCTGCAGCTCCGCCGCCACGGTGGCCCGGTCTTCCTGATAGGTCATGCCGAACCACTTGTCGGCAGAGTGGAGGACGGACACCTCCAGCTTTCCCGCCTGCATCTGGTGGTCCACCATCACCGGCAGCAGGCACTCCGCCTTGATGTTATCTCCCGCCTCATTCCGCAGGAAGTCCTCGAAATATTCCTTCAGAGCCGGGAAGATGGAGGGGGCAAAGCCCCAGAAGTTCATGGAGACGATGGTGTCCGGGTTCAGCTCCCGGTCCTCTGCCAGGTCCTTCAGGGTCCCGTCGGGATACAGCTGAATCTTCAAGGCCTCCCGGACGCTTTGGAGCTTGCCGTCCTCCACGGTGCAGACGCCCCGGGACACGGTGCCGTGGAGGCTGGCGGTGTTTTTCAGCAGATATCCCACCATGGCGGCGTGCCCGTCGGCAGGCAGCTTTACCAGAGCCTCATACATGGTCCGGTAAGCGTCGATGCCGTAGTAGTCGTCGGCGTTGATGACACAGCAGGGGCCGTCCACCACATCCGCCGCGCACAGCAGGGCATGGACCGTACCGAAGGGCTTGGTCCGCTCCGCCGGAATGTGGTAAAAATCCGGCACAGAGGAAAAGTCCTGGAAAGCATAGGCCACCTCCACAGGGCCGCCGTCCTTCGCCGTCTTGTTCCGCAGATAGCCGCAGAGCCGCTCCATCATCTCCTCCATCTCCGGCTTGATGATGAACACCACTTTGTTGAAGCCCGCCCGCAGGGCGTCGTGGATAGAGTACTCCATCAGGATCTCATGGTGGGGGCCGATGCCATCCACCTGCTTGCTGCCGCCGTAGCGGGAGCCCAGTCCCGCAGCCATAATGACCAGTGAAACTTTCATGCACTTATCTCCTATCGTTTTCACGTATATTTACGCAACAGTTGCTTCTGTCTCTACCTTACCCCATTTTCAATCTATTTGCAACCGCTCTTGACTTTTTTCACTCCAGGTTATAATATGAAAACAATTCTCATTTTCATTTGAAACGAGGTCACACATGGCATACACGACAAAACAGCAGCAGGCTATTCTCCGCTGCCTGGAGCAGCGGGGAGAAGAGGCCCTCTCCGCCAACCAGCTGGCGGAGGAACTGCGGCAGGCAGGCTGCATGGTAGGTCTGGCCACTATCTACCGCCAGTTGGAAAAGCTGGAGGCCACCGGCCGGGTCCATAAGGTCCATACGGAGGAAGGCGCCTTTTTCCAGTTTTGCCCCCATCCTGAGGCAGACCACGGCTGCTTCCTGCTGCGGTGTGAGAGCTGCGGCCGCATGGTCCACCTGGACTGCGGCCATCTGGAGGCACTCTACCAGCATCTGGAAGCGCAGCACAGCTTCCGCATTGACCCCCGCCGGACCATCCTGACCGGCCGGTGCCGGTCCTGCGAGGAAAAGGAGGCGTCTCATGGGCTGCAATGAACTGATCGTCTGCGAAAACGTCTCTCTTGGCTACGAGGGCCAGAGCGTTCTGACAGGCCTAAATCTCACCATCCGGGCCGGGGACTACCTCTGCATCGTGGGAGACAACGGCTCCGGCAAGTCCACCCTGCTGCGGGGGCTGCTGGGGCTGATCGCCCCCCAGTCCGGTACAATCCGGCGGGCCTCGGAGCTGGAAAAGGGTGCCGTGGGGTATCTGCCCCAGCAGACAAAGGCCCAGAAGGACTTTCCCGCCACCGTGTTCGAGGTGGTGCTGTCCGGCTGCCTGAACCGGAAGGGCATGCGGTTTTTCTACACCGCCGCCCAGAAGTCCGAGGCCCTGATGAATATGGGCAAGCTGGGCATTCTGGAGCTGAAGGGCCAGAGCTACCGGGACCTCTCCGGTGGCCAGCAGCAGCGGGTCCTGCTGGCCCGGGCTCTGTGCGCCGCCAGCCGTCTGCTGATTCTGGACGAGCCCATTACCGGCTTGGACCCCGCTGCCGCCCAGGACCTCTACAAGACTCTGACCTATCTCAACGAAAAAGAGGGTATGGCGGTGGTCATGGTGACCCACGACCTGAAGGCCTCTCTCCGCAGTGCCCGGACGGTGCTGCACATCGGCCGCCGAGGTACTTTTCTGGGTACTCCCGCCGAATATCTGGCCTCCCCCATGGGGCGCCGTTTCCAGGAGGAGCAGTCATGAACATTCTGCAGATGTTTTCCTATCCCTTCATGCAGCGGGCCCTAATCGCCGGAGTGCTGGTGAGCCTGTGCGCCGCCCTGTTGGGCGTGTCTCTGGTGCTGAAGCGGTACTCCATGATCGGAGACGGCCTGAGCCATGTCTCCTTCGGCGCCCTGGCCATCGCCGTGGCCCTGAGGGTGGCACCCCTGTGGTTCTCCATCCCTGTGGTGATCCTGGCGGCCTTTCTGCTGCTGCGGGTGGCGGACAACCCCCGCTGGAACAGCGACGCCGCCATCGCCGTTATGAGCGCCTCGTCCCTGGCCATCGGCATTCTGGTGATCTCCCTCACCACCGGCATGACCACCGATGTGGACAACTATATGTTCGGCAGCGTTCTAGCCATGACAAAAACCGACGTAGCCCTGGCCGTGGTGCTGTGCGCCGCGGTGCTGATGCTGTTCATCCTGTTCTATCACAAGCTCTTCGCCATCACCTTTGATGAAAATTTTTCCCGGGCCACCGGCCTGAAGGTCAGCCGCTACAACACCCTGCTGGCCATTCTGACGGCCCTGACCATCGTGCTGGGCATGCGGATGATGGGTGCCATGCTGATCTCCTCCCTGGTGATCTTTCCGGCCCTGACGGCCATGCGGCTGTTCCGCAGCTTCCGGGGCGTGGTGGTCTGCGCCGCCGTCACCTCCGTGCTCTGCTTCTGCGCAGGGCTGACCATTTCCTTCGCCTTCTCCACCCCTGTGGGCGCCACAGTGGTGGCCGCCAACCTGACCCTGTTTCTCCTCTCCTGTCTCTTCCGTCTATTGCGGCGGTAAGTCAACAGGCCGGCGTTTGCCGGCCTGTTTTGTCTACTTATTTTAATAAAAAAGCGGAAAACCTCTTGCGCTCGGGAGTAAACTGTGATATATTGCGTATGTTAGAGAGTGTAAGTTACGGAGTGGACCCAAAGGTCCGCTCTTTTTATTGGTCATTTTTGACTGCTTAAAACTTGAAAAATCTGTCAAATGAGGTGAGGTTTTCCATGAAGAAAATCACGGAACTGACTGCCGAGCTGGCCGCTCCCGCCATTGCGGAGCAGGGCTGCACCCTCTGGGACGTGGAGTACGTCAAGGAGGCCGGCACCTGGTATCTGCGGGTCCTGCTGGACAAGGAGGGCGGCGTGGACATTCTGGACTGCGAGGCCATCTCCCGGAAGCTCAGCGACCTGCTGGACGAGGTGGACCCCATTGAGGGCAGCTACACCCTGGAGGTGGGCTCCGCCGGCGCTGAGCGGGCTTTGAAGCGTCCCTCCGATTTCCAGCGCTATCTGGGCAGCCCCGTGCTGGTGAAGCTGTACCGGAACCTGGACGGCCGGAAGGAATTCGCCGGCACCCTGGCCGCCTATGACGAGGCCACTGGTGACGTCACCGTCACCGTGGGCAAGGAGGACATAACCTTCGTCAAGAAGGACGTGGCCCTGGTCCGCCTGCGGGTGGAATTTTAACAGTACCAACCCTACGATTAAAAAGTCGTATTGAAAAAGAATAAGGAGAATCAGACAATGAGAGGCAAAAAACAGAAGGAACCCGTTGGTATGAACCCTGCGGAGATCTTCGCCGCCCTGGCTCTGCTGGAAAAGGAGCGCGGCATTCCCCAGACCTTTATGATGGAGAAAATCATCCAAGCCATCACCACCGCCTACAAGCGGGACCACGACGGCGTGGAGAACGTGATCGTGGACGTGGACGAGGAGCATCAAACGTTAAAGATGTTCGTCCAGAAGAACGTGGTGGACGAGGAGGACTATGTGGACCCCGCCAACGAGATGACGCTGGCTGAGGCCAAGGCCCTCTCCGCCAAGTATGAGATCGGCGACATCGTGAACATTCCCGTGGACAACACCGAGTTCGGCCGCATTGCCGCCGGCAACGGCAAGCAAGTCATCATCCAGGGTCTCCGTGAGGCCGAGCGCGGCATGGTGTATGACGAGTTCAACAGCAAGCAGCACGAGATTCTCACCGGTGTGGTGACCCGCATCGACCCCCGCAACGGCAATGTGTCCCTGCGCATCGGCACCGGCACCGAGTCCACCGAGGCGCTGCTGATGTCCGGTGAGCAGGTCCCCGGCGAGGAGATGGCCGAGGGCATGCACGTAAAGGTCTATGTGGTGGACGTCCGCCGCTCCACCCGCGGTCCCCAGATCCTAATCTCCCGGACTCATCCCGGCCTGGTGAAGCGCCTGTTTGAGCTGGAAGTCCCCGAGATCTACGACGGCACCGTGGAGGTGAAGTCCATCGCCCGCGAGGCCGGCAGCCGCACCAAGATGGCCGTCTGGAGCAACGACGAGAACGTGGACCCCATCGGTGCCTGCGTAGGCCCCAAGGGCCAGCGGGTGGCCAACATCGTTGACGAGCTGCGGGGCGAGAAGATCGACATCATTAAGTACAGCGAGGACCCCGCCGCCTTCATCGCCGCCGCCCTGGCTCCCGCCGACGTGGTGGACGTGTGGATGGCCGACGAGGGCAAGGCCTGCCGGGTAATCGTACCCGACGACCAGCTGTCCCTGGCCATTGGCAAGGAGGGCCAGAACGCCCGCCTGGCCGCCCGCCTCACCGGCTACAAGATCGACATCAAGCCCCAGAGCTACAAGGACCCTGAGGAAGGTTTGGACGAGGACAACGTGGAGATTCTGGACGAGGTCACCGAATAATTGCGGAAAGGCGGTTGAACCATGCCGAAAGTGAAAAAAATTCCCCAGCGGCAGTGTGTTGGCTGCCGGGAAATGAAAGATAAAAAGGCTCTGCTGCGGGTGGTCCGCTCCCCGGAGGGGGCTGTCAGCCTGGACTTCGGCGGCAAAAAGCCCGGCCGGGGCGCCTATGTGTGCCACGACGTGGAGTGCCTGAAAAAGGCCCGGAAATCCCGGGCGCTGGAGCGGGCCTTTGAGACCGCCATTCCCCCCGAGGTCTACGATGCCATGGAGGCGGAACTGCGAGGTGCGGATGGACAGTAACCGTATCCTCTCCCTGCTGGGTCTGGCCCTGCGGGGCGGAAATCTGGCCGTGGGCGAGGAACCTGTGGAGGCTGTGGCCCGGGCCAGGGATGCCCGCGTGCTGCTGCTGGCCTCCGACGCGGCGGACAACACCCGCCGCCGGGTGGAACACTTCGCCGAGGCAGGCCAGTGCCTGTGGCTCCGGATCCCCTTCACCAAGGCGGAGCTGGGCCGGGCCGTAGGCCGCTCCTCCGCCGCCGTCACAGCGGTGACGGACATCGGTCTTGCCAATACCATCGTCCACCGTCTGGCAGAGCTGGACCCGGTGAAGTACGACGAGGCCGCCGCCAAGCTGGAGCTGAAGGCCAAGCGAGCCGCCGAGCGGCGGGCCGAGCAGCTGGCCCATGAGAAGAATCTCCGCACCGGCAAGCGCAAGCCGAAAAAAGAGGCTCCTGAAAAAGCGGTACCTGAACAGGCCGTCCCCGCGAAGCCCGCTGTCCGGAAGGATGTCCCCGGAAAGACCGCCCCGGCCACCGGAAAGCCCCGGTCCGGTCGTCCCGGTCCCGGAAAGTCCCGGCCTTCCAAAGGCAACCGCCCCAAACCGCGGGCCGCATATAATCCCTACGCCCACAGCCGTCCGGTGAAAAAGGGCAAGGGCTCCTTCCGCAAACAGGAAACCTGATCGCATTGATGATATAAATCCCCCAAAAATGAGGTGTTTTGATTGGCTATTGAGAAATACAGGGTCCATGAGGTGGCCAAGGACTTCGGCCTGCCCACCAAGACCATTACCGAGATCCTGACCAAGTATGTGGCCGCTCCCAAGAACCACATGCAGGTCCTGTCGGACCATGAGCTGTCCGTCATTTTCGACTATCTGACCCAGCACAACCAGGTGTCCGGCATCCAGGTGATCTACGCCGACACGCAGCCCAAGGAACAGCCCAAGCCGGCCGCTCCCAAGGCGGCTCCTGCTCCCCAGCAGGCTGCTCAGAACCAGACCAAGCCCGCTGCCCGGCAGCCGGAGCAGCAGGCCAAGCAGTCCCCCAAGGCGGCTCCCGCTCCCCAGCAGAGTGCGCAGAAGCCCGCCGAGGCGCCCAAGCAGCCCATTCAGCAGCCCACCACCCGTGTTCCCCAGAAGAAGATCGTGGACACCCGCAAGGGCGGCGACGTGAACCTGGCCAAGTACGATGAGCGCCTGGAGGATCTGGGCGGCGAGCGAGGCCAGCGGATGCAGCAGAAGGGCGGCAAGGAGAAATTCCGCAACAATCAGCGCAAGGGCAACATGACCTTCTCCAACAAGCGCCGTCAGGACGAGGCCGAGAAGATGCGTAAGCTGCAGCTGGAGATTGCCAAGAAGGCCCCCGTGAAGGTCCAGATTCCCGACGAGATCAGTGTGGGCGAGCTGGCCTCCCGCATGAAGAAAACCGGCGCCGAGGTGGTCAAGTGCCTGATGAAGAACGGCATCATGGCCTCCCTCAGCCAGATCATCGACTTCGACACCGCCGCCATCATCGCCGAGGAGATGGGCTGCAAGGTGGAGAAGGAGGTCGTGGTCACCATCGAGGAGAAGCTGATCGACGTCTCCGAGGACAAGGCCGAGGACCTGGTGCCCCGGGCTCCCGTGGTCGTGGTCATGGGCCACGTGGACCACGGCAAGACCTCTCTGCTGGACACCATCCGCAACACCTCCGTGGCCGCGGGCGAGGCCGGCGGCATCACCCAGCACATCGGCGCCTATCAGGTGCAGATCAACGGCAAGTCCATCACCTTCCTGGACACCCCGGGCCATGAGGCCTTCACCTCCATGCGTGCCCGCGGTGCCATGGTCACCGATATCGCCATCCTGATGGTGGCGGCGGACGACGGCATCATGCCCCAGACCATCGAGTCCATCAACCACGCCAAGGCCGCCAATATTCCCATCATTGTGGCCATCAACAAGATCGACAAGGAGAACGCCAACCCCGACCGCGTCCTGCAGCAGCTGACCGAGCACGGTCTGGTGCCCGAGGAGTGGGGCGGCGAGACCATCTGCTGCCGCGTGTCCGCCAAGAAGAACATCGGCATCGACAACCTGCTGGAGAACCTGGTGCTGCTGGCGGAGATCCAGGAGCTGAAGGCCAACCCCAAGCGCGCCGGCCAGGGCACCGTCATCGAGTCCCGTTTGGACAAGGGCCGCGGCCCCGTGGCCACCCTGCTGGTGCAGAACGGCACGCTGAAGCAGGGCGACATCATCATCGCCGGCACCGCCGTGGGCCGTGTCCGCACCATGCTGGACTACAAGGGCAACCGCCTCACCGAGGCCGGTCCCTCCGTGCCTGTGGAGATCGCGGGCCTCAGCGAAGCTCCCATCGGCGGCAGCCCCTTCTTCGCCGTGGCCGACGAGCGCATGGCCCGTGAGCTGGTGGAGCAGCGCAAGGCCGAGGAGAAGGCCAAGGCCCTGGCTCCCACCCAGAAGGTGTCCCTGGAGAACCTGTTCGACCAGATCCAGGCCGGTGAGCGCAAGGAACTGGCCCTGATCGTCAAGGCCGACGTCCAGGGCTCCGTGGAAGCCGTGAAGGCCTCTCTGGAGAAGCTCTCCAACGACGAGGTCAACGTCCGTGTCATCCACGGCGGCGTGGGCGCCATCAACGAGTCCGACGTCATGCTGGCCGCCTCCTCCAACGCCATCATCGTGGGCTTCAACGTCCGCCCCGACGCCGCGGCCCGTGAAAACGCCGTCCGCCAGAACGTGGATATGCGGATGTACCGGGTCATCTACGACGCTATCGACGAGATCGAGGCCGCTATGAAGGGCATGCTGGCGCCCCAGTTCCGGGAAGTGGTCCTGGGCCACGCCGAGGTCCGCCAAACCTATAAGGTCTCCGGCGTCGGCACCGTGGCCGGCTGCTACGTCCAGGACGGCAAGATCGTCCGTGCCTGCTCCGTCCGCGTGGTCCGCGACGGCATCGTGATCCACGAGGGCAGCCTGGCCTCCCTGAAGCGGTTCAAGGATGACGCCAAGGAAGTCGTCCAGCGCTTTGAGTGCGGCCTGACCATCGAGAAGTTCAACGACATTAAGGAAGGCGATATTATCGAGGGCTTCACCATGGAGGAGATTCCCAGATAAGGTTCTTTGCCGGACTTTCGCCTTTTTCCGGTCGCCTTCCTAAGCCGCAGAGCGGCGTCGCGCGTCAGCGTGTCCAAGCGTTTTCACGCTTCGCGGCAAAACCTTGCCGCAGGCAGGCTTCGCCTGCTGAGGATGTCCGATGGGTCTCCATGAAACCCCTGTTTTCATGGGAACAGGCGATATTATCGAGGGCTTCACCATGGAGGAGATCCTCAGATAAGGTCTTTTCCACTGTATTTCTGATAAAAGCCATATAACCGCAAAGGATAAAGGGGCGGCGACCGCGTCGCCGCCCCTTTTCTCTTTGATTTGCCGTGAGGAACTGTGAAACATGCATTCTGCCTATCAAAACCTAAGTCGTTACCGCTCCGAGCTGATGGGGCTGGCCATCCTTTGGGTTATGCTGTTCCACGCCTATGAATTTCACTTCTTCATCCGGCCACTGGACGCTTTCAAGGGGATTGGCTTCGCCGGTGTGGATGTGTTCATTCTCCTGTCAGCCATGGGACTGTATGTCTCCCTCTCCAGAGCTTCCGAGAGAAAGAGTGCCAGCACTTCCAGCTTCTTTCTTCGCCGCTTTGTCCGCATTTTGCCGGCCTACTGGCTGGTGGTAGGGCTTTACAGCCTGTGGCTGATCTGGCGTGGGCAGATCGGCTGGCGCACCGCTCTGTGGAGCCTGTCCACGCTGCACTACTGGTTCCACATCCCGGATACCTTTAACTGGTATATACCTGCCATTCTGGCATTTTATCTGCTGGCTCCCCTCTACGCCCGGCTGTTTCGCCGCTGCCCACGGAAAGAGTGGATGACCGCCATCATGTTCCCTCTCTCGTATGGCCTTTATCGGCTGTCCATTCCCCTGCACCTGAACTATACCGAGGATTTCGTTTGCCGTATCCCCGCCTTTGCACTGGGCATCCTGATGGGGCATTATCTGGTGACTGGTCAGTCCCTCACCCGTCGGCACACTGCCGTCTGGGTCATGCTGTCCCTGCTGGGAGTAGCCGTTACAGCCCTGCGGCTGATGAACCGACTCTACATCTCCCCCTGTTACCTGATTGCCGCGCAGTTGGTGCCCCTCACGCTGCTGACTGCTAAAGTCACCGACTTACTGCCACTTCAGCGAATTCGCAGCCTCCTGCGGCTTTTGGGGTACGTCCAGCCTGGAGATCTACCTGCTGAATGTCATTGTAACGCGGGAATTTGCCGTTCTGTCCCCTTATCTGGACTACGGTCCCCGCCATGCGTTTTACTATCTTATGGTCTACACCGGCAATCTCCTGCTGGGCATTCTGTTGCATCGGGCGCTGGAACGAATTCTTCCCCGACGCAAACTCACCAGTCAGGAAAACTCTGCCGCCTCGAATATCGCGTTTTAAATCGGAAATTCTGATATCATCCCTTTTGAAGGAGGTAATTCCCTATGCCCAGCAATCGAATCGGCCGAATCAACGAAGAGATCCAGCGGGAGCTGGCCGACCAACTCCGCCATCTGAAGGACCCCCGCGTGTCCCAGGTGGGCATGGTCTCCATCACCCGGGTAGACACCACCGGCGACCTGCGCTACGCCCGGGTCTATATCAGTGTCCTGGACAAGAGCCAAGAAAAGGACGTGCTGAAAGGCCTCAAGTCCGCCTCCGGCTTTCTGCGCCGGGAACTGGGCCATACCCTGCAGCTGCGGTACACTCCGGAGCTGCAGTTCATCGGCGACGACTCCATTCAGTACGGCGCCCACATTCTGGAGGTCCTGCGGGACCCCGGCAAGGTGAAGCCCGTGAACCCCGACAACGACGCCGTCCTGCCGGAGGAGGAGTGAGCCATGCTGACCGTCTCCGAGACCGCGGCTCTGCTGCGGACCTTTGACAACATCCTCATCCTCACCCACATCCGCCCCGACGGCGATACCGTGGGCTGCGCCGCCGCCCTGTGTGCCGGTCTGCGGGCCCTGGGCAAAACCGCATATCTCCTGCCTAACCCGGGCCTGACGGACACTACCACGCCTTATTTTGTTCCCTACGCCGCCTCTGACGGCTTCTTCCCGGATAAGGTGGTGTCCACGGACATTGCCACCGTGGGGCTGTTTCCCGACAACGCCAAGCCCTATATTGGACGGGTGGACCTGGCCATTGACCATCACCCCTCTTTTGAGCACTTCGGCAAGGCCAACATCGTCCGTTCGGAAGCTGCCGCCTGCGGCGAGCTGATTTACGACATTCTGGCGGCTCTGGGGCCCATCACCCCGGACATGGCCCTGCCGCTGTATGTAGCTGTGTCCACGGACACCGGCTGCTTCGCCTACGCCAACACCACCCCTCAGACCCATGCGGTAGCAGCAGCTCTCATGCAGACCGGCATTGACTACAAGGCCGTCAACAAGGTCTTTTTCCGCACCAAAACCCGGAAGCGGATGCAGCTGGAGGGTGCCATGCTGGATTCGATGGAATTTTATGACCATGACCGGGTGGCCATTCTCTCCGTCCCCATCTCCCTGATGGAACGGGTCCAGGCCACCGAGAGCGACGCCGAGGACCTCAGCGCCCTGGGCGGTCAGATTCAGGGCGTGGACTGCGCTGTCACCATGCGGGAGCTGCGGCCGGACGTGTGGAAGCTGTCCCTCCGCACCGGCGACCGGGTCAACGCCACGGACGTCTGCCGGGTAATGGGCGGCGGCGGCCACCGTGCCGCAGCAGGTGCCACCATCGAAGGTCCCTGGGCCGACTGCCGGGACCGCGTTCTGGAGGCCATTGCCCGGAACGTTCCTGATTTTACAAGGTAAATTCCCCAGACTGGGGGACACCTTCAGCAAAGGAGAACTCCCCTATGCCTAACGGAATCATCATCATCGACAAGCCCGCCGGCTGGACCAGTATGGATGTCTGCGCCAAGCTGCGGGGCATCCTGCGGGAAAAGCGGGTGGGCCACGGCGGCACCCTGGACCCCATGGCTACCGGTGTGCTGCCGGTCTTTGTGGGACAGGCTACTAGGGCCGTGGAATTCGCGGAAAAGAGCCGCAAGGAATACGTGGCCGGGCTGCGTCTGGGCCAGGTGACCAACACCCAGGACATCAGCGGTGAGACCCTAGATACCCATCCCGTCACTGTCTCCCGGGCCGACGTGGAGTCCGCCCTTGAGCGCTTCCTGGGGGACATTCAGCAGATTCCCCCCATGTACTCCGCCATCAAGATCAATGGTCAGAAGCTCTATGATCTGGCCCGCAAGGGCAGGGAAGTGGAGCGGAAGCCCCGGAGCATCACCATCTACGAGCTGGAGCTGCTGGAGCAGGTCAGCGAAACGGATTATCTGTTCCGCTGTGTCTGCTCCAAGGGCACCTACATCCGCACCCTCTGTCACGATATCGGTCAGGCTCTGGGCTGCGGCGGCACGCTGTACTCCCTGCGCCGGACCATAGCCGCCGGATTTACCCTGGACCAAGCTGTCACTCTGGAGGATGTGCAGGCACAGGGCGAGGCCCTGCTGCGGCCCACGGACAGCCTGTTTGCGGAGCACCCGATACTGTCCCTCTCCTCAGAGAAAAAGGAGAAGCGGGTCCGCTGCGGGAATCCCATCACCATGCCCGGAACACCGGACGGGACCTACCGGGTCTGCGGCCGGAACGGTGAATTTCTCTGTCTCTCCCGTGCTGAAAACGGCACTCTCATATCCATCAAGAACTTCTTTGGAGCGTAAACGATATGTCCACGAAGGAAAAAGTCATCGCCCTTGGCTTCTTTGACGGAGTCCATCTGGGCCACGCCGCCCTGCTGCGGCGCACAGTGGAGGCGGCCGCCGCCCGGGGCGCCGTCCCCGCGGTATTCACCTTTGACCGGGTACCGAAAGAGGTGCTCACTGGCATTCCCTGCCCCCTCATCAACTCCCCCGAGGACCGGAAAGACCTGGTACGCCGCCTGTACGGCATCCGGGAGGTCATCATGGTTCCCTTTGATGACGAGATGCGGACCACTGCCTGGGACGATTTCGTCACGGATATCCTGGTGAAACGGTACCACGCCGTCCATCTGGTGGCTGGCCACGACCACCACTTCGGCCACAAGAACCAGGGCTCCCCAGAGCTGCTGGTGCAGAAATGTGCCGAGCTGGGCCTGGGCTGCGACATCATCCCCAAGGTGGAGGTGAGCGGTATCACCGTCAGCTCCACCTACATCCGCCGTCTGGTGGAGCTGGGCCAGATTGAGCGGGCCAACGCGTTCCTGGGGCATCCCCATGTGCTGACCCAGGAGGTCCGCCATGGCCGCCGCATCGGCCACACCATCGGCATTCCCACGGTGAATCTGGTGGCCCCGCCCCACGTGCTGGTGCCCAGCCACGGCGTCTACGCCACCCGGGTGGTGCTGCCCGACGGCACCAGCCACCCCGCCGTCACCAACGTGGGCACCCGGCCCACGGTGAACAACGGCACCGACGTGACGGTGGAAGCCTGGATTCTGGACTTCGACGGGGACCTCTACGGCCAGACGGTCCGGGTGGAATTTTTAAAGCACATCCGGGATGAGGTCCGCTTCGACTCTCTGGACGCCCTGAAATCCCAGATCATGCGGGATGCGGAAACAACCCGCCGGTGCCTGGCCGAGCTGGGATAAGATACAGAAATGGTTCCTGTTCCCGTCCCCTGGGAATCGGTATTCTTTGACATGCTGAACGCCGCAGGCAATGCCTGCGGCGTTTTCACGCTTTCACCCTCAAGCCAGTGCCGCGATGAGCCACACCAGCCCGATACCCCCGGCGCCCATCAGCGTGTAGACCGCCGGGCTCAGCTCCCGCCAGACCCGGCTGAACCTGCCGTGGTCCCCTCCGGCGTAATTGCGGGCCACCCGCCGGGCCTCCTCCACCAGTTCCTTGGAGGTGACCCCCTCCCCGGCCGCGTCGTTCCGCACAATGAAGATAGCCTGCTCGAAAAACCGCTGGTCCGGGGAATCCACCACCACGACCCGTCTGGAAATACCTTTCACCATAGTCCTTGCCTCCTGATGTTGATACTTCCATTTTTCCGCACCGGGCGCCGGTCTATACCACACTCACGCCATTTTTTCACCGGACTGGGGGCGGTACAGCACCTGAATGCCGCAGTCGTCCTGCAGGCGTTCCCGGCGGATGCTCTCCGTCAGAATGAGCCCCGCCAGGGTCTGAGGGTCCTCCCCCTCCCAGCCCGCCAGCAAGTCCTGGAGCCAGTCGTCCCGGCCCGGGTCCGCCACGCCGTCGCTGACCATCACCACGAAGCTGCCCGGCTCCAGTCGGGTCCGGGTCACGTCCGGCGGAGCCGGTGTGCCCCGCAGGCCCGCCGGCAGGCTGCCGCCGGTGACCCGCCGCACCGCGCCGCCTTTTTTCAGGTAGCTTGGAGCCGCGCCATACTTGTAAAAAGCGGCCTCCGACCTAGCCGGGTCAAAGACGCAGAGGTCGATGGTGGTGAAGCTGCCGGTCTCCGCCCCCCGGAGGGCCATGGCGGAATTGAGGGTTTTGAGGGCCGCCTCCGGCTCCACTCCCGCCTCCAGGAATTGCCGCAGCAGGCGGCAGGTCAAGGCGGACTCCTTTCGGGCAGGTTCCCCGCTGCCCATGCCGTCCGCCAGCAGCAGGCACCAGTCCCCCTGTTCCCGCTGGAAGGACACCACCGTGTCCCCGCAGACCGTCTCTCCCTCCTTGGGCCGCAAGGCCGCCCCCACCCGGCAGGGGGGCTGGGCCGTGCCGGAGACCGGGACTGCCTCCCCCAATCCCGCCGCCGTGGCGGTCAGCAGCTCGCTGAGCTGGGCATACTGGCCACGGGCGCTGCGGCGGGTCTCCTCCAGCTGGCGGCGGTACTGCCGCCGCAGCAGGTAGGCCGACAGCTCTCCGTTCACCGCCGTCAGAAGGTCCGGCAGATGGATACAGCGGTCCGCGAAGTACCGCGGGAAGTCCTTGGCCAGGGCCCGCCCCCGCTCCAGCAGGTTGGGGGTGGCGTCGTTGAGGGCGTTGAAGGTGCCGGTATACTCCCGTTGCCAGCAGAGGTCGCACAGGGCGCAGCCCCGGCAGACCTTTTCCGCCGCCCGGTCGAAGATGATGGCAGGATTCTCCTCCGTGGACTGGGGGTTGTTCCGGCCCATGCTGTCGTACAGGTCCCGCAGGGCCCCCGCCGCCTTGGTGAGCCGATCCTTCAGCTGTGCACCGCCAGGAGAGGCGGTCTTTTCCGCCCGCTTCACCCGCTTGCCGCCAAATAACCTGCCCGGCAGCATCAAAAACAACAGCATCCCCAGGGTGGATTCCAGCAGCAGGGGCTTTGCAAAGGGATCATTGGCAGGCAGAAGGGCCGCCATAGATGCCGCCAGGAAAGCCCCGGCCGCTCCGATGCGGCGGCAGCCCTGGCGGCTCCCCGCCAGCAGCCCCGCCAGGCCCAGGCCCGCCGTGAAAATGCCGCTGCCGGTGCCGGCACAGAGGTCCGCCGTCAGCCCCAATCCAAGGCCCGCCCAGGCCCCTGTGACGGTGCCCCGCTCATAGGCGGTCCAGGCCAGCAGCACGCACAGCAAAGTCCTCCCGATAGAGATGCCCAGGACCTTCAGGTCCGACAACGCCATTAGCAGAGCTGCCGCCAGAAACACCGCCCCATCCGCCGAGGCAGGAGTGCCCTCCGGCTCCAGCACCGGCCGGAAGAACCAGGCGGAGACCCCAGTCAGGGCCGCGGCGGCCAAGCAGGGCGTCAGCTTTTCCAGGGGTGACAGGGATTGGATGACATAAATACCCCACACAGCAAGGGAAAGGCCCCCCGCCGTCAGGGCCAATACCTTGGGCCGGACCAGGGCGGGGCTGCTCCGGAAGGCCGTAGCCGCCGTCAGGATCAACACCGCGATGGCCAGGTGAGGCAGAGCCTGGGCAAAGTCCATGAACAGCAGCGCCCCCACACCGGCCCCTGCCAGGGCCGCGGCCCCCTCCAGGCCCGGCCCCGCCGCCGCCGTCAATCCCAGGGCGAAGGGGGCGTACCCCCCCGCCGTCTGGCTGGCCGTCAGAGCGGCGCTTAGAAAAAAACGGATGCCGCCCCCCAGCAGCCGCGCCGCCTGCTCCTTCTGCAACGTGATCGGACCGTGTTCCACAGCCTGTCCCTCCCGCAACGATGATTTTCCACTATTTTACAGAAGTCCCAAAGAAAATCCCGTCGGGAAATGAAAGGTCCGGAAATTTGGGGTTTTCCAAAAAAAGGCGCCCCATGGGCGGAGCCCGAAACTCTGGACTTTTCCCCCTTACCATGGTATCATAAAGTGTATTTTTATGTGAAAGGAGCGCCGCCCATGCGCATCGGCAATGTTGAGATTGACTCCCGGCTGGCCCTGGCCCCCATGGCCGGCGTCACAGACGTGGCCTTCCGTCAGATCTGCTCCGAGCTTGGAGCCGGCTACACAGTCACGGAGCTCATCTCCTCCAAGGCTCTCTGCTACCACGACAAAAAGACCTTCTCCCTGCTCCAGCAGTTCCCCGGAGAGCACCCCGCCGCCGTGCAGATTTTCGGCAGTGACCCCGTCTGCATGGCGGAGGCCGCCCAGATCGCCATAGAGGCCACCGGGGCGGATATTCTGGACGTGAACATGGGCTGCCCCATGGGGAAGATCGTCAACAACGGCGACGGCGCGGCGCTGATGAAGGACCCGGAGAAGGCGGGCCGCATCATCGAGGCCATCGTGAAGGCCCTGCCGGGCATCCCCATCACGGCCAAGTTCCGCCGGGGCTGGGACATGGGCAGCTGCAACTGCGTGGAATTTGCCCAGACCCTGGAGCAGGCGGGCGTGTCCGCCGTGGCGGTCCATGGCCGCACCCGGGCCCAGGTCTACGGCGGCCAGGCGGACTGGACCTGTATCCGCCAGGTAAAAGAAGCGGTCTCCGTCCCCGTCATTGCCAACGGCGACATCTGGAAGCCGGAGGACGCCGCCCGTATTTTACAGCACACCAAGGCCGACATGGCCATGATCGGCCGGGGCTGCTTCGGCAACCCCTGGCTCTTCCAGCAGGCCAAGGCCGTATTGGAAGGTCAGCCCGTGCCGCCTCCGCCCAGTCTGGCGGAGCGGTGCGACACCGCCGTGCGGCAGTTTGAGCTGGCCGCCCAGGCCAAGGGGGAGTGGGTAGCCGTGCTGGAGGCACGCCGCCATTACTGCTGGTATCTGAAAGGCGTGCCCCACTCCGGCTACTACAAGGAGCAGATCGTGCAGATGAGCACTCTGGAGGACGTATACCGGGTGACCAAGGGCATCAAGAGGGACTTGACATGACCGACAAACAGGAACAAAACTGGATCGACGCCGCCCGTCAGGGAGACCAGGAGGCCTTTGCCCAGCTGGTGCGCCTGTATGAAAAGCGGGTCTACGCCCTGACGCTGCGCATGTGTAAAAATCCGACGGATGCGGAGGAGGCCGCCCAGGAGGCCTTTCTGGCCGCCTGGCAGGGGCTGGTCTTTTTCCGGGGAGAGTCCAGCTTTTCCACCTGGCTGTACCGGCTGGCCTCCAACGCCTGCGTGGACCTGCTGCGGCGGGAGGGCCGCCACCGTTCCGCCGCCGGGCCCTCCCTCAACGACGATGAGGCCGCCGTGGACGTGGCGGACGACGCCTCCTCCCCTCACGCTCTGGCGGAGCGGGCGGAGCTGCGGCAGCAGATCGAAGCGGGCCTTTCCGCCCTGCCGGAGGAGTACCGTCAGGTGCTGATCCTGCGGGAGATGCACCAGCAGAGCTATGACGAGATCGCGGAGATTCTCTCCCTGGACCTGGGGACAGTAAAATCCCGTATCAACCGCGGCCGAAAACGATTGCGAAAAATTCTGCTGGATAGCGGGAACTTTTCTGCGCCCCCTGCGTCAAAAGAAGCAGAAAAGGAGGGCTGCAAATGAGATACTGTGACGATTACGCGGCCCTGCTGGACCTGTATGTGGATGGGGAGCTGTCCCCGGAGGAAATGAGCCGTGTCCAGGCCCACCTGGACCTGTGCCCCGGCTGCCAGGCCTATGTGGATGACGCCCTGGCAATCCGGGCCGCTTTCCCCGACGTGGAGGACATGGAAATCCCTGATGACTTTGCCGAAGGCGTCATGGCCCGCATCCAAACGGAAGCTGTCTCCAACAAGAAAAAGCCCACCCCCTGGCGGAAGGTACTGCCTGCTCTGGCGGCCTGCTGCGCCCTGGTGATCTTACTGCGGAGCGTTCCCGGGATGTTCTCTGGCCGCAAGGCGGAAGCTCCCGCCGCTATGGACGCCGCCGCTCCGGCCATGACCACGGAATCCGCCGCGGAGGAAAAAGCCGAGGCCCCTGTGGAAGAGCCCGCGGCCATGATGGACCGGCAAATTGTCGGCAACAGCATTTCCGTCACCGAGGACACATCCCCCGCCGAAAGCCCTGCGCCGCAGGAAGCGGAAAAGGCGGCAGGGCCGTACACCTATATGGCCTCCGGGACCGCATATGCTTCCATCCTGACTCTGCCCCCGGAGGGTGCGGAACTGATGACGGCGTATACACCTGTGTCCGAGGACGGCACGGAGATTCAATATGAGCTGACGGCCCAGGAGGCCCAGGCTCTGCTGGTTCAGCTGGAAAACGCGTCTTTCTCCTACCAAAGTGAAGAGGGCATCGACCCCACCACAGATCTTATGCTGGTGGTGCTGTCCAAGTAAGCAGCGGGACCCGCCTTTCCAGGCGGGTCCTTGATTTTTTTCTTGCAATCTCCCACAGGCCATGATATACTCTCTGCTTGACAGGTGCCATCTCCCTGTCCAAGCGTCCGGTTGCGGGCGTTCGTTCGGCAAAGCCTGGCGGATTTGCCGTTCTCTAAACAAAAAAATGGAGGTTGCGCGGGCCTTTCCCGCGTGTTTTGCTGCGACTTTGCTTCAAAGACCTCCACACTATTTCAAGGAGGTCTTTTTTCATGTCCAAATCCCATTTCACCACCCGCCAAGTTGCCACCGCCGGCATCATCGCCGCCGTCTACGCCGTCATGAGCCTGTGCGCCTCGGTGTTCGGCATCGCCTACGGCCCCATCCAGTGCCGCTTCTCCGAGGCCCTGACGGTCCTGCCCTTCTTCCTGCCGGAAGCCATCCCAGGCCTGTTCATCGGCTGCCTGGTCACCAACCTCATGAGCACCGTGGGGCCCCTGGACATCATCTTCGGCTCCCTGGCCACCCTGATCGCCGCCATCTGGACCCGGAAGATGCCCAACAAGTGGCTGGCCCCCCTGCCCCCGGTAATCTGCAATGCCCTCATCATCGGTGCCATGATCGCCTGGTACGAGGTGGGTTTCACCGGCGCCTTCTGGGCGTCCTTCGCCTTCAACGCCTTCACCGTGGGTCTGGGCGAGGCCATCGCCTGCTACGTGCTGGGCCTCCTGCTGCTGCAGGTGCTCTCCCGCTCCTCCCTGCTGCGGGACCGCAAGGCATAGGGCTGTATGTCTCCACCAGACGGCTGACATCCTCCTGCGTTCCGGTCAGGTCCATACTTCCTCACTCCCTTCCTCCTTGGCAGTAGCCAATTCCATGGCGTTGGCCGCTGGCACCCTAAACACGAAACAGTCGGGCGGTTTTTTTCACCGCCCGGCTGCTTTTTTCACCGTTTTTTTCGGAACATCAGGCCGACGCCGCCCAGGATAATGGCAAAGTCCGCCAGATTGAACACATACTGGCTCCACCGGCCCGGCGCTTTGGGAAACTGGACGTAGTCGTAGACCTTTCCCTGACGCAAGCGCTCCAGCAGGTTGCTGAGGCCGCCGCCCAGCACCAGTCCCGTGCTGGCAGGGTGCTCCTTCCGCTTGGCCCACAGCACCCCCAGCAGAGACGCGGACACGGCGGCCACCACTTTGCGCCCGATAGGCAGGCCAAAGGCGGCCCCTTCGTTCCACAGGGCCTTCAGCCGCACCCGGCCGCCGGCATGTTCCTTCTCCCGGCGGCTGGGCCGGTCCAGATACCACCGGGCCGCCACGCAGCTCCCCAGAGTCAATACCGCGATACATGCCGTGATCATGGTTCATCCTCCTCCGTGCCCTCCAGGGCTTTTTCCAGGGCGGCCCGCACAGCCCCCTGCTTCGTCTTTTGGTTGTTGCGGTCCAGCACGCCGATGATCTGTCCCCGGACCCGCTCCATCTCCTCGTGGAAGCTGGAGGCAGACACCCGCAGGGCGCCGTGGCCCAGGATGATGAGCTGCTCCGGCCCGTCGGAAGTAGCCACCTTGACCCGGTACTTTTTGCCAATCTCATAAGTGGCCTTTTCGATATAGGCGTCCGCCGTCTCGGCCTCCTTGGTGTAGACCACATGGATGTTATGATACTTCTCCACACTGCCCAGGCCGCCCTTGACCTTGTAGGCGTCAAAAACCGCGATGACCTCGCATTTCTGATAGCCCTGGTAATTGCACAGCAGGTCGCACAGGGCTTTCCGGGCCGCGTCCAGGTTATCCCGGGCGATGGCTTTCAGCTCGTCCCAGGCGAAGATGATGTTGTACCCGTCCACCAGCAAGCACTCCGGGCCGGACACCTGCTCGCGAATAGCCCGGGCGGAGGCCTCCGTCATGGGGCGCTTGGGCTCTCTGGGCGAGGTAAAGGCCTTCCGCTTCACGGGGCCGTAGGTCCGTTCAAAGATGGCCTGCAGTTCCTTGTCCTGCTCGATGGTTCCGGCATACGTACTGGGCCGCCGGATCTGTGAAGATGATACCGTTGCCTGCTCTTTTCGCCCCAGCCGCAGGCCGCTGTCCACATGGGCCCGGGCCGGGACCTCGTTCCACTTCACATTGACGCCCGCGCCGTGGGAGCAGAACACGGAGTCCGGTGGATTGTCCACATCCCGCTCCGGGTCGTAGCCGCCGGCCTTCACAATGGCGTCCTGCTCGGCGCAGGGGCGGTAGCCCGCCGGGACACACAGCAGCCGTCCCCGGCCACGGGTGTAGGCGGTAACCTCCCGGGCGTAGTCCCTCAAGGCTGCCACGGGAGCAGCGCCGGTGAGGACCGTTTCCTCCCCGAAGGTCTCCGGGGGATTTACCTCCCCGTTCATCCGCTGCAGGTCGCTCATGGCCCGGCCTACTTGATCGGCAGGCAGCTCCAGCCGGAACTCGTACCAGGGCTCCAGCAGTACGCTCTCTGCCTGCATCAGGCCCTGGCGCACCGCCCGGTAGGTAGCCTGGCGGAAGTCGCCGCCCTCGGTGTGCTTTTCGTGGGCCCGGCCCGCCGCCAGGGTAATTTTCATGTCGGTGATGGGGGCTCCGGTCAGCACGCCGGGGTGCTCCCGCTCCGCCAGATGGGTCAGAATCAGCCGCTGCCAGTTCAGGTCCAGCGCATCCGTGGGGCAGGCGGTATCCAGCACCAGGCCGCTGCCCCGGGGGCCCGGCTCCATCAGCAGGTGAACCTCCGCATAGTGCCGCAAGGGCTCAAAGTGGCCAATGCCCTCCACCGGGTCTGCGATGGTCTCCCGGTAACAGATGGCTCCCGCGCCGAAGGCCACCTCCATGCCGAACCGTTCCTGAATGAGCCTCTGCAAAATTTCCAACTGGACCTCACCCATGAGCTGAATGCGAATTTCCCGGGCGGCTTCGTTCCAGACGATGTGGAGCTGGGGGTCTTCCTCTTCCAGCTGCCGCAGCCGCAGCAGAGCCGTGTGAGGGTCCGTGCCGTCGGTCAGCTCCACTTGGTACGTCAGCACCGGCTCCAGCATCGGGCCGGCCCAGGGCTCCTCAAAGCCCAGTCCCTCCCCCGGCATGGTCCGGCTGAGGCCTGTTACCGCCACCACCGTCCCGGCGGGTGCCTCCTCCACGGGGCGGAATTTTGCCCCGGAATAAATGCGCAATTGGTCCGCCTTTTCCTCCCAGAGCTTGTCCTCCGGCAAACCCGGGTGGCGGTTGGTCAGCAGATCCTTCACCCGCAGGGTGCCGCCGGTAACTTTCAGGTAGGTGAGACGGGAGCCCTGGCTGTCCCGAGCGATCTTGAATACCCGGGCACCGAACTCCACCGGATAGTCCGGAATGGGGGCATACCGCTCCAGGCCCCCCAGAAAGGCGTCCACGCCCTCCAATTTCAGGGCGGAGCCGAAGAAGCAGGGAAACAGCTTCCGCCGGGCGATCATGGAAGTGATGTCGGCATCCGATACCTCTCCGGATTCCAGATACCGCTCCAGCACCGCCTCGTCGCAGACGGCGGCTTCCTCCGCCAACTCCTCCGGGGCCGCGCCGAAATCCACGCAGCCGCTATCCAGGCGGCGCTTCAGGTCCGCCATCAAAGCAGCCCGGTCCGCGCCGTTCAGGTCCATCTTGTTGACGAACAGAAACACCGGCACGCCGTACTGCTCCAGCAGCCGCCACAATGTCCGGGTGTGGCCCTGGACGCCGTCGGTGCCGCTGATGACCAGAATGGCGCAGTCCAGCACCCGCAGGGTCCGCTCCGCCTCGGCGGAGAAGTCCACGTGGCCCGGGGTGTCCAGTAGCGTGACATCCATGGTGGGCAGAGAAAACTCCGCCTGCTTGGAGAAGATGGTGATGCCCCGCTCCCGCTCCATGGCGTCCGTATCCAGAAAGGCATCCCGGTGGTCCACCCGGCCCAGCTTCCGCAGGGCGCCGCCGCGGTACAGCAACGCCTCGGACAGGGTCGTTTTTCCGGCGTCAACGTGGGCCAGGATGCCCAGAACCAGTCTCTTCATGCAAATAACTCCATTTTTATCTCAGTAGCGTATGAACCGCCCACAATACCCCATAGACCACTGGCTGGTGCAGCAGGTACACCGCCAGGGAATGACGGCCCAGGGCCGTTATCACCGGCAGGGACAGCCGGGGCGGCTCCTGCCGCCGTAGGCGGTACAGGTAATAGCCTGTCCAGAACAGAAAAATCCAGGGCAGCAGGGAAAAATAATCGGTGGAATAGAACCCTGGCTGAGGGAAGCCCAGGAGGGCGGTGAAGTAATTCCGATACCAGTTCTGAGGCAGCGCCAGGACCTTGACACCCTCAAAGCCCAGATAGCCGCTGTTCACGTCCCTGGTCATCAGGAACAGCAGGAAGCTCCCGGCCAGACCGGCCCGGGTAGGGACCCGCCGCGACAGCGGGTCCAGGGGGATGCTCAGCAAAACAGCAGTGCCCAGCAGGGTCAGCACACCGCAGAACACCAGATTTTCCGGCATGGCCACGAAGGTGACGGCGGAGACCAGAACGCCGCCGCCAAAGACCAGCAGGCCTCGTTTTCCGTGATGGCGGCCAAGGTGCCAGCAGTAGCCGGACAGAAGAATGAAGGTCCAGCAGATACTCTGCTGCCAGAGGTAGGCACCGTCGGAGCGGTACCAGTCCCAGTCCGCGCCGAAGATATAGACCATGTCCCAGCAGGCGTGATAGGCAATCATGCTGACAAGGGTGATACCACGGATGGTATCCAGTCCGTCAAACCGCTGTATCGGAGTTGACATTCCTCCCGCCCCCTTTTCCCTGATATCTCTTTGGTTATCGTACCACAGGAAAGCAGCGTTTTCAAGGCGGGAAGTCCGTGCTTTTCTGCTAAACGGCCTTGCAATCGTGAACCTTTTGTGATAAATTGAGTAAGTCTGTACATTTGTAAAATAAAAGGAGGCAGTTTCATGCCTACGTTACAAGAAGAAATCACCCGGCGGCGGACATTCGCCATCATCTCCCACCCCGACGCCGGTAAGACCACACTGACGGAAAAATTCCTGCTGTACGGCGGCGCCATCGCCCAGGCCGGTGAAGTCAAGGGCAAGCGGGCCAAGGCCGCCACCTCCGACTGGATGGAAATTGAGAAGCAGCGCGGCATCTCCGTCACATCCTCCGTCATGCAGTTCCAGCACAGCGGCTTCTGCATCAACATTCTGGATACCCCGGGCCACCAGGATTTCTCCGAGGACACCTACCGCACCCTGATGGCCGCCGACAGCGCCGTCATGGTCATCGACGGTGCCAAGGGCGTGGAGCCCCAAACCCGGAAGCTGTTCAAGGTCTGCGCCCTGCGGCATATCCCCATCTTCACCTTCATCAACAAGATGGACCGGGAGACCCGAGACCCTCTGGACCTGTGCGAAGAGGTGGAGCGGGAGCTGGGCATCGACACTTACGCTGTCAACTGGCCCATCGGCTGCGGCAAGGAGTTCCAGGGCGTCTACGACCGGGAAAAGCAGCGCATTCTGTTCTTCCAGGCTGAGGAGCGTGGCAAAAAGGTCAGCTCCGCCGAAGTGGCACTGGATGATCCCCAGCTGGAGAAGCTGATTGGTGAGAAGAAGGCCGCCGCCCTGCGGGAGGAAGTAGAACTGCTGGGCGCCGGACGGGAGTTCGACATGGAGGCCGTCCGCAACGGCACGTTGTCCCCCGTGTTCTTCGGCTCCGCCCTCACCACCTTCGGCGTGGAGCCCTTCCTGGAGGAATTCCTCCGCATGACCACCCCGCCCCTGCCCCGGGTCTCCGATCAGGGAGAAGTGGATGTGTTCAGCGAGGACTTCTCCGCCTTCGTTTTTAAAATCCAGGCCAACATGAACAAGGCCCACCGGGACCGTCTGGCCTTCATGCGCATCTGCTCCGGCAAGTTCCAGCGAGACACTGAATATTACCACATGCAGTCCGGCAAGAAGCTGCGGCTGAGCCAGCCCCAACAGATGATGGCCGCCGAGCGGGAAATCGTGGAGGAGGCCTATGCGGGCGACATCATCGGCGTTTTCGACCCAGGCCTGTTCGCCATCGGCGACACCATCACCGTGCCCGGCAAAAAGTTCAAATACTCCGGCATCCCCACCTTCGAGCCGGAGCACTTCATGCGGGTCAGCCCCAAGGACACCATGAAGCGCAAGCAGTTCATCAAGGGCACTGAGCAGATTGCCCAGGAGGGCGCCATTCAGATCTTCAAGATCCCCGGCGCGGGCCTGGAGGAAGTGATCGTGGGCGTCGTCGGCACGCTGCAATTTGATGTGTTCGAGTACCGGATGAAGTCCGAGTACGGCGTGGACCTGTATATGACTGGCCTGCCCTATGACCACCTGCGGCTCATCACCAACTGCCCCTGCCCACCCGAGGACCTGGTGCTCTGCACCGGCTCCGCCATCCTGGAGGACTTCCGGGACCGGCTGCTGGTGGCCTTCGGCGGCGAGTGGTCCGTGGGCTTCCTGACCAAGCACAATCCCGGCCTGGAGCTGGCCGACTCCCTGTCGGTGTGATATGGCAGAGATCAGACGGTATTTACCCGGCGACGAGGGCGCTGTGTCCGCTCTCCTGCGCCGGACGCTGCTGGAGGTCAACGCCAACTACTGTCCCAAGGGCGAAATTGAGTGGTTGTATAATCGCTACACCCCGGAGACCGTGGCTCAGATCGCCAAAGACGGCCACATGTACGTGATGACGGAAAACGGCACCATCGCGGGCACCGGCACCGTGGTGCAGACCGGAGAGCGGGAGTGCGAGATCATTGCCGCCTTCCTGCTGCCGGAGACCATTGGGCGGGGCCTGGGCACTCAGCTGTTTGACGTGCTGGAGGCAGACGAATGGTGCGCGGCATCAAAGCGCATCTGGCTCACTTCCTCCGTGAACGCCCTGGACTTCTATGAGAAGCGGGGTTATGTGAATCCCAACGGCTACCGCACCCGGGGTGCAGACAACCTTCTGACCATGGAGATCCTGAAATAAAAAGACGCACGGTTTTCACCGTGCATCTTTTTTGCAGTTTCATCGGATGGGGAGCATCTTTCCGGTCTCAAAGGACTCCTTGCAGCGGTAAGCAGCCTCGGAGACGGCGGTGCCGTCGTACACCGTCATATCCGTGGGGCGGGTGCCGTTTCGGATGTGGTCCGTAAAGGCCTGCATCTCCGCCAGAAAGGCAGTGTGCCAGCGGGACATGAAATCCGGGTAATACTCCTGACGGGCACCGTGCTCATCCACGATCTGGAGCAGGTCTTTGGTGCCCACGGGCGCGATCCGCAGGGTACCTCTGGTGCCGATAATCTCCGTCTCCACGTTGCAGCCGGCGGCGTGGGTGCGATTGGTGAACAGAAAGCCCATGGTGCCGTTGTCGCACTGAACCATGACGGCAGCGTTGTCGGCATCGTTCAGTTCCCGGTAGAGGTCAAATTCAAATACGCCGCCCAGGCCCCAAACATTTTTGATATTCGAGCCGGTGAACCAGCGGACCAAATCCAGGTCGTGAACGCACATATCCAGAAACTGGCCGCCGGAGTGGGGTGCGAATTTCAGCGTGGACTCGATGGTGCTGCGGGGATCCTGGGTGTAGGAGCGGACCAGCACCACCTTGCCGATTTCCCCGGCATCCACCCGGCGCTTGGCCTCGGCGTAGGAGGGGTCGAACCGACGCATAAAGCCCAGTTGGAACACCAGCTCGGGATGGACCTCCACCACCTTTTCTGCCTCCTTGCACTGGGCCAAGTCGATACCCAAAGGCTTTTCGCAGAAAACGTGCTTGCCGTGCTCCATGGCAATCCGGATCTGCTCCACATGGAGGAAGGATGGAGAGACGATGACAACACCGTCCAACTCCGGGTCAGTGCACATCTCAGCAAAGTCCGTGTAGACATGGGGAATATCCAGCACCTCCGCCACAGACCGGAGTCGTTCCTCATCCACATCGCAGACAGCGTGGAGGGTGCAGCCAGGGAGCAGCATGGACAAATTCTTCGCGTGTTCATAACCCAGACGGCCCAGACCAACGGAGCCTATCCTTACAGATTTCATAACGATCCCCTTCTTTCCACGTTTTTTCTATTATAATCCATCCAGCTCAAAAAAGAAAGACGCACGGGCAAAACCGTGCGCCTTTTCTGCTGCTTTACCGGCGTCCGCCGAAGCCTCCGCCGCCTCCACGGCTGCCGCCGAAGCCGCCCCCGAAGGAACCGCCCCCTCCGAAGCCGCCCCGGCTGCCGCCGAAACCTCCTCCGAAGGAGCCGCCGCCCCCGAAGCCGCCCCGGCTGCCGCCAAAGGAACTGCCTCCGAAGGAGCCGCCGCCAAAGCTGCCGCCCCGGCTACCGCCGGTGGGGGGTCTGCGGGTGGTGCCGCTGCTGCGGGGCGGGCGGGGTGAGGGGCCGCCGCCCATACCGGGACCGCCCGGACCTCTGGGCGGTCTGGGGGGCTTAGGCGGCTTTCTCCGCCGGGGCCGCCCCCAAAAGACGGGGTAATACCGCCGGGTGGGGATGCCCATGCCGGGCATCATGTAGCGCCTGCGGTAGCGGTTGTAGCGCATCCGGTCCAGGATGACCCAGATCACCAGCAGCACTACCAGAATCAGAATGAGCTGGCCGAACACGGCGCCTGCCGTGGGGGCCAGGTGGCCCGTGGTCTGGGTGTAGTACCCGTCACCTGCGGAATAGGTCTCCCGGACGGCGGGGATGTAGTTTTCCTTGATGGTGACGTTGTAGAAATCCGCGAACCAGTCAATGTAGGCGTCGAAGGTCCTTTTCACACCGGCGTCGTAATCTCCGGCGGCAAAGTCATCCTCCATGTAATGGTACAGCAGGCTGGTAAGCTCCTGGCCGTATTTGTACAGGCCGTCGCCGCCCGAAACGCCGTAATCACCCTTCAGTCCGTTCTGGGCGATGTCCTCCAGCGCCAGAACAATCACCAAACCGTTGTCCCGCTCGGCAGAGCCCACGCCGTACCGGTTGCCCAGGTCCGTAGCGTACTGGACAATATCCGTCCCGCCGGTGGAATCCACTGTCACCACCATGATCTGCGCGCCGGTCTGGGCAAAAAGGGAGGTATTCATGGCGTCGATATGCTTCATGGTCTTGTCCGACAGCACCCCGGCGTGGTCATAGACATAGGTATAGGTGCCCACCACAGCGGTGGAGGGCGCGCTGGTGTCCGCCGGCTTCCGGACCTGGCCCAGCAGCACACCGGCCAGGATGGCCAGAGCCATAACAGCCGCCGCCACAGAGCGCTTTTCAAAAATTTTCATAGGCATGATTCCTCAAATCAAAAACTTCCGCAGTTGACGGGCAGCTGATAGCCGCCCCTACGAATCCTACGGGAAGTCGGCAGGCCATACGCCGAGCCGGGGCTTTAATTCCGCAGCTCCAGCAGCTTCTGCTTCAGCTGACCCTCGATCTTGCCCAGCTCCACCTCGGCGGCCTGGCGCTTCTGTGCGCCCTCCCGCTGAATATTCAGCACCTCATCCAGGGTGTCGATCAGCTGCTGGTTGGTGTGCTGCAGGGTCTCGATATCCACGATGCTGCGCTCCGCCTCCTTCGCGGTCTCGATGGTGCCCATCTTCAGCATGTCAGCGTTCTTCTTCAGCAGGTCGTTGGTCATCTCGGTGACGGCGCTCTGGGCAGCGGTGGCCTGACGGCTGTGCTCCATGCCCAGGGCCAGCACCATCTGGCTCTTCCACAGGGGGATGGTGTTCACCAGAGAGGACTGGATCTTCTCCACCATCAGGGTATCGTTGTTCTGCAGCAGGCGGGTCTGGGGGCCCATCTGAATGGAGATCATGCGGGTCAGCTCCAGATCGTGGAGCTTCTTCTCAAAGCGCTCGCACATCTGGGCCATGTCGTTATACCGCTGGGCGTCCTCCTGGGCACCGGTCTGCTCCGCCCGGGCCTTCAGGGCGGGCAGTTCGTTGGTCCGCACATCCTCCAGCTTCTTCTTGCCGGCCAGGATGTACATAGTCAGCTCCTTGTAATATTTCAGGTTCAGCTCATACATCTGGTCAAACATGGCCACGTCCTTCAGCAGGGTAACCTGATGCTGCTCCAGCTCCCGGGAGATCTTGTCCACATTGGCCTCCACCTTGGCGTACTGGGCCTTCATGGTCTCCAGCTTGTTGCCGGCCTTTTTGAACATGCCGAAGAAGCCCTTTTTCTCCTCTTCCTGGCCGAAGCCCTTCAGCTCCACCACCAGCTCGGAGAGGGACTTGCCCACCTCTCCCAGGTCCTTGGAGCGGACGGAGGCCAGGGCGTTTTCGGAAAAGCCCGCCACGTTCTTCTGGGCGGCGGCGCCGTACTGCAGGATCAGGTTGGAATCCATGATGTTGATCTTCTTGGAGAAGTCCTCCACCACCTGTTTCTCAGCCTCGGACAGCATGCTGTCATCCAGCTTGGCGGGGACGATATCCGCCGCCGGCGGCTCCACAACGGCGGGAGTGGCGGGAGTCACCACCTCCGCGTCCAGAGTCAGAACGGGGGCGGCTTCCGGGGCCTGGGGCTCCAGGGTCAGCTCGGGCATCATGTTGTTCTCGTTCATTCGTTTCTCCTCCATATCATTCAGGCATTATGCGCTTTTACAGTTCCAGCTTGATATCCGTATCATCCTTGCCTGTGGGCTCAGCCTTCATCCGCTCGCCCGTCAGGCCCTCCCGGGCCATCATAGTTTCCAGCACGGTGATGTCCGTGGAGATGTCCAAGGCCTCCGCGCCGTACAGGCTGTCCAGCTGCTTCTCAAAAGCCGCCACCACCGTGCGCATCATGCCCTCCACCTTGGCCAGGGTGGAGTCGATGTTCTCTCCGGAGACGCCGGTGCCGCTCATGCGGTCATAGCTGTTCAGCAGCTTCAACGTAGTGGGCAGGTAATAGTCCATGAACCGCCGGATCTGGGGCAGCTTCTTGGGATCCCGCTTCACCTCATCGAAGATCTTCTGGCACACCTGCTCCAGCCGGACAATGTCGGCGGAGATACCCGGGTCGGCGATGTTGTCATCCAGGCGCTTCATCTCCGCAATGGCCAGGCGTCCGTCCTTCAGCATCTTGTCCAGCTCGGGGTTTCCGGTAGAGTCCTCCTTGGGCTTCTCAGTCTTGGGGGCTGCCTGTTCCGTGCCGCCGATGGTCCCGGCGTTTTTGCAGAGCACGCTAGTCAGGGCAAACACCCCTACGGACGTGGCCGCCACCAGCACATAGTGCAATGGCGCGTATAGGGGCAGCAGCAGGCCGCACACCAGCCACACCACCGCCACCGCATAAAAGGGCGCCACGGGCTTTCGGACACTCGTTTCCATCCGCAGACCTCCTTGATCTCAATATGCTGACATTATACCCCCAGGGAGCATATACGGTCAAGGTGGAGGGATTGTAAAATAGATATGAACAAGGAGGGCCAAGCAGCCCCCCTTGTCTCAAATTCCGTATGTGCCGGTGAGCGGGTCCCGCCACAGAGCGATGTGAGGCGGGCGGAAGGTACACCATACGATGCAGAAGGCCAGCGCCCACAGCACGATCAATCCCAGCACCTGCTGCCAGGGGGCAGACAGGCGGTTCCGCCGCAGCAAATAGAAATCCAGCAAAAATGCCCCCAGGGCTGCCAGGAAGAACACCGCAATGTTGGCCCAGTCCCGCATCTGGCCCCAGACGCCGGTGTAGGTATAATACAGCACCGGGATCAGCAGCAGCCCTACCAGAATGCTGACGGCCCGCACCGCCAGAAAGTTGGGATAGTCCTTCCCCAGCACGCACGCCTGGACCACGGAGAACAGGAATATGGGGACAAACAGCAGCTTCATGTGCTCCCAGGTGGACTCGTTCACCGCCGAGATCACCGCCGCGGCCAGACTGCCGCCGCTCCACTCGTAGACAAAATGCAGCAGAGAGCCAACAGCCGAGGTGAGCAAAAACCCCGCCAGCTCCCAGAAAAACAACCGCTTGCGCATGCCAGCCTCCCGACAAAAAAGACTGCGGCCGGAGCCGCAGTCTCATTGTATGCGCCTTTGAGCGGATTATGCGTCCAGCAGGTCACCGTATTTTCCCAGCACCGTCCGCAGGTCCTCCCGGGTCCATGCCCCGGTCTCTTTGGTGCGGTCCAGGTTCTTCTCCAGCAGGCAGCTCAGCTCCCGGGCCTGGTCCTCCGTCAGGCTGTCCATAGCGGCGGGCAGCTTGGCAAGCTCCGCCTTGGGCAGGGCCAGTATGTAGTAGGGCACCCGCCAGTCGTGGGTCTCCCCCTCCGTCAGGCGGGAGATCTCCACCAACTGGGCCGCCGTGGCCTTCTCGTACTCCACGGGCGGCTGGACGAAATAACCGCCGGTACCCCTCTCCCTGATGGCCCAGTCTCCGTCCTCATTTTTCACCACATAGACCTGGCTGCCATAGCTGCAGTAGCCCTCGCTGTCCGGCTCATCAAGACCTGCGCCGGCCTGCCAGTAGCCGGCTTCGGCGCTCTCCGGAGCCTCCAGCTTTACTCGAAGGCCCATGTTGCAGCAGAACTGCTGCGGCTCGCCCAGATAGACGTCATATACCTGGGCTTTTCCTGCCTTGGCATTCAGGGGCTTCCAGTCCACCCAGTCCGGGGCGGTTCGATAGTTCTCCGCCACCTGCTCCGTCAGGTCTTCCGCCGCTTCCGCCGGGGACAGGGCGCCGTCTGCCGTGGTGGACCACACCTGATGGCTCATGGCATCCAGGGCGATCATCTCCAGATTGCCGTACAGCTTCCACTCGAAGGGTTCCTTCCCCTCTTTGGGGTTCACCGCCTGATAATACGAGGTTTTCCCGTCCTGCTCCAGGGCCGCCAGGTCACTTTCGGAGCAGCAGCGGATGGCGGCTTTACCGTCCTGGGAGGCCACGGTCAACAGATACCCCCGGTCCTTGGACGCCAGCAGAGCTTTCCAATCCTCCTCCGAGGCCGAGGACCAGGTGTAGTCCCCGAAGCCGTACTTCCGTCCCTCCACGTTGTAGTCGTTTTCTCCCTTGACGATGTCAAAGACCGTTTCAGTGCCGTCCGGCTCCTCCACCGTGACCCGGAACGTCTCGGCCTCCGCAATAGTCCCATACAGGTCAGCGGCCTCCGCCGCCAGCTTTTCGCTCTCCGTCTGCTGGGCCTCCGGTGTCTGGGTTCCCTCCTTCTCCGGCTGCTTCCGGGCACATCCGGTCAGCAGCAGCGTCATCATCAAAAGCAGCGCCAATGTACGTTTCATGGCGGTATCCTCCTTTTCTTGGTGGCATCAGATTATCACGATTTTCAGAGGAATTCCTGACGAAACCGCTACAAATGATGACAGTCCGGGAGCGAATAATGACGAAACGGAAACAAAAGGTCCGGACAGCTTTCGCCGTCCGGGCCTTATGTTTTTATGTAAAAATCACCTGCACCAGCAGCATGTACAGCGCCGTGCCGCCCGCAATGGAGAGAAGCACATTGCCCTTCCAGCGGTGCAGCAGCACCACCGCCAGGATGGCCAGCAACTCCGGGGCGCCGTGGGGCACGGCGGGCCAGGAGACGCCTTTCAGACAGTAGACCACCAGCAGGCCCATGGTTGCGGCAGGCAGTACATGGCCCAGGTAGAGCACCCAACCAGGCGGCTCCCTGTTCTCCGGGAACAGCCAGAAGGGCAGCCAGCGGGTGATCTGGGTCCCGGCAGCCACCGCCAGAATCATGCAAAGCGTCTGCAAAGGTGTCAGATACATAAGTGCTTCCTCCCTCCCAGCAGCACTGCTAAAATCAGTACCATGGCGGCGATGACCATGTTATTGGGGCCGAACACCGCCAGGCTCACGGCAGCACAGGCCAGACCGATGACTCCTGCGGGCCGGTTCTCCGGCTTCTTCCACTGCTCCAGGAACAGCACCACGAACAGCGCCGTCAGGGCAAAGTCCAGGCCTGTGGTGTCGAAGGTGAGAAAGCGGCCCAGCAGCCCGCCCAGGGCCGTGGTGATGATCCAATAGCTGTAATCCAGCAGGGAGATCCAAAAGCAAAAGTCCTTCCGCGCCATGTTCTCCGGCGGTTCCAGGGTGGAGACCAGGGAAAAGGTCTCGTCGCTGAGGACGCAGATCAAAAAGGGGCGGACCTTGCCCAGGCCCTTGTATTTGTCCAGCATGCTGAGGCCGTAAAAAATGTGCCGGGCGTTCACCATGATGGCCAGCAGAAACGCCTGCAGGGGATCGAAGGCCGTCACCAACAGGGTGATGGCCACATACTGCATGCTGCCGCCGAAGCCGATGGCACTCATCAGCGCGGACCAGAGAGGCCCGTAGCCGTTGGCCTCCATCAGCAGGCCGTAGGCCATGCCGAGACAGGCGTACCCCGTCAGTACCGGGAGGGTGGCCGGAAAAGCGGCCCGTAGTGCCGCCAGATGATTCGGTTTCTCGCTCAGACGCATGGCGTGCTCCTAATTCCTATTGTTTTTATGGGTATTTGCAAGTATACCGCCAACACCGTCCCATGTCAAGACAAAGCCCGTGCCGTCCGGCACGGGCTTTGCCAGACTGTCAAAGAACACCAGTTCTCAAAAAGCGAGAACTGGTGTTTTAGCATA
>CAMFAL010000012.1 GCA_945948185.1 uncultured Clostridia bacterium | reverse complement strand
GACGGCAGGCCATGACGTCGGAGTGATCACCGAAGATGTTCAGGGCGTGGGTGGAGACGGTACGGGCGGACACGTGGAACACGCAGGGCAGCAGTTCGCCGGCGATCTTGTACATGTTGGGGATCATCAGCAGCAGGCCCTGAGAAGCCGTGTAGGTGCTGGTCATAGCACCGGCGGCCAGGGAGCCGTGGACGGTACCGGAAGCGCCGGCCTCGGACTGCATCTCACAGACCTTGACGGTGGTACCAAAGATGTTCTTCTGGCCAGCGGCGGACCACTGGTCAACCAAGTCTGCCATGGGAGAGGACGGGGTGATCGGGAAGATACCCGCCACTTCGGTAAATGCGTAGCTGACATATGCAGCGGCATTGTTACCGTCCATGGACTTGAACTTTCTTGCCATAAACTCTTACCTCCTATTAAATCGCTGCCCCGCGGCAGCAAGCTTACCAAAACACGAAACTCGGACTCTCTCCCCCGAATTCTCATGCGTCCTCATTATATCACGCCAGCTTCCGCCTGTAAACCTGCACTTTGTTATTTTTTGCGCAATTTTTTCCTTTTTCTGCGGAAGAGACAAAATCCGTTTTCTTTCTTTGGGTAATTTTCCGTGGCAGGGTTCCCTTTTTCGTCCAAACGTGATATCCTTTTTCAAATACAGGCGGTTTTTCCCTTTTCAGCAATCTCACATTCCGGAGCCGAAAGGCTGCCGGACAAGTCTATGCGGGAGGCGGCGGTTTTATGGTAGTGACAGTGCGTTCCCTGGGGCTCAGCGGCATCACCGGCTACGAGGTCAGCGCGGAGTGCTTTCTCTCCGGCGGCCTGCCGGCCTTTGATGTGGTGGGTCTGCCGGACGCCGCCGTGCGGGAGGCCCGGGAGCGGGTCCGGGCGGCGGTGAAGAACTGCGGCGCCAAATTCCCCGTCAGCCGCATCACGGTCAACCTGGCCCCCGCCGGCCAGAAGAAGGCGGGCACCGTCTACGACCTGCCCATCTTCGTCGGCATCCTGGCGGCCTCCGAGGCGGTGCCGCCCCTGCCCGCCGACGCGGCCTTTCTGGGGGAGCTGTCCCTCACCGGCGCCCTGCGGGGCGTCAGCGGCGTGCTGCCCATGGCCATGGCGGCCAGACAGGCAGGCATCCGCCATCTGTTCGTCCCGGCGGAAAACGCCGCCGAGGCCACCCTGGCCGGGGGCATGACGGTCTACGGCGTCCCGGACGTGCATAGCCTGGTATCCCATCTCCGGGGGGAGGCCCCCCTGTCCCCCGCTCCCGTCTGGGAGCCGGAGGAGGACACCGCGGACCTGCCGGACCTGCGGGATGTCATGGGCCAGGAAAACGTGAAGCGGGCGCTGGAGATCGCCGCCGCGGGAGGCCACAACCTGCTGCTGATCGGCTCTCCCGGCGCCGGCAAGTCCATGCTGGCCAAGCGGCTGCCCTCCATCCTGCCGGACATGAGCCGGGCGGAGGCCCTGGAGGTCTCCGGCATCTGGTCCGTGGCGGGCATGGCGGACCCCCGTCATCCCCTGCTGACCCGCCGTCCCTTCCGCAGCCCCCACCACACCGCCTCCGCCGCGTCTCTGACAGGCGGCGGCCCCGCCATGCGGCCCGGAGAGATCTCCCTGGCCCACAACGGCGTCCTGTTTCTGGATGAGCTGCCGGAGTTTCACAGGGACGTGCTGGAGGCCATGCGCCAGCCCCTGGAGGACGGGGAGGTGACGGTAGCCCGGGCCGGAGGCACCCTGCATCTGCCCGCCCGGTTCCAGCTGGTCTGCGCCATGAACCCCTGCCGCTGCGGCTGGCGGGGCCACCCCTCCGGGAAGTGCACCTGTTCCGACCGGGAGGTGGAGAAGTACGTGGAGAAGATTTCCGGTCCCCTGCTGGACCGCATCGACCTCCATGTGAACGTCCCCTCCGTGGAGTACGAGGCCATGCGCCGCAGGGAGGTCCCGGAGTCCTCCGCCGATGTGAAGAATCGGGTGGACAACGCCCGGGCCATCCAGACCCGGCGGTTTGACGGCACCTCCGTCGCCTGCAACGCTCATATGACCCCCGCCCAGATCGGGGAATTCTGCCGCCTGGACGGCGCCGGGGAGGCCCTGATGAAAAACGCCTTCGCCCGCATGGGCCTGACGGCCCGGTCCCACGACCGCATCCTGCGGGTGGCCCGCACCATCGCGGATCTGGACGGCGCCCCAGACATCGGCGCCGCGCATCTGGCGGAGGCCATTCAGTACCGCAGCACTGACATTTTAAAGGGCTGATGCCTGACATCTCAGGAAGGAGTTATTATGCACATCTACACCGCGGGCCAGTGGGTCCTGCTGTTTTTCTTCTATTGCTTCTGCGGCTGGGTGTGGGAGAGCTGCTACGTCTCCCTCTGCCAGCGCCATTGGGTGAACCGGGGCTTTCTCCACGGCCCCCTGCTGCCCATCTACGGCTCCGGCGCCATCATCATTCTCTTCGCTACCCTGCCGGCGGCGGACAGTCTGTGGCTGATCTGGCTGCTGGGCATGCTGGCCGCCACGGCGTTGGAATACGTCACCGGCGCCGCCATGGAGCGGATGTTCAAGGTCCGCTACTGGGACTACTCCAAAAAGAAATTCAATCTGAACGGCCACATCTGCCTCTCCAGCTCCATCGCCTGGGGCTTCTTCTCCATCCTGCTGGTGCGGTTCATCCACCCGCCCATCGCCCGGCTGCTGGCGGACGTGCCCTCCTGGCTGGTGGACCCCCTGGCCCTGGCGCTGACCGCGGTGTTCACCGCAGACGTGGTCCAGTCCGTCCAGGCCGCTCTGGACCTGCGGGATATGCTGACCCGGCTCACGGAGGAGAACGAGGACCTGCGGCGGCTGGCCAAACGGGCTGAGGTGGCCGCCGCCTTCGCGGAGGACGACCTGCGCCGCTTCCGGGAAAAGACGGAGCTGGAAAAGCGGCTGCTGCAAAGCCGGGTGGAAGCGGAGCTGGCCGGGCAGCGCCAGGCTCGGGAGGAGCGGACCGAGCGGCGTCAGGAGCGGCTGGAGGCCAATCTCCGCCGCCGCGCCGAGGTCAAGCTGGACATTCTGGACACCATCGCCGACGCCCTGGAGACCTGCCGGGACCACCTGGAGGACCTGCCCGACATAACGGCAGAGCGGCTGGCCGAGCGCCGCGCCGACCTGAACGACGCCATCGAGAAGGTCCGGGACCGCAAGCACGCCGTCCGGGAGCGCACCGCCAGAACCTACCACCGCTCTCTGCGCATCCTGCGTGCCCACCCCTCCGCCATTGCCAGGGGCTTCGAGGAGGCCATGGATGCCCTCCGAAAGCTGGACGGCCGCAAATAAAAGTTCTTTACAGGAAAAGCCGCGGCATACGCCGCGGCTTTCCATTTGCGCTTATTTCGCTTGTTCCACCCGCAGGACCGTTCCGGTGAAGGCGTCGATCTCCGACAGCTCCCCGGTGTAGGTCACCGTCACGCTGTCACCCACGCTGACATCCGCCAGGCCCTCAGGCTTCTTCTCGAAGTTCAGGGCATAGCTGGTGCCGTCCTGGTCCGTCACCACGAACATGAAGTCCTTCACCTCATCCAGAGTGCCGGTCAGGGTCTTTTCTTCGGCTGCCGCCTCAGACTTCTTCCCGCCGCAGCCGGCGCAGGCCAGCAGCAGCACCGCTGCCAGCAAACACACAAATATCCGTTTCATCTGCTTTGCTTCCTCATTTCAGTAATATCTCATACACATCCGTCGGGATGGCAAATTCCGGCATCCCCATGGAGCCGGGGGCAATGGTGTACTCATCGAACACCAGCACCAGCTCTCCATCTTCATTGAAATAGAAGTTCTGGTCCGGGCCGATCTCCGTCAGCTCCTCCGGGAAATAGGAGGCGTCAGAGTCCGCGGCCATCCGCGCCTCCATCTGCCGCCGCACCTCTTCGGAAAGAGCAGCGGAATAGTCCGCGTCCTCCCGGAACAGGTCTTTCAGCATCACCGGCCGGCCGGTGGCCTTGTCGATGTGGTAGAAGCGGCTGAACTGATAGCCGCTGGCCTGGGTCTCCACCGCGTCGATGCGGAGGGTGAACCAATCGTCGCTGTCCGTCACCACGGCACTGGTCACATCCAGGCCCAGATAGCCCTCCCGGCCCAGCTCCGCCTCGCAGGTCTCCTCAAACCGCCCAATGAGCCGGTCGGTGTAGTCACGCACCTGCTCATTGACTGTCTGGGCGGCCTGGCCGCCCTCCAGCTCCGGCACGGAGACATCCGCGCTGTGGAAGCCGTCGTCGTAGACGTAGTTCCGGAAGGTCACTACCCGCACGATGGCCCCCAGCACCGGAAGGTCCTTCATGGCGGCGGCAGCCGCCGGGGACACGTTGGGCACCGCGATGAACAGCGCCAGGACCGCGGCGGCCCAGGCCGTCCAGCGGTAGGGATGCCGCTTCCGCGGCTTGGTCTCTTCCAGCGCGGCGCAGGTCTGAAAGACCCGTCCGGCATAGTCCTCCGGCAGAGGGAAGGGCTCCTCCCTCGCCCGTTGTTTCAGCATCTCATCAAACTGATCCATCTTGCACCTCATTTCTCTTCCAGCAGAAGGCGCAGCCGCGCCCGCCCCCGGGACAGACGCGTTTTCACCGCCGCTTCGCTGATCCCCAGCGCCTGCCCGATCTCCCGCACGGAAAGTCCCTCGTAGTAGAACAGGGTGACGGTCACCCGCAGCTCGTCGCTGAGAGACAGGACCGCCTGCCACAGGGTCATCCGCTGGTCGTGGTCCGGGCTGTCCGACGGCAGCCGGTCCGCCATCTCGTCCAGGTCCACGGTGGGCCGCCGCTTCCGGCAGAGATCGTAGCATTTGTTGGTGAGAATCCGCAGAATCCAAGGCCTGAACCGCTGAACATCCCGCAGGGAGTCCCGGCTGGCGAAAGCCGTGCAGATGGCCTCCTGCACCGCGTCCTCGGCGTCCTCGTCCTGCCGGAGGATGGCCTTGGCCGTGCGGAACATGGTCTCCTGGCAGGCAATCACCTGCGTGCAGAAGGCCTCCTTATCCAAAACTTCCTGTGGTGTGAACATCCAGTGGTCTGCTCCTTCCTTGAAAAGGGGGACGCGATGATTCCGTCATCGCGTCCCCGAATGACCGGTCATATAGATAGATGCTCCCGGGCGTCAAAAGGTGACAGCCTTTCGGGAAAAATCAGCGGATAAAGTTGGTCATGGCCCGGTGGCCCCGCTCCGGCACGGGCACCTTGCTCTCCGCCAGGACCTTCACCATCCAGGCCATGTTGCGGCCCAGCTGGGCGGCCACGTCCACGCCCTCGGTGTCGCTCAGGGCCTCGCCTGGCTCGGCGCCGTGGACCGCGCCCCAGTAGTCGGCGGTGACCAGCACCATCTCCATGCAGTCCATGGTGGCCAGCAGCTGGTGGTAGGTCTCGCTGCCGCCGCTGCGGCGCAGGGTGCACAGGGCGCCGCCCACCTTGTGGTGGAACTGGTTCACGCCGCAGCCGGCGGCCAGCATCATGCGGTCCAGCACGCACTTCATGTTGCCGGCGATGCCCGCGTGGTACACGGGAGAAGCCAGCAGGATGCCGTCGGCCTCGCAGCAGGCGGCAATGATATCGTTGACGCCGTCGTCCTTCATGACGCAGCGGAGGCTGCCGGTGTCCAGGCAGTTGTAGCAGGCCATGCAGGGGCGGACGTTGGCGCCGGGCTGGAGCACCTCAAACTCCACGCCGGCGGCCTCCACCTCTTTGCGGACCACCTCCAGCAGCTGCGCCAGATTGCCGTTCTTCCGGGGGCTGCCGTTGATTGCGACGATTTTCATAATTGGACCCTCCTGATCTGTAATAGGGAATCTTTCAGGAACCATTATACCGTATCCGGCGGGGCTTGGCAATGGAGAAACGCTATCGCTCCTTTTCCCTTTTGGACTGATGGGAAAAACCCGGTGATTTCACAAGGCAGCTTCGTTGCGGAAATATCAAGAGCCGTAACATCAAAGCCGTATCCGGGGTCCGGATACGGCTTCGCGGCATTCAAAACAGTTTTTTCAGAGCGTCCACGGCGCCGGAGACCTTGTCCACGGAGACCTTGGCCTGCACGCCCTTGACCACCTTGTCGATCACGTCGTCGGGCAGGTCCACCCCCAGCAGCTTCTCCACCGCCTTCACGGGGTCCTTTTTGAACTGGGCCTGCAGGGCGCTGTCCTTCATGATCTTTTCGGCCAGTTCTTCGATCTTTTCCTTGATATCCGTCACAGTCCGGCCCTCACACTTCCTCCACAGGAGCGTCCGGCGCGTTCTTCTTCACGGACTCGATGCCGTTGACGCAGCCGGCCTTGGCCTTGTAGCCCTCGCTGACGGCGATGATCTGGCCGTTGGTGGCCTTCAGGCGGAAGCGGAACTCGCCGGCCTTGTCCGTATACATCTCGAACTTGGGGTGCTTTTCGGAGGCGAAGCCCTCAACAGTCTGATCCTCCACGGCAGCCACCGGCGCGTTCTTCTGCACGCTGGCAATGCCCGTGCGGCAGGACTCCTCGGAGGAATAGACCTCAGAGGTGGCGATGACCTCGCCGTTGCCGGCCTTCAGATCGAACTTAATGCCCGTATTGGTCTTGCGAATCACGAATTTACCCATGCCATGTCCCTCCTGTATGTAATTGGTGATGCCACCATGTTACATGAATTGCGCCGTGATTGCAACAGGTTTTTTGGCATTTTTGCCCAGTCTTTGTCGATTCGGGGACTCAGGCCTGCTCCAAGGCAGCCAGCAGCTCCCGGCGGAGATCATCGCCCCAGGTCCTTCCCCAGTAATCCAGCAGCAGAACACGGTCCCGTTTGCCCTCCGGATCAGACGCATCCCTTTGCTTGAACCAGGTCAGTTCTCCTCCAAACTGACAGCTCCGCGCTCTCCCGGTCATACCGTTGGATGCGCAGCTCCACCGGAGCGGAGGTATCCACAAGCTCCGCCAGGGACCGGGGAAACAATAGCCAGATGATTGTTCCCAGGACTGCGGCCAGCAGGATCACCAGCACTGCCCAGAACCAAAGGTCTCTTCGTTTTTCCTTCACCGTCATACCCCCCTCAGGTCAAAGTCCGGGGTGTACTCCTCCCTGGCGGAGGTCCGCTCCTGGGTGTAGCCGTCGGTAATGCCGCAGTTCTCCATGTACTGCACCGCCGCCCGGTACTCCGCCTTCGTCACATGGCGGGCCAGGTTGCCCGCGGCGCCCGGCTGGGGGGTGTACTGGCTCATCAAAGAAAACAGCACGTCCCCGGGCTTGAAGGTCTCCGCCACCCAGTCGATGACCCGCCGGGTGTTCTCCAGTTCTCCCGGCAGGATCAGGTGCCGGATCAGGACGCCTTTTGTCAGCAGGCCGTTTTCCATTTGGTACGGCCCCGTCTGGCGGAACATCTCCAGAATGGCCTGACTGGCCCAGTCAAAGTAGTCCTCCGCCGCCGAATACCGCTTCGCCGGGCCCGGCAGGGCGTATTTCAGGTCCGGCAGGTACACCTGGACCTTGCCCTCCAGCAGCCGTAACGTGTCCGGCTTTTCGTACCCGCCGCAGTTCCACACCACCGGCACCGGCCACGGGTCCTCCCCCAGGGCTTCCAGAATCACAGGTGTAAAGTGGGTGGGGGTGACAAGGTCCAGACAGGCGGCCCCCTGGGCGATCAGCTCGCGAAAAATCTCCCGCAGCCGCTGCGCCGTGATGGGCCTGCCCACCTCCCCCTGGGAGATGGGGCCGTTCTGGCAGAAGCAGCACCGGAGATTGCACCCGGAGAAAAACACGGTTCCCGCGCCGTGCTCGCCCACGAGACACGGCTCCTCCCACTGGTGCAGCATGGCCTTCGCCGCCACCGGGAGGCTGGGCTGGCGGCAGACGCCGCCGCGTTTCGTTTCTGTTCGTTCCGCCCCGCAGTTCCGGGGGCACCATGTACAGATCATAGCGCCCTCACGTCGAAGTCCGGGCCAAGGTTGCCCTCCCGCCAGTGCTTGCGGCACAGGCCGATGTACTGGTCGTTGGCGCCCAGCACCACCTGCTCGCCCTCCTTCAGGACCTTGCCGGTAGAGTCGAACCGGGCGTTGAACATGGCCTTCTTGCCGCACCAGCAGATGGTCTTGACCTCTTCCAGCTTGTCCGCCATCACCAGCAGGGCCTCGCTGCCGGGGAACAGGTCCCCCTTGAAGTCCGCCCGCAGGCCGTAGCAGATGACGGGGATGCCCAGGTCATCCACGATGTACACCAGGTACATGACCTCCTCCTTGGTCAAAAACTGGGCCTCGTCCACGATGATGCAGGCGTTCTGCTGTAGCTCCATGATGGTGAGCGTTTGCAGCTCGTCAAAATAAATGCAGGGGTATTTCAGCCCAATGCGGGAGACCACCATGTGGTCCCCGTCCCGGGTGTCCAGCCGGGGCTTCACCAGCAGGGTCTGCTGGCCCCGCTCCTCATAGTTGAACCGGGCCATCAGGGCGTTGGCGGTTTTGCTGGAGCCCATGGCTCCGTATTTGAAATAGAGTTGTGCCATCGGTTTTTTCCTCTCTCTTTATCCTTGTTTTGCCTGTTCCGCCTGCCGGCGGACCTGCGCGTTTTCCTCGGCCTCCCGCTGTTCCCCCTCCATCAGGTGCGGAGCCGGTTCCGGAAGGTCCGTCACCAGCCTGCGGCAGCCTTGACAGGCCCAAGCGGTCTGATAGGTGAACAGAGCGCCTTCGGTATCCACCTGTACGGCGCCTTCCGCCGCCGCGGCGCTGACCCACTTGGCCCAGGTGCCGGGACGCCCCGGCGCCCACCAGATGCCCCGGTTTCCCATAAGGTAGCCGGTCTCCATCTCCTTCCCGCACCAAGGGCAGGTCATGGGCGGCAGCGGTTCCTCCCGCCGGGCTTTCTTCTCTTTTCTGGCCTCGTTCCAGGCTTTCAGGGAATCCGCCAGGGTCTCCGGCTCCTCATCCCGGTCCGGGGTCACGGGGCTTACTGTCCCCACGGGCCTGGGCTCCATATCCCAGGGGTCTTCGCTTTTCCTCCAGAACGCCATTGGTCAGTCCTCCTCGTCATCCCGGGCCTGCCGGATGTGGCCCTCAAAGGCCTCGCCGGTGCGGCGGGGAAAAAAGGAAATGGGCGCCGGGGTCTCCCGGCCATGGTAATAGCACCACAGCCACCTGAGACACCACGCCAGCTTCCGCACCAGCAGCAACAGCAGGGCAATCAGCAGAATATTAATAAGTTCCATGCTCGTCCTCGTCCACTTCCTCGTAGTCCACGGTGTATACCGGACCGTCAAACTCCGGCTCCTTCGGCTTTTCCTGCCGGGGCCGCGCAGTATGAGCGCCCGTTTTCCGGCGGTACAGCACCACCAGCACCACGAGGACGGCAATGGGCAGCGCCAGCCGCAGGGCCAGCATCAGAAGTCCGAACAGCAGCCGGAAGATGCCCAGCGGCAGGCCAAGTAACCATCCCATGATCGCACTCCTATCCTTTCATCAGTTCTTTCGCCTCGGCGTAATACCTGGCAAAGGCCGAGGGAACGGCGTGGGCTTCCAGGCCGTCCAGGTCCACCCACTCGAATTCCTCCGGGCCGTTTCCGGCCACCTCCAGAGTATACCCCGTCATGTGCCACTCCACATGGGTGAAGATGTGCCTGGCCGTCAGCTTGTTTTTCCACTGCTTCGGCTCCAGGCCCCAGGCGGTCACCTGGGCCGGGGCGGCTTCTTCGTCCAAAGCCCCTTCCGCATTGGGGAACTCCCACAGGCCCGCCAGCAGTCCCGTTCCGGGCCGCCGCCGCAGGGCCGCCTGGCCCTCCCGCAGCAGGAGAAAGACCGTCTTTTCTTCCATCTTCCGGGCCTTTTTGGGCTTCTTCACCGGGAGGCTCTCCGCCGTACCCCGGATGCGGCCCAGGCACAGGTCCCGCACCGGGCAAACATCGCACTTGGGCGGGCCGCCCGGGACGCAGACCGTAGCCCCCAGCTCCATGGTAGCCTGACAGAAGATGCGGATATCCGCCTCCGCGGTGGGCATGACGGCCTGCACCTGGTCCCGGACAGCCTTTTTGGTCTTGGGGTCCAGGATATCGCCGCGGCAGTCGGTGACGCGGGTCACCACCCGCAGGACGTTGCCGTCCACCGCCGCCTCCCGCCGCCCGAAGGCCGCCGCGGCAATGGCGCTGGCGGTATAGTCCCCGATACCGGGCAGCTCTATCAAGCCTTCATAGGTGTCCGGGAAGCCGCCCCGCTCCACAACGGCCTTCGCCGCCTTCTGGAGGTTCCTGGCCCGGCTGTAATAGCCTAGGCCCTCCCACAGCTTCATGAGCCGCTCCTCCGGGGCGTCTGCCAAAGCCTCCACCGAGGGGAAGGCCTCCAGAAACCGGGCATAATAGCCCAGAACCGCCGCCACACGGGTCTGCTGAAGCATGATCTCCGACACCCAGACGCGGTAGGGGTCCGCTGTCTTTCGCCAGGGCAGGTCCCGTGCGTTGGCCCGGTACCAGGCCAAAAGCGGCGGCGTGAAGGCCGCCGGGAGCTTTTCAGTTGTCAAATCCAAGTCATTCATGGTATCATCATACCACAGGTCCGGGGGACTTTCCCACCCCCGCCCCAAATTTTTTTGAAAAACCCCTTGACCTTCCCCCTTCTGGAAGGTGTAGGCTGACAGCAGAAACGAGGTGAGCGGCTTGAAGATCAACGAGGTGGAGGCCCTGGTGGGCATCACGAAGAAGAACATCCGCTTTTACGAGGGCGAGGGTCTCCTGACCCCACGGCGGAACAGCGAGAACGGCTACCGGGATTACGGAGAGGCCGAAGTGGACGCCCTGCGGCGCATCAAGCTGCTGCGGAAGCTGGGCTTCCCGCTGGAGGAGATTCGCCAGATGCAGACCGGCAGCCGCACCGTGGGGGACGGCATGCGCCGCCATCTGGTGACGCTGGAGCGGGAGCAGGAGAACCTGCGCTCCGCCGCCCAGCTCTGCGCGGGGCTGACGGACTGTGCCGAAAAGCTGGACGCTCTGGACGCCAAAGCCCTGCTGGAGCGGATGGAGCAGATGGAACAGGAGGGAACGACCTTTATGGACAAACAGAAGCTGGATATGAAGCGCCGGTACGCGGCTCCGGTGATCGCCGCCGTGGTCATGGCGGTGCTGATGGCGGGACTCATCTGGCTGTTTTTATGGGCCTTTGAGGCGGACCCGGCGGGGGCGCCGCCCCTGCCGCTGCTGGTTCTGTTCATCGCCATTCCCTGCGTGGTGATTCTGGGCGTGGTGATCGCCCTGGTGCAGCGGCTGCGGGAGATCGGCAAGGGGGACGAAGATGCCGTCAAAAAATACTGAGTTCATCCGGGCCGCCCGGCGGCAGGCCGTTCTGTCGGCCCTGGTCAGCGGCGGATGGCTGGTGTTCACCGCCGTCATGCTGCTGTTGATCCGATGGATACGGCGCCCTGATGGGGTACTGTCCACGGTGCTGCTGGTGCTGGCCCTTGTGGAGCTGTGTTGTCTGGTGCCGCTGGCCTTCAGCCTGCGGAGCCGTTTGAAAGAGATTGAAGGAGGAGAAGAATATGAAGCTCGTAACTATTGAAACCATCCCCGGTCAGGCCTTCCAGGCCCTGGATGTGGTAAAGGGGACCGTGGTGTACAGCAAGAACTTTGGCCGTGACTTCATGGCCGGTATGAAGACCCTGGTGGGCGGCGAGATTGTGGGCTATACGGAGATGCTGAACGAAGCCCGGGCCATCGCCACCAAGCGGATGGTGGAGGCCGCCGAGGCCCTGGGGGCCGACGCCGTGGTGGGAATGCGGTACGCCTCCTCCTCCGTGATGCAGGGCGCCGCCGAGGTGGTGGCCTACGGCACCGCTGTCAAGTTCGTATGACGCGGGTCACCTTTCTGGACCACAGCGGCTTCCTGGCGGAGCTGCCAACCGTGACGCTGCTGTTTGACTGGTGGAAAGGGGAACTCCCGGCTCTGCGGCCGGGGGTCCCCCTTCTGGTCTTTTCCAGCCACCGGCACGAGGACCACTTCAAGCCGGAAATATTCTCACTGGACGCCCACGCCTTCCTGCTGGGCAGCGATATCCGCCTGACGCCCCGGAACCTGGAAAAATGGGGGCTTTCCGAAGCAACAGCCGCCAAATGTATCCGCTTGGGCAAGCAGGACACCATCTCTCCCCTGCCGGTTGTCACGGTGGAGACGTTCCCCTCCACCGACGAGGGCGTGGCCTTCCTGGTAACGGCGGACGGACAGGCCATTTTCCACGCCGGGGACCTGAACTGGTGGCACTGGGAGGGCGAGGACCCGGGCTGGAACCGGAACATGGAGGTCAATTTCAAGCGGTACACGGAGCCCCTCCGGGGGCGGCGGCTGGACCTGGCCATGCTGCCCCTGGACCCCCGGCTGGGAGAGGACGGCTTCCGGGGGCCGAAGCACTTCCTGGAGCTGGCGGACATCCGCCGCTTTCTCCCCATGCACCAGTGGGGAGAGTTTGGCTTTACACAGCAGTTTTTGACCAAGTTTCCCCAGTTTTCCCCGCAGACGGTGCCTGTCACCGCAGTGGGACAGGTATTTGAATTTGAGGAGGACGATGTATGAAAATCGACGGCAACGAGCTGGCCATCCGGCAGAACGACCTGGACCGGGAGGGCCGCCACGAGGAGGCCATGGCCATCAAGAAGGAATTTCTGAAGCAGGTGCGGGAGAGCGGCGACCACTGCCCCTGCAAAGAGGCCTGCCCCCATCACGGCAACTGCTTTGAGTGCGTGACGCTGCACCGGGGCCACCGGGACCACCTGCCCATGTGCATGTGGGACATGGTGAATGAGCGGCTGCACAAGCTGTCGCTGATGACGGAGGGGACCCTGCGGGACTATGAGGAAAAGCTGAGATAAGGCAGCTTTCAGCCGCCTGTCGCTCTTTCCTGCGGGACCCGGGGAATGCGCCGCTTTGCGGCGCGGGAATTGCGCCCCTGCCGGGGCGCACGGGGGATGCCCCCCCATTCTTTCTCGTCTTGCCGAAAAAGAACCCTCCAGAGGGGCTTCTCTTGCCGCTACGCGGCAATTCACCTTCTGCGCCGTGCACGGTGGAAGAAAAAGGCGCTTGGGCGGATCAACTTGACACAGATGTGTCAAGTTGACCGCAAAACGGGAGTCGTCGTGGCCGGTGCGGTGCAAACTTGCAGCCCCGTACCGGGTGCGCTATCCCCCGGCAAAACAGAGAAGTATTTCCCCGCATTTGGGGTATGGGAGCGGCTTTCGGGATGGCCACCCCAACCGTCTCCGGGGTGGGAAATCCAAAGGGGAGGGGCCGCGGCCCTTCCCCTTTGTGTCGTTAGGGGGTGTGGGGGCGAAATCGAAACGCCCCCACATTTCTGGAGGGGGTTTAAGGGGGAGGTGTCTTTGCGCCAAAGACATCTCCCCCTTTCCCCAAGCCCCCTGGAAAGGGGGCGCCTTTTTCACGCCATGATGGCGCCGATCACCAAAAACGCCATGGTCAGCAGAAGGAAATACAATATCAGTTTCCATACATATTTGACCCAGCGGTCGTAGGGCACATGCCCCAGGGCCAGTGCGCCCATGACCACCGCCGCCGTGGGGGTGATGATGTTCACCAGGCCGGACGCCGACTGGAAGGCCGTCACCACCAAGTCGCCTCCCACCCCCGCGAACCGGCCCAGGGGCGCGATGATGGGGATGGACAGGGTGGCAAGGCCCGAGGAGGAGGGGATCAGGATGGTCAGGGGCAGGTAGATGAGATACACCAGCAGCACGAAGCTGACGGGCCCCGCCCCTGCCAGGGCCTGCTCGCCCCAGTGGAGGACGGTGTCGGTGATACCGCCGTCGTTCATCAGAACGGTAATGCCCCGGCTGATGCCGATGATGAAGGCTACCCCCAACAGGTCCGCGCAGCCCGCCACAAAGGTGTCCGCGATCTCCGCCTCGCTCATGCGGTCCATAAGGCCCACCACGATGCCGCCCACCAGGAACAGTGCGGAGAGCTCCGGGAACCACCAGCCTAAGGCAGGCAGAGGCAGGCCCATCTCGTCAAAGGGGATGACGCCGTAGATCATGATGAGGAACACCAACGTAAACACCGCCATGATGGCCTTCCGCCGGGCGGTGAAGGGGACCCCCTCCTCCATGCTGACGTGGATTTTTCCGGCGCCCACGCCCACCACGGACCTGGAGGGATTCTTCTTCACCTTCGCCGCGTAGGCCATGACGAACCAGATGGCCGCTCCCTCGAACACCACCCACTGGATGGCGCGCAGCAGGAGTCCCTCCCCCAGGGACACCCCGGCAAAGCCCGCGGCGATGCCGGTGGCGAAGGGGTTCACCGTGGAGCTGATGACGCCGGCCCCGGCGCCCAGCAGGATCACGGAGATACCCACCACCGCGTCATAGCCCGCCGCCAGAAACACCGGCAGCAGCAGGGGGTAGAAGGCCATGGTCTCCTCCCACATGCCGTAGGTGGTGCCGCCCAGGCCGAAGAGCACCATGAGGATGGGGATGAGCCACTTTTCCCGGCCGCCCAGAAGCCGGATGGTGTGGGCCACGCCGGCGTCCACGGCGCCGGTTTTCATGACCACGCCCAGAAAGCCGCCCACCATCAGGATGAACACGCAGACATCCACGGCATCGAAGAAGCCGGAAAAGGCCGCCTTCAGCACCGCCCCCACGCCCTGGGGATTGGCCTCCGTCAGGTGGTAGCTGCCCGCCACCGGGACTCCGTCCACGTAGTCGTAGGCCCCCGCCGGGATCAGCCAGGTGGCAATGGCCACCAGGATGATCAGCAGGAACAGGATGGTGTAGGCCGTGGGCATGTGGAATGATTTCTTTTCCAAAGGGGTCCCCCCTTTTTATTTTCCAATGGTGGCAACCATGACGGCCTTGATGGTGTGCATCCGGTTCTCCGCCTCGTCGAACACCACGGAGTGCTTGCTGCGGAACACCTCGTCGGTGACCTCCCGGATGTCCACGCCCTTGTCGTGCCACTCCTTTGCCAGCTTGGTCTCAAAGTCGTGGAAGGAGGGCAGGCAGTGCATATACAGCACGTCGGGGTTGCCGGTGGCTTTCAGGGTCTCCTCCGTCACCCGGTAGGGGGACAGAAGCTCCGCCCGCTTGGGGATCAGGGCCTCCTCGCCCATGGAGGCCCAGATGTCGCCGTAAATCACGTCGGCGTCCTTCACGTCCTCCATGTGGTCGGTGATCTCAATGAGGCCGCCGTTTTTCCGGGCCTCGGCAAAGACACGGTTGATCAGGTCCTTGTCCATCTCCCTGGCCAGCTCCTCGGGGCCCAGGGCCACGAAGTGCATGCCCATCTTGGCGGCGCCGATCATCCAGGCGTAGCACATGTTGTTCCGCACGTCGCCGGGGAACACCACCTTCACCTTGTTCAGGGGCTTGTGGCAATGCTCCTCGATGGTCAGCATGTCCGCCAGGATCTGGGTGGGGTGGTCCGCGTCGGTCAGGCCGTTCCACACGGGGACACCCGCCCACTTGGCCAGGTCCTCCACCACCTTCTGCTCGTAGCCACGGTACTCGATGCCGTCGAAGAAGCGGCCCAGGACCTTGGCGGAGTCCTCCAGGGACTCCTTTTTGCCCATCTGGGAGCTGCCCGCGTCCAGATAGGTGACGTGGGCGCCCTCCTGGGTGGCGGCCACCTCGAAGGAGCAGCGGGTGCGGGTGGAGGTCTTTTCAAACAGCAGCACGATGTGCTTGCCCTTCATGGTGGGCTCGCAGATGCCCGCCCGGCGCTTGGCCTTCAGGTCACGGGCCAGGTCCAGCATATAACGGATCTCCTCCGGGGTGAAATCCTCCAGAGTCAGAAAGCTCCGGCCTTTCAAATTCACTGCCATGGTGATTTCTCCTTTTCAATATGAAGTATATTATCTTTTCCTCCTGCCGGGGGACGGGTGAAACAGGCGAAGCGCCGCCAGTGGCGGATGAAGCGAGTCTGTTTCGAGGAAGCGGCGCGATTGGCGGCCCCGAAGGGGCCGGGAATCGCAATGCCGCGACGGTGTTGAAATCGAAATCCTCCCGGGTTTCTCTTTGGGGGGCGTGGGGGGACACTTCTCTTTTCAAAAGAAAAATGTCCCCCTCCCCCGTTCCGGTGGGGTCACCGGGCTATCAGGGATCATCCCTCCAGAGGGGCATACTCATACACCGGGGCCCTCCCCGGCCACGGCTCAGCTCCGCGCTGGGAATGGTGTGGATGCGGATGCCCGCCTCCTCCAGGGAGCGGTTGGTGACGTGGTTGCGGGAGTACACCACCACCTCGCCGGGGCCGATGGCCAGGGTGTTGCTGCCGTCGCTCCACTGCTCCCGGGCGGCGTCGATCTCACTGCCCTGGCCGCAGGGGATCAGGGTCACCTTGTCCAGGTGCAGGTGCTCCTTCAGAATGTCCTCCAGGCGGCCATCCTCCTGGCGGATCTTCATTTTCCGGTTTTCGTCCAGCTCCATGACAAACACGGTGATACTGGAGAGAATGTTGGGGTGAACGGTGAACTTGTCCCGGTCCACCATGGTAAAGACCGTGTCCAGGTGCATGAAGGACCGGGTCTTGGGGATATTGAAGGCCAGGACCTTCCGGAAGGTGCCGTCGTAGGAAAGGACGGCCTCCGCCAGGGTGTCGATGGAGTCCTCCCGGGTCCGCTGGGAGATGCCCACCGCCAGGACCTCGGGGCTCAGCACCAGAATGTCGCCGCCCTCCAGGGAGCTGGTCTCTCCCCGGTCGTACCAGCGGGGGGCGTTCCGGTATTCCGGATGGTGCTCAAAAATGAACTTGCCGAAGAGGGTCTCCCTGTTTCGGGTGGGGGTGTGCATCTTGTGGATAGACACGCCGGTGCCGATGGTGGCGAAGGGGTCCCGGGTGAAATACAGGTTGGGCATGGGGTCCACGGCGAAGGGGTAGCCGTCCTCCAGGTTGGCGAGATAGTCCCCCAGCCTGCCGCCGCTGCCCCGCAGCTGGTCCTTCCGGACGCCCGCCATCATGGCAGCCACCATCTCCCGGTCGTCCATCCGCTCCAGATAGTCCTCCAGCAGCTCCCGGCTCCGGTGGTCCGTGATGCCGGACTCGTCCAGGAACTGGCGGATCAGGTCCTCCCGCACCTCCCGGCCGGTGAGAGACTGCACCACCAGGTCGGCCAGGTACACCACCTCCACGCCCTGCTGGCGCAGGCAGTCCGCGAAGGCGTCGTGCTCCCGCTGGGCGTCCTTCAGGTAGGGGATATCGTCGAACAGCAGCCGCTCCAGGTATTCGGGCATCAGGTTTTCCAGCTCCAGGCCGGGCCGGTGCAGCATGACCTTCCGCAGGCGGCCGATCTCCGAGGTGTTATGGATTCCCGTTTCCAAAATCAGATCACTCCTTTTCAGGCTTTCAAATGGGTTCCTGCATAGGGTCTCTGGATTTTGGATTTTCATACACGGAAATGGAAAATTTGCTTTCCCTCCGGGGAGCGCAGTGGGAAGGCACCGCTGCCGCGGCGCGCGAGGGCTGAACCCCCCATTTCCTTTTCGGCGCCGTCGAAAAGGAAACGGGCCGTTCACGGTCCAAAGGAAAAGGCGCTGGGGCGGATCAACTTGACACACTTGTGTCAAGTTGACCGCTATACGGGGGTCGCCGTGGCCGGTGCGGTACAGACTTGCAGGCTTGTACCGGGTGCGCTATACTCTGATGAAACAGAGAAATGCTTCCCCGCATTTGATGGCGCAGGTGCGGCTTTCGAGGTGGTTATCGAATAGATCAGCCTCTCTTTCCGCTGCCGCTGCCCCGTCCCCGGGAGGGAAATCCAAAGGGGAGGGGCCGCGGCCTCTCCCCTTTGTGTCGTTAGGGGGTGTGGGGCGAAATCGAAACGCCCCCACGTTTCTGGAGGGGGTCGCAGGAGGAGGTGTCTTTGCGCCAAAGACATCTCCCCCTTTCCCCCGTGCGCCCCGGCAGGGGCGGAAAAAAAGAACAGGCCGAAGCCTGTTCTCTCCTGCCTTATTCCATGACCCGGAAGGTATCCGCCATCACGCCCAGCCGGGTGCCGAAGCCCTCGGCGGCCTCCGCCGGGTACTCCCAGGAGATGACGTAAACGGTGTCGGCCCCTTCGGCCACCATGAAGCTCAGATAATCGCCGTCCTCGTCCATGCCGGTCAGGGGGTCGCCCAGCTCGCCGCCCATCAGGTCCTCGAACACATAATCCTCGTCCCGCACGAAGGCGTCCCGGGCCTCCATCCAGGTCTTTCCGCTGTAATGGGACACCGTCAGCTCCACATCATCGTTGACGGTGCTCTCCCAGGTGTCCTCGGGGATACCGTCGTCCACCCACTTCTCCAGCCGCCAGCCTTCGCTGGGAATATAGATGGAGTAGCCCTGGCCGATATACAGGGTGACAGGGATCAGCTCCGTCTCCCCCTCCACGGTGAAGGCCAGCTCCGTGGTCTCCTCCCGGCCCAGCTCCGCCGCCGTGGGGTTCCGGTCCTCCGTGGGCGGGGCCGGGGTTTCCGCAGGGGTCTCCGCTGGTGTCTCCGGTGCAGGGGGCGGGGTCTCGGCCTTCTGGCCGCAGCCGGACAGAGCCAGCAGCAGCGCAAGTATCAAAATCAGCTTTTTCACGGCAAATCCTCCTTTATTCCATCAGACGTTATGGTATGCAAAAAAGTTTCCGATGATACAAAAAGAGCGGCTTGCGCCGCTCTTTTGTTCAGCTGTTTTTGCCCAGGTAAGCCTCTTTCACCCGCTCGTCCGCCAGCAGCTCCGCGCCGGTGCCGCTCATGGTGATGGTGCCGGTCTCCAGCACGTAGGCCAGGTCCGCGATCTTCAGGGCCATGTTGGCGTTCTGCTCAATCAGCAGCACCGTCACGCCCTGGCGGTTGATCTCCCGGATGATGGAGAAGATGTCCTGCACCACCAGGGGCGCCAGGCCCAGGGAGGGCTCATCCAGCATCATCAGCTTGGGGCGGGACATGAGGGCCCGGCCCACGGCCAGCATCTGCTGCTCGCCGCCGGACAGGGTGCCCGCCAGCTGCCAGGAGCGCTCCTCCAGGCGGGGGAACAGGCTGTACACCCATTTGATGTCCTTCTCGATCTCCGCCTTGTCCTTGCGGAGGTAGGCGCCGATCTTCAGGTTCTCCAGCACCGTCATGTCCGGGAATACCCGTCGGCCCTCGGGGCTCATGGCAATGCCGGAGGTCACGATCTTGTCGATGGACTTGCCCAGCAGCTCCTCTCCGTTCCACTGGATGGAGCCGGAGGCGGCCTTGACCAGACCGGTGATGGTCCGCAGAGTGGTGGACTTGCCGGCGCCGTTGGCGCCGATCAGGGTGACGATCTTGCCGTCGGGCACCTCCAGGGAGATGCCCCGCAGGGCCTGGATGCCGCCGTAATTCACATGCAGGTTTTCAATTTTAAGCATCGTCGGCCACCCCCAGGTACGCGTCGATGACGCGCTGATTGTTCTGGATCTCCGCCGGCGTGCCTTCGGCGATCAGCTTGCCGAAGTCCAGCACGTAGATGCGGTCGGAGATGCCCATAACCAGATTCATATGGTGCTCAATGAGGAAGATGGTCAGCTTGAACCGGTCCCGGATCTCGCCGATGAAGGCGGTGAGCTCGTCGGTCTCCTGGGGGTTCATGCCCGCCGCCGGTTCGTCCAGCAGCAGCAGCTGAGGCTCCGCCGCCAACGCGCGGGCGATCTCCAGGCGGCGCTGCTTGCCGTAGGGCAGGCTGGTGGCCAGCTCGTCCTTCACGTCGTACAGGCCCACGATCTTCAGCAGCTCCTCCACATGGGCCCGCTGGGCCGCCTCCTCCTTCCGGTTCATGCGGAAGGTGGCGGAGAACACGTTGCTGGTGGACCGGCAGTGCTTGGCGATCAGCACGTTGTTGAACACAGTCTGGGATTTCCACAGGCGGATGTTCTGGAAGGTACGGGCGAGTCCTAACTTGGTGATCTTGTCAGGGGTAGGCGCCAGGACGCCGGTATACTCCCCGGCGTGCTCGCCCTTGTACATGCTCTTCATTTTGCCCTGGGGATGGTTCTCCACGATCTTCTCCCCGTTGAACCAGACCGCGCCGTTGGTGGGCTGGTACACACCGGTGACCACGTTGAAGGCGGTGGTCTTGCCGGCGCCGTTGGGGCCGATGAGGGCCACGATCTCGCCCTCGTTGATCTCCAGGTTCAGGTTATCCACGGCCACCACGCCGCCGAACTGCATGGTGACGTTTTCCACTTTCAGTACATTCTTGCTCATTTGCCGGCAGCCTCCTTCTTACGCTTTCTGGACCTTCTGTCCAGCAGGTCCGGCAGCTCCTTGTCGCCCATGATGCCCTTCCGGAAGAACAGCACGATGCACATGATGATGACGGACAGCACCACCATGCGGAAGCCGTTCTTGAAGATGGGGGAATTGATGCCCAGGAACTTGCCGGAGTCCAGGCCGCGCAGCAGCCACTCGGAGGAGAAGATATACAGGAAGCTGGCCAGGACGGAGCCGGTGATGGAGCCGATGCCGCCGATGACCACGATCAGCAGGATCTCATAGGTCAGGGTGCTCTTGAAGGGCGCCGCCGCGATGGTGCCCATGTACATGGCCATCATGCCGCCGCCGATGCCGGCGAAGAAGGAGCTGATGATGAAGGCCATGCGCTTGTGGCGGGCCAGGTTGATGCCCATGGCCTCCGCCGCCACCTCGTCGTCCCGGATGGCCCGGAAGGCCCGGCCGTAGGTGGAGGTGATCAGCAGCAGGATGACGGCGATCATCAGGCCTGCCAGAATGACGTAGGGCGTGGCGTGGGCAAAGGTGGGATAGCTCTTCAGCAGGTTGGAGCCGTTGGTGATGGGGCCCAGGGCGTTCCACTGGAAGAAGGCCCGCAGGATCTCGGCAAAGCCCAGGGTGGCGATGGCCAGATAGTCGGATTTCAGCCGCAGGACGGGCAGGCCGATCAGGTAGGCCATCAGGGCCGCCAGCAGGCCGCCCACCAGCAGGGCCAGCAGCATGCCCACGGTGGAGCCCACGGTGTCCCCCAGGAAGCCGGCGAAGATCTCCGGCAGGGAGAACTGGATGGCGCCGCCGTCAAAGTACTGGTACACGCTGGCCCGCTTGGCCACGGGGATGGTCAGCACGCCGTAGGCATAGGCGCCCAGCAGCATGAAGCCCGCCTGGCCCAGGGAGAACAGGCCCGTAAAGCCGTTCAGCAGGTTCATGGACACAGCCACCAGGGCGTAAACCGTGGCCTTCTTGATGACGGTGACGGCGATGTGGTAGCTGGGCAGAGTCAGGTCCACAGCGACGCAGGCCGCCAGCAGAACTGCCAGCACCACGGCCGTAAAGATCGTCTTTTTCTTCTTCATTGTCATGTCGCCTCCCTCCTTACACCTTGTCGGTGACCTTTTCACCGAACAGGCCGGTGGGCTTGACGCACAGGACCACGATCAGCAGCGCGAAGGTGAAGGCATCGGAGAAGGTGGTGTAGCCCAGGCCCTTGATGATCTCCTCGCACAGGCCGATGATGAACGCGCCCACCACGGCGCCGGGGATGGAACCGATGCCGCCGAACACCGCCGCCACAAAGGCCTTCAGGCCCGGCATACCGCCGGAGGTGATGGCCACGGAGGGATAGTTGGTGAAGTACAGCATGGAGCCCACCGCCGCCAGGAAGGAGCCGATGACGAAGGTCATGGAGATGACGGCGTTGATCTTGATGCCCATGAGCTGAGCGGTCTCGAAATCCTTGGCCGCGGCCCGCATGGCCATGCCGATCTTGGTGTGGTTGATGAGGTACACCAGGGCCACCACCAGCAGGATGGTCAGCACCGGGGTCACCAGGGTCACCCGCTTGGTGGAGGCGCCCAGGATGGTCACGTTCTCGGAGATCCAGGGGATGGGGTTGCTGACGGGCTGGGGCACACCGCCGGTGATATAGAACGCCAGGTTCTGGATCAGGTAGCTGACACCAATGGCGGAGATCATCAGGGACATGCGGGGAGCACTGCGCAGGGGCTTGTAGGCCACCCGCTCAATGACGAAGCCCAGGATGACCGTAGCGATCAGCACCAGGGGCAGGGCGATATAGAAGGGCATGGATGTGGTGGCGTAGACCATCACCAGGCCGGCCACCATAAACACGTCGCCGTGGGCGAAGTTGATCAGGCGCAGGATGCCGTAAACCAGGGTATAGCCAATGGCGATCAGGGCATACTGGCCGCCCACGGAAATGCCGTTGATCAGATAAGGCAGCAATTCTTGCATGGGGAAACCTCCTGTGGTTGTTTCTTGTTGGTGGGTCGTCTCGAAAAAGCAGGCGCACCCGCGCTTTCGAGGCGACCCAGGAAAACGGCGAAAAAAGGAGATGGCGAGCGGTCACCCGCCATCCCCTTCTGCTGAATTGTCTCAGATCACTCGACGCCCTGGACCTTCACGAAGTCCCAAACACCGTCGGCGGTGTTGGCGGTCTTGATGAAGGCGGAGTCACGGACGGCGTCGCCGATGTCGTCGAACTCGATGTGGCCGGAAACGCCCTCGTAGGTCACGCCGGGCAGAGCCTCCAGCACGGCCTTGGGATCGGTGCTGCCGGCGGCCTTGATGGCCTCCAGAGCGGTGAAGTAGGCGTCATAGCCCATGGCGGTGACAGCCGCCACCATGTCGTTGCCGCCGTTGTTGGTCTTGGCGTCGGCGTTGGCGTTGATCCACTCCTTGATGCCGTTATCGAAGTCGGCATTGCCGCCCTCCTGATAGAAGGTGGTCACAAAGATCTGGGTGTCCTTGCCCTTGGCGGACTCGATGACCATGTTGTTGTCCCAGGTATCGGAGCCCAGCAGAGCGCCCTCAAAGCCCTGAGCCGCGGCGGCCTCGATGATCAGCTGCGCGTAGTTGATGGAGACGGGAGCGAAGATGACGCCCGCGCCCTCAGCCTTGGCGTTGTTGATGTAGGAGACGAAGTTGGCGCTGCCCTCGGGGAAGTCCTCGCTCTTGACGGTGCCGCCCAGAGCCTCGAAGGCCTCCTTGAAGTAGTACATCAGGCCCTGGTCATAGTCGCTGCCCAGCATACCCAGCACGTAAGCGGTCTTGACGCCCAGCTCGTTGAAGGCATAGTTGGCCAGAACGGTGCCCTGGAAGGGGTCCAGGAAGCAGATGCGGTGGTACACGGAGCAGTCCGCGGTGACCTGGGGGTTGGTGCAGGTGACGCCGATGGCGGGGATGCCGGCCTCCTCAAAAACCTTGCCGCCGGCCATGGAGACGCCGGAGCCGTAGGAGCCCAGCACGATGGACACGTTGCGGTTCACCAGCTCGGCAGCGGCGGAGGGGCCGTTCTCGGCGGTGGTGCGGTTATCCACGATCTCCAGCTGGACCTGATAGGTCTCGCCGCCGATCTCCACAGTGGGCTGGACGGTGTTGGCGTACTGCATACCCAGGATCTCCTGCTTGCCGCCGGCGCCGTTGTCGCCGGTCTGGGGCTCAAAGACGCCGATCTTCACAACCTTGTCGCCGCTGGCGGCGGGAGTGCTGCTATCGGAGCTCTTATCGCCGCCGCAGGCCGCCAGGCTCAGAGCCATGACCAGCGCCAGCACGAATGCGAACAGTTTCTTCATTCTTTTCATCCTCCTGTTTGACTGGGACAGACAGTTGTCCCTTGTATGAAAAGCATTTTACGTGCTTTCCCTCCGTTTTGCAAGGTCAATTATCCACAGAATCTTTCCGTCGGTTTTTGTCCGGTTTCTTTGATTTTGGGACGGCTGCCCCCCTCTTTGTCCGCCAGATGTGGATTTTCCCCTCATTTAAAAATAGTTGCGCCCGCTTTTGTCCTCATATTGCGGACAATTGTTTTCGTGATTTTGCCGAAACCGTCCCGGAAAAAGACGGGCCGTTTCCATGGGATTTTCACAAAGCCCGTCCCCGGCCGCCCCTTCCGCTCAAAACAGGCACAAAAAACCGCCCGCGGCAACGCGGGCGGCTTTTGCGTATTGTCACTTTCGCTCTCAGGCCTCTTCCGGAGCGGCGCCGGACTCCTCGAATACCTTCAGGAAAGCCTCCCGCTCCATGGTCTCGTGCTCCAGGAGGTACCCGGCCACGGCGTCCAGCTGCTTCCGGTGGCTCTGGAGGATATTCTCGCAGCGCTGGTAAGCGGCGCCGACGACGGCCTTGACCTCCTCGTCGATCTGGGCGGCCACGGCCTCGGAATAGCCCCGGCTCTGGCCCATGGTGCGGCCGATGAACACCTCGTCGTGTCCGGAGTCGAAGGCCACGGTGCCCATTTTGTCGCTCATGCCGTAGGAGGCCACCATCTTCCGGGCGATGGCGGTGGCCCGCTGGATGTCGTTGCTGGCGCCGGTGGAAATGTCGCCCAGGCACAGCTTTTCCGCCACCCGGCCGCCCAGCAGCGCCACGATCTGGTCCTCCATGTACCGCTTGGACAGGTAGGAACGGTCCTCCTCCGGCAGGGAGATGGTCATGCCGCCCGCCTGTCCCCGGGGGACGATGGTGATCTGGCTGACGGGGTCCTGGTCCGGCAGGGCGTGCATCACCACTGCGTGGCCCGCCTCGTGCCAGGCGGTCAGCTCCCGCTCGTGCTGGGGGATCACCCGGCTGCGCTTCTCCGGGCCGGCAATGACCTTGATCTCGGCCTCTTTCAAATCGGCCATGGTGATGAACTTCTGGTGCTTCCGGCCCGCCAGCAGGGCGCCCTCGTTGATGAGGTTCTCCAGGTCCGCGCCGGTGAAGCCTGCGGTGCCCTGGGCCAGCTTCTTCAAATCCACGTCCTCCGCCAGGGGCTTGCCTTTCGCGTGGACCTTCAGAATCTCCTCCCGGCCCTTGATGTCCGGCAGGCCCACGTAGATCTGCCGGTCGAAACGGCCGGGCCGCAGCAGGGCGGGGTCCAGCACGTCGGCCCGGTTGGTGGCGGCCAGGACGACGACGCCCTCGTTGGCGGCGAAGCCGTCCATCTCCACCAGCAGCTGGTTCAGCGTCTGCTCCCGCTCGTCGTGGCCGCCGCCCAGGCCGGTGCCGCGCTGGCGGCCCACGGCGTCGATCTCGTCGATGAACACGATGCAGGGGGCGGTCTTTTTGGCCTGGTCAAACAGGTCCCGGACGCGGCTGGCGCCCACGCCCACGTACAGCTCCACGAAGTCGGAGCCGGAGATGGACAGGAAGCCCACCTGAGCCTCCCCGGCCACGGCCTTGGCCAGCAGGGTCTTGCCGGTGCCCGGAGGGCCCACCAGCAGCACGCCCTTGGGGATGCGGGCCCCCAGGGAGATGAACTGCTTGGGGTCCTTCAGGAACTCCACGATCTCCCGGAGTTCCTCCTTCTCCTCGTCGGCTCCGGCCACATCACCGAAGGTGACCTTCTTGTCCTTGTCGCTGAGGCCCCGGGTGCGGGCGGCGCCGAACTTGGCCATGCGGTCCGGTCCCATGCCGCCCTGGGCACGGGCCACCATGAGATACCACAGCAGGGCCATCACGCCGGCCATCAGCAGCCAGGGCAGCAGGACCTCCAGCCAGTTGGTGCTCTCCTTGGGGGGATAGTCATAGTGCTTGATGATGCCCTTGGCATACTGCTCCTGGATCAGGGGATCCAGGTCCTCATAGAACAGCTCGAAGCTGTACAGCTGGTAGCGCACCTTGTCGGTGCTGTCCTTCAGCTTCAGGGTCAGCACATGCCGCTCGCTGACGGTCAGCTCCTCCACCTTTTCCTGCTGGAAGAGCTGTCGGACCTGGGCGTAATCCAGTTGGGGGGTATCGCTGTTCATCTGCCAGATCCAGCTGAGGCACAGGAAGATCACCAGCACCAGAAACAGCAGGCTGAAATTGGATGTGCGGTGTTGCTTTGTCAAAAGAGTTCCTCCTTTGGGAGTGGGTTGTCAGGGATCGGGGGCTTACTTTCCCTCGTAGACCTCGGGCTTCAGCACGCCGATGTAGGGCATGTTGCGGTACTGCTGGCAGTAATCCAGGCCGTAGCCTTTCCCACCGGGCAAGCCCGGCGGGAGCCCTTTGATTTAATCAGAACGTCCCGAAGTGAATCCGGGGCGTTCCGAGGTTTTGCCCCGCAAAACGCTCGTACGCCGTACCCGGCGGCGGCGCTTCCGCGCCGCGGTGGGCTACTGCCTTACTTTCCCTCGTAGACCTCGGGCTTCAGCACGCCGATGTAGGGCATGTTGCGGTACTGCTGGCAGTAATCCAGGCCGTAGCCCACTACGAACTCGTTGGGCACCACGAAGCCGGCCAGGTCGGCGGTAATGGCCTTCTCCCGGCGGGAGGGCTTATCCAGCAGGGTGACGATGGTGATGGACGCGGCGCCCTTGGTCATGAAGTACTCCTTCAAAAAGGCCAGGGTGTTGCCGGAGTCCAGGATGTCCTCCACAATGACCAGGTGGCGGCCGGTGATGTCCTGCTGGATGTCGTGGTTGATCTTCACCCGGCCGGAGGACGCGGTGGCGTTCTCATAGGAGCTGACGGCGATGAACTCCACGTCGCTCTTGAGCTGGCAGGCCCTGACCAGGTCCGCCATAAACACGAAGGAACCCTTCAGCACGCTGAGGAACAGGGGGTCCTTGCCCTGGAATCTGTCATACAGCTCGTCGCCCATCTCCTGGATACGGGCCTTCAGTTCCTCCTCGGTCACCAGAACCTTCAGGATATCTTGCTCCATCTCACTTCTCATGTTGTTTCTCCTCTGTCTTTTTTGTAGAAAATCTTACAAACACCGTCTGTTCTCCGGAACAGGGTGCAAAGTCCTGGGAAACGCCGAACAACGGGTCGGCGGCGTGGGCCTCCCCCACCCGCAGCACCGGGAGCCGGTCCCGCTCCGCCGGGGTCAGGCCCCGGTCTGCACAGAGGCGCTTGAAGCTGCGCCTCCCCCGGCTGCCGGGCAGCCGCAGCCAGTCGCCGGGCCGCCAGGGTGTCACCGTCATGGCCGCTCCTTCGGGCAGGTTCATGGGCAGCGCCCCCGGCAGCGCTTGATTGGAAATCATGACCTCCGTCCCGCCGAATGTCACGGTGCCGCCTACGGCAATGGGCAAACTGCCGGGCCGGGCAGGCCGCCGGGTGATTTCCAGCGTGTATTTCTTCCGCCGGGCCGTCAGGCCGTAGGGCAGAGTGACCTCCAGGTCTGTCCGGTCTCCCCGGGCCAGGTCCAGCACCGCCAGCACGTGGGCGGCGGTCAGGTCCCTGCGGTGTCCGGCCGTCTGGGCCAGCAATTGCAGCACCGCCCGCTCCGCCACCGCCGCCGGGACCTCCGTCAGCATCAGGCAGGGGACCGATACGCCGTCCGGCAGCTCCTTCACCTGGTCCAGCAGGCCCCGGGCCATGGACTCCAGAGCGTCGCTCTCCTCCCGCAGGATGGAGGCGGTCCGGGCCATGTTCTCCGCGAACCGGGGATTCAATTGCCGCAGCACCGGCAGCACGCTGCTCCGCAGGGCGTTCCGGGCGGCGGCCTCGGGGTCATCGTTGGTTTCGTCCTCCACATGGGGGATGTGATGGCTCTGCGCGTAGTCCGCCAGCTCCGCGCGGGTGACGCGCAGGAAGGGGCGGCACACATTGCCCCGCACCGGGGGGATCCCGGCCAGCCCCGCTGAGCCGGTGCCGCGGATCAGGTTCAGCAGCATGGTCCCGGCGTTGTCGTCGGCGTGGTGGGCCGTCAGAATGGCGTCGCAGCCCCGCTCCGCCGCCGTCTCCTTCAAAAAGGCGTAGCGCAGCTTCCGGGCGGCCTCCTCGATGGAGAGCCCCTCCCGCTCCGCCAACGCCCGGGTGTCCCCGGCCCCGGAGACAAAGGGCACATGGTGCCGGGCGCAGTAGTCCCGGACGAACTGTTCGTCCCGGTCAGCCTCCGCGCCCCGGAGGCCATGGTTAAAGTGGGCGGCGGTGACCCGGAATCCCGGCTGCTCCAGCATAACATGCAGCAGGCACATGGAATCCAGCCCGCCGGACACGGCGCACAGCACGCTGCCGCCGTGGGGGAATTTCTCCCGCAGAAAGGCCCGTGCGGGCCGCAGCTCAGTCATCGTCGTCGCCATAGCGGTTATCCAGCGTCGAGAACTGGGTGTACTCGGGCATCCACCGCAGCTCTACCTTGCCCGTCTCGCCGTGGCGGTTCTTCGCCACGATGCACTCGGCGATGTTGTGCTTTTCCGAGTCCTCATTATAATAGTCATCCCGGTACAAAAACAGAACGATATCCGCGTCCTGCTCGATGGCGCCGGACTCACGGAGGTCCGACAGCATGGGCCGCTTGTCGTCCCGCTTCTCGTTGGCACGGCTCAGCTGGCTCAGGCAGATGACGGGGACGTTCAGCTCCTTCGCCATGATCTTCAGCATACGGGACATATCGGAAACCACCTGCTGGCGGTTCTCGCCGCTGTTTCCCTTGCCTCCGGCGGAGGTCATCAACTGCAGGTAGTCGATGACCACCAGGCCCAGGCTGTCCAGGCGGCGGCACTTGGCGTTCATGTCCGCCACGGACAGCATGGGGTTGTCGTCGATGCGGATGTCCACCTTGTTCAGAATGGTGGCGGCTCCGGCGATCTTCTCCCAGTCGGTCTCCCGGAGGTTGCCGGTTTTGAGCCGGTTGTTCTCCACCAGGGCCTCGGAAGAAAGCAGGCGCATGGCCAGCTGCTCCCGGGACATTTCCAGAGAGAACACCGCCACGGTCTTTTTTGTGTTTTTTGCCACGTTCAGGGCCACGTTCAAAGCGAAGGAGGTCTTGCCCATGCCGGGACGGGCGGCCAGCAGGATCAGGTCGGACTTGTTCAGGCCGGTGATCTTGTTGTCCACGGCGGACAGGCCGGTGGACAGGCCTGGCAGATGGTCCTCGCTCTCGCTCATCTCGCTCAGGCGGTCCAGCACGTCCGGCAACACCTGCCGCAGGGGGACCATGTCCTGGGCGCTCTGGCCCCGGCGGATGGCGTAGATCTTCTGCTCGGCGGCCTCCAGAATCTCGGCGGCCTCGCCCACGCCCTCCTGCACCATGGCGGTGATCTCCGCCGAGGCCTGGGCCACGCCGCGAAGCAGGGCCTTGTCCCGGACGATGGCCACGTACTCCATGACGTTGGCGCTGGTGGGGGTGATCTCCATCAGCTGGGCCAGGTAGGAACGGGTGGTCTGGTCGTCATAGGTGCCGTTCTTCTGCATCTCCTCGCAGACGGTGATGCCGTCGATGGGCCTGGCGTAGCTGAACATGGAGTAGATGGTCTCGAAGATCTCCCGGTTCTGCCGCAGGTAGAAGTCCGACGGGCGCAGTTTGTCCATCACGTCCTTGACGCAGTCAGGATCGATCAGCATGGAGCCCAGGACGGCCTGCTCGCCTTCCAGGCTGTGGGGCATCTGCCGGATCAAAAGGTCTTCCATTGCCATGGTGGTCCTCCTTTGCCCCCTGACAGGGGGCGGGGATACTGAACCCCCCATTTCCTTTTCGTCAGCGCCGAAAAGGAAACGGGCCGTTCACGGTCCAAAGGAAAAGGCGCTAAGCGGATCAACTTGACACACTTGTGTCAAGTTGACCGCAAACACGGGGTCGTCGTGGCCGGTGGGTGCAAACCTGCAGGCCCGTACCGGGTGCGCTATACCCTGGTGAAACAGAGAACTGCTTCCCCGCATCTGGGGGCTTGGGTGCGGCTTTCGGGGTGGTCATCGTATGGTCCCTGCTCCCCTTTTCGCTGCCGCTACCCCTCCGGGGTGGGGTTTCCAACGGGGAGGGGCCGCAGCCCCGCCCCTTTGTGTCGTTAGGGGGTGTGGGGGCGGAATCGAAACGCCCCCACGTTTCTGGAGGGGGTCGCAGGGGGAGGTGTCTTTGCGCCAAAGACATCTCCCCCTCCCCCCGTCTCTCCCGAAGGGGAGAGGATTCTTACTTCTCCTCGTAGACCGCCACGTACACGGTGGCCACCACCTCAAAGCCCAGCTTGGCCTTGACCTGGTAGGTGCCGAAGGCCTTGATGGGGTCGTCCAGCACCAGCTTCTGCTTGGGGATATCGATGTCGAACTGCTTCTTCAGGCCCTCGGAGATCTCCTTGGTGGTGACGGCGCCGAAGAGCTTGCCGCCGTTGCCGGCCTTGGCGGTCAGCTTCACCTGGCACTCCTTCAGCTTCTCGGCGGTGGCCTCGGCCTCGGCCTTCTGGCGGGCCTCCTCGGCGCGCCTAGCCTTCTCCTTCAGGTTCATGGTGTTGATGGCGTCGGTGGTGGCGGGGATGGCCAGCTTCCTGGGCAGGAGGAAATTGCGGGCATAGCCCTCGGAGACCTCCACCAGCTGGCCCTTCTTGCCCTGGCCCTTCACGTCCTGCTGCAAAATGACTTTCATTGCTTGTTACTCCTTTATATTACCAATGGTTTCTTATTTTTCAAAGTAGGCGTCGATGGCGTCCGTCAACTGACTGCGGACCGTCAGAATATCGCCGTTCTCCACCCGGCCGCCGGCCTGGGAGGAATTTCCGCCGCCGCCCAGAGTCTCCAGAATCACCTGGACGTTGACCTCGCCCAGGGAGCGTGCGGACATGAGCACGTCGTCGCCGTTGCGGTAGATCACGAAGGACGCCTTCACGCCCTTGAGGGTCAGCAGTTCATCGGCCGCCTGAGCCGCTGCCACCCGGTCCACGCCGTCCTGGGGGATCACCGCCAGGGCGATGTCCTCCCGGTACATCTCCGCCCGGCGGATGATGTCGTAGCGGGAGACCATGTCGTTGAGGTCGTTCTGGAACAGGCGCTGGACCTCCGCCGTGTCGGCGCCGGCCCGCCGCAGGAAGGCCGCCGCCTCGAAGGTGCGGCCGCCGGTGCGGAGGGTGAAGCGCTTGGTGTCCAGCACGATGCCGGCCAGCAAGGCCTCCGCCTCCTCCCGCAGGAGGTCAGCGGGCTCCACCAGATATTGCAGCAGCTCCGTCACCAGCTCCGCCGCCGAGGAGGCGTAGGGTTCGTGGAAGCTGAAGGCGGCGTTCTCAATGTACGTGGCGGCCCGTCGGTGGTGGTCGATGACCGCCACCCGGTTGCAGGCCTCCAGCACCTGATGGCTCTCCACCATGTCGGGGCGGTTGGTGTCCACCACCACCAGCAGAGCGCCGGGGCGCATCTTCACGAAGGCGTCGCTGCCGGAGATGAACACGCCGTTGTACTCCGGCAGGGCCCCCAGCTTTTTCAGCACCGGCAGGGCGGCGTTGTGCTCCAGGTCGATGACGATCTGGGCCCGCTTGCCCCGCTTCCGGGCGGCGCAGCAGATACCCGCGGCGGCGCCCACGGCGTCCATATCCGCGAAGCTGTGACCCATGACGTAGATCTCGCTGGCGTCCGCCATCAGCTCGCTGAGGGCGTTGGCCATGACCCGGGACTTCACCTTGGTGCGCTTTTCCGTGGCCTTGGCCCGGCCGCCGTAGAACTCGAAGTCCACCTTGTTGCGGACCACCGCCTGGTCGCCGCCCCGGCTGAGGGCCATCTCCAGGGACAGCGAGGCGTTTTTATAAAGCTCCGGGAAGCTGTCCACGTCCTTGCCCATGCCGATGGACAGCGTGGGGTGGACGCCCTCGCCCACCTTGATAGCCCGGATGGCGTCCAGGATGGAGAATTTCTCCTCCACGAAGTGCTCGTAGTGCTGCTCCTCGAAGATGAACAGGTAGCGGTCCCGCTCCGTTTTCAGCAGCAGGCCCTCTCCGGCGGAGGCCCAGGCGCCCAGCTTCTCGTCGATCTGGGCCAGGACGGCGCTGCGCTGGGTGTCGGCGCAGGCCTTCATCAGGTCCTCGTAGTTGTCCAGCATCAGAACAGCCAGCACCGGGCGGGTGGCGGTGTAGGTCTCCAGCAGCTCATCAGCGTCGGTGGTGTCCACCCAGTAGGTGGTGGCCACCAGATTCTGCTCTCCGCCCCGGCCCTTGGCCCGCACCAGGCTGCCGTAGACCCGGAAGCGCCGGTTGTTCATAAAGACCCGGTTGGGGCACTCCTGCTTGCCCTCCAGCAGCCACTGGACCGGGAATTCCGGCACGGCGTCCTCCACCCGCATTTCGAACAGATGCTCCCGCACCCCGGCCAGCTGGAGGAAATTCTCGTTGCTCCAGATGACCTCGCCGGTGTCCGGGCGGAACACCATAATGGGCAGGGGGGAATTGATGAGGGTGGATTTGCTGGCGGTATCCACGCTGCCGGTGACGCTGTCGATATACTGCAAAACGCTCTGGCGGCGCTTCTTGTTGTTCTGGGAAAAATAGAGGTACAGGGCCACTGCGGCGACACCCTCCACCACCGCCAGGGGGATGCTGACGGTAACGGCCGCCAAGACGAACACCGCCAGGCAGAGGAAGTACAGCTTCAGATTGGGTTCCAGCAGACGGGAGAGTTTGTTGTGATTCATGGCGAAATCTCCTTTCACCGCATACTGATAGATTCTAACAGTATATCATTCCCGTCAAAAATGTGCAATGGAAAAGAAAAAAATACTCCCCCGCCGGGGGAGTGGGGAACCAGGGGGGAGATGTCTTTGGCGCAAAGACACCTCCCCCTTGACCCCCTTCCAGAAACGTGGGGGCGTTTCGATTCGCCCCCACACCCCCTAACGACACAAAAAGGGGGGGGGCTGCGGCCCCTCCCCTTTGGATTCCCCCCCCGGGGCGGGCGAAAGCCGCACACACGCCCCCAAACGCGGGGAAGCACTTCTCTGTTTTTCCGGGGTGTGGCGCACCCGGTACAAGCCCGCAAGTCGGTACCGCACCGGCTACGGCGACTCCCGTATTGCGGTCAACTTGACACGAAGGTGTCAAGTTGATCCGCCCAAGCGCCTTTTTCTTCCACCGTGCACGGCGCAGAAGGTGAATTGCCGCGTAGCGGCAAGAGAAGCCCCTCTGGAGGGTTCTTTTTCGGCAAGCCGAAAAAGAATGGGGGGCGCAATTCCCGCGCTCCCGCGGGCGGGACCCCAGCGGGCGGTTGGTATCCGCCCCTACACGCCCTTCCGGGGCGCTTTTTTCATCGCAGCCGCCAGCGCCAGGTTCAACACCAGCGCCGCCAGGGCGAAGGCCGCCGCCGGAAAGCCCAGGGGCCGCAGGCCCAGAACCTCCTGGAGGCCGCTGCTGGCGAAGGACCCCAGTGCAATGCCGATGTTGCCCGCCACGGACAGGGTCGACGCGCAGAGGCTGACGGCATAGGGGTGCTCCGTCTCCGCCAGGGCGGAGGCGTGGTACTGGACCGGGGTGCTCAGCAGATACATCAGCAGGCACATGGCGAACACCGCCGGCAAGCCCGTCCAGCGGCTGCCCAGCAGCAGCGGCATGGCCAGGAACAGCCCGGTCTGGAGGGCCAGCACCACCGGCGTCCGCTTCACGTCGCCCCGGGTGCCCAGCCAGCCCGCCAGCAGGTTGCTGCACATGCAGCAGACGCCCACGGCCATCAGCAGGGGGCTGATGAGGGTCTCCCCCACCCCCAGCACCTCCGTCAGGATGGGGGTGACATAGGTGTAGACCACGTAGGTGGCGGCGTAGCAGCAGATGGTCATGAGCACGCACAGGGAATAGCGGGGGTCCCGCAGCACCGTGAACTGGCGGCAGAAGCCGGTCTGGGCGCCCTCCACGGCGCCGGTGTGGGGCAGAACCCGGGCCAGCACCGGCAGCAGAATGACACCCGCGATGAGGATTACCGCAAAGGGCGCCCGCCAGCCGAAGGCGGCGCTGAGGGTCTTGTTCAGGGGGTTCCCCACCACCGTGGCCAGGGACATGCCGGTGTACACCATGGCGATTGCCCGGGCGGTGTGCTCCGGGGGAGCCACCTCCTGGACAAACAGGAAGGCCACCGCCGTCAGGGTGCCGGTCAGCACCGCCGCCAGGGCCCGGGAGACATACAGCACCCCCAGGCCGGGGGCCAGCATGCTGACGGCGTTGACGGCGATGAACAGCCCCAGCAGGGTCATCAACAGCCGGAACCGTGGCAGCCGCCCCGTGGCAGCCGTGACAACGGGGGTGCCGATGGCGTACCCGGCGGCAAAGACCCCCACCAGCTTCCCGGCGGCCCCCAGAGAGGCTCCCAGGCCCTCCGCGATGTCCGGCAGGATGACCACCACCACATATTCGCAGGCGCCCAGGGCAAAGCCCAGCCCCATAAGGGCCAGCGTGGATGCCGTAACGGCGCTGTTTCGTTTCATAACACGCCCACTTCCTTTCTGTGTCCGCACACACATTTCCCTGGAGAAATGAGGGACCCGGCGTCCCCCATTTGTCAGTCATTCATTTGGTATCCGGCACCAACTCCGCGCTGAGGATGGGGCTGGGCGGGCAGAACCGCTCCTGCTCCGGCAGCTTGTGCTCTGCCAGGAAGTGGAGCAGCAGCGTCAGTGCCTGATAGCTCTGGTAGGCTAGGTCCTGGTCGATGGTGAAATCCACCTTTCCCTCCCGCAGGAACTGCCCCACCAGGGGGTTGCTGTCGTGGGCCAGGACCCGCACCCGTCCGGCGGCGCCGCGGTCCTCAATGGCCTGGACGCAGGCGGGGACGCTGCGGTTGGCCATGTAGATATAGGTCAGGGCCGGGTCCTGCAGAGCCTGCTTCACGGCGGCGTAGGTCTCGTCATAGTCGTTGTGGGTGGCCTCCACCCGGCAATCGCGGCAGTCAAAGCCCAGTTCTCCCAGCCGCTCCAGAAAGCCCTCGGTCCGGGCCTTGTGGCCGGCGTAGGAGGGGCCGGCATAGACCACCAGGGGATGGTCCCCCGGCCGCAGGAATTTGAAGGCGATGTCCCCCGCCACACGGCCGGCGTGGTGGGCGTCCTCCCCTACGTAGCACATCCGGTCACCCGCCGGAATGTCCGAGTTGAAGGTCACCACCGGCACCTGCCGCCCGGACAGCTCCGCCAGCTTTTCCCGGATCTCCAGGCAGTCCGTGGCGCAGAGGGCGATGGCCTGAGCGCCGCCCCGCACCGCTTCCTCCATCTGCCGCAGGCAGGTCCCCACGTCCTCCTGAGGGTACTCCAGCACCTCCACAGAGACGTTGAAATCCCGGCGCTCCTCCAGGAAGCGAGCCACGCCGGCGGCCATCTCCTCATATACATAGCCCGCCCATACCGGCTGAATCACCGCCAGGTGCCGGGGCGTGCCGCTGAGGGCCAGGGCGCTGGCCATGCGGTTGGGGTGGTAGTCCAGTTCCTCCATGACCCGCAGGATACGCTCCCGCACCTCCGCCTTCACGTAGGGCCGGTCGTGGAGCACCCGGTCCACCGTGCCGATGGACACGCCGGCTTTTTCCGCGATCATTTTAATGGTGGCTCTCATAGGCTCCCCCTCCCTGTTAACGTACACATCCTGTACATATCATAGCAGTTCCACCGGGAAAGTCAATTCACAGCCCGGCGGAATTTTTTCTGGTTTTTTGTAGAAAACGCCCCTCAGCTTCCGTACCCTCAGAGGACAAGTTTACCATAATGCAAAATTTTTGTATACAAACCCGGTTTCCTGTGGTATACTATACCAGGTTAGGCGACGGAGAGCCAGGCTCTCCCGCTGTTTTTCTTGTATTTTTCCGGAGGACGGGGTCCTGCCGGTCAAAAATAAACGACAGTTCCATACCTCCACTGGCATGACGTGACCAGACCTCCGGCGGCGAAACGGGGCCGTACGGACGACGGGCGTCTCTATTTAGCGTGCCCATTTTCGCACGTTTTCTTGTCATGCCCGGAGAACCGGAGATATGGAGCCTACATATTCTGTAATTGAAAAAGGAGTTTTCATATCTATGGCAGAAAAATTGAAGATCATCCCCCTGGGCGGTCTCAACGAGATCGGCAAAAACATGACCGCCTACGAGTTTGGCGGTGAGATCATCGTGGTGGACTGCGGCATGGCCTTCCCCGGGGACGACATGTACGGCATCGACAGCATCATCCCTGATGTCAGCTACCTCATCAAGAACCGCGCCCGTATCCGCGGCCTCTTCATCACCCACGGGCACGAGGACCACGTGGGAGCCATCCCCTACGTGCTGAAGCAGGTGAACATGCCCATCTACTGCACCCGCTTCACCGCCGGCCTCATCAAGCTGAAGCTGGAGGAGCACCAGCTGACGAAGAGCACCAAGCTCATCACCGTGGAGCCCGGCAAGTCCGTCCGGGCCGGCAAGTTCACCGTGGAGTTCATCCACGTGAACCACTCCATCGCCGACTCCGTGGCCTTCGCCATCCACACCCACCTGGGCACCGTGGTCCACACCGGCGACTTCAAGATCGACTCCACCCCCATCGACGGAGAGGTGATCGACCTGGCCCGCCTGGGCGAGCTGGGCAAGGAGGGGGTCCTGGCCCTGTGCGCCGACTCCACCAACGTGGAGCGTCCCGGCTTCACCCCCTCGGAAAAAACGGTGGGCGCCACCTTTGCCCGCCAGTTCCAGAACTGCGACGAGCGCATTATCGTCACCACCTTCGCCTCCAACGTCCACCGCATCCAGCAGGTGCTGGACGCCG
>CAMFAL010000011.1 GCA_945948185.1 uncultured Clostridia bacterium | reverse complement strand
TCCTATTATACCAGAAGAACCTCGCCACCGGCGAGGTTCTTTGACAAGCTGAAAAGAGACCGCTTTTTCAAAAAGCGGTCTCTTTTTTCGCCCTTTTGGGCATACTAAAGCCAAATTTCGACAAGTTCGGGAGGGCTTTTTATGGAAAAATACCGGTGGCTGCCGCCGTTGGTACTGGCGGCGGGGGCGCTGTTCCTCTGGCCTCTGAGGGACTGGCTGACGGCGGAGCGCATCGCCGCCTGGTCCCCCCGTGAGGCGGGGCTGGCGGCAGTCTTTCTGCTTGCCCTGTACGCCGTCAAAAGCCTGTCCGTGGCCTTCCCCCTCTCCGCCCTGGAGGCCGCCGGAGGGCTGTTGTTCCCCCTGCCCGCCGCCCTGGCGGTAAACCTGCTGGGGGTGCTGACGGCGCAGGTGATTCCCTTTCTCCTGGGCCGTCAAGAGCGGGCGGGGCTGGAGACCCTGGCCAGACGTCATCCCCGGCTGGCGGCCCTGCGTCCCGGAGACCGTCCGGGACGGTCCGTGTTCCTGCTGCGGCTGGCGGGCGCCTCCCCCGGGGATTTGGTGAGCCTGTACCTGGGGGCCGCCGGGGTGCCCCTCCGAGCCTATCTGGCGGGCGGCGTGCTGGGGAGCCTGCCCCGGGTAGCCGCCGCAACGGTAGTGGGAGCTGCCCTGTGGGACCTGGGCAGCCCCCGGTTCTGGCTGTCCCTGCTGCCCGGGGCTGCATTGACGGGGTTATCTTTTTTGTTGTGGCAGCTATGGAAACCGTAAAAAACCGGCCCTTTCGGGCCGATTTTTGGATTATCTGCGCTGTTTTTTCAATTTTCGGATGTCCTCTCCGAAGAAGGGCAGCATCTGGTACTCGCCCTCGATGCGGGAAGCGATCTGGGGAGAATAGCGGCGGCTGATGTCCTCCACCTTCAGATTGGTGTTGAGAATGGTGGACTTCTTCTCCATCAGACGGCCGTTGATGATTTGGTACAGGGCGCTCTGGACAAAGGCGGTGGTCATCTCCGTGCCCAGATCGTCCAGAATCAGCAGGTCGCAGTTCATCACCCGGTCCACATCACTGTCCGCTTCTTCTTCCCGGCCAAACTTTTGGGTCTCAAACTGTCGGAAGATATGGCCGGCGGTGTCGTACACCACGGACCAGCCGTCGCCGCTGACCTCCCGGGCAATGGCGGCGGAGAGGTGGGTCTTTCCCAGTCCCGGGGCACCGCTCAACAGCAGGCTCCCGCTCTCCGGGCCGAAATTCTCGGCGTATTTCCTGCAGGTGTTATATACCCAGTCCATATTTTCCCTGGCGGAAATGCCCAGGGTGGGAGTGTACTCCTCGGAATACCAGCCCAGAGAAAAAGTGTCAAAGCTCTGGCTGCCCAGGTCCAGCATCCGGCTCAGCTCCTTCTGCTGCTCCCGTGCGTAATAGGTCCGCAGACAGCGGCACACCCGGCCGCCGCGGTAGCCCGTGTCCCCGCAGAGACGGCAGAAGGGCTTTTCCTCCAGGCAGTCCTCCGGCAAACCCATACGGGCCAGCAGGGCCCGCTTTTCCGCCTGCAGGCTCAGGTTCTCGTCCCGCAGGCGCTCCACCGCCGGTTGTGGGTCGGTACCCCAGCGCAGGGCATCGGTAATGATGCGGCTCATGGTGGCCCGCAGCTCACTGTCCACCTCCCGCAGGCGGGGCTGGCGGCGGAATATATTCTCACGCCGCTCCTGAAACTGTTCCTCACGCCGGCGCTTGTCCTCATCGAACCGCTGGAGCGCCCGGTGCATGATCTTTCCGTCGTAAGCCATGGTCACACCCCCTTGTCACGCTGCTGGATGTACTTCTTCATCCAGGAAACATCCTCGCCGCCGGATGCTGCCGGATGGCTGTCCTTCCGGGCGGCGGGCCGGTCTCCGGCCTGAATCTCCTCCGGTGTATGTAGGCCGGCTTCATGCCAGCGCTTCAAAATGCCGTTGCAGTAGGGCCACTTCAGCTCGTGGCACTTCAGCACCGTCTTGTCGTAGGCCAGGGCCACCGATTCCGGCGGGAAACCCATCTCCTGCCAGGCCGTCAGGTACTTCTCCTCCGATGCCACCGGCAGCCTGTCTCCCAGCCCCAGCACCTGCATATAGCGGGGCACGGACGCCTGCTTCTCCGCATATTTTTTCAGGTACTCCACCGCGGCCTTCTGCGTGTCAATGCCCATACGGGCCCAGGCGTAGCCCTCCTTCTCGATCTGCCGCAGAGTGGGGCGGCGGCCTTCGCCGTACCGGCGGCGGATGCGCTCGTCGCAGTGGCACACCAGCAGGTAGATTACATCGGCGGGCAGGCCCAAATAGTCGTTGAGCCCCAGCAGAGCCCCCACGTCCGGCGTGGTCAGCTTCTTGCCCAGCTTTTTCTCCACCTCGGCCACCAGGCTGCGGAATTCCCCGTTGTCCTCCAGCCGCTCCATGATGTCGGAGCGCTGATAGACGGGCCGCTCGTCGGCGGGCTCCAGAGGAGCGGCTTTCTCCGGTGCGGCGGAGGCGATGAGTCCCAGCTGCCGCAGGGTCTCCTCCGCCGATTCGATGCGGCTCCGCTCCCAGCGGAGCTCTCCCGCCAGGGACCGGGGCGGGACGGTGCCGTGGTGCCGCAGGAGGGCCAGATACAGCAGCGCCGCGTCGCCGTCGCCCTTTTCCAGCAGCCGCCGGGCCGCCTGAGCCGACAATGTCACATTTTCTTCCGCCGTATGGACCAGCACGCTTGCCATGGCCGTCCCTCCTTCCGCTTTTGATTTTTTCTATTTTACACGAAAAAGAGCTTCCCGGCAAGTCCTTTGCCCATTCCCGTGCAGGGCTTGTCCGGCAGAGTTTATGAATTTTTTCAAAATCCACGGTTTTCTTATGGCACACATCTTTCTCATATGATATACTATACGCTGAAAAATTGGGTGGCTTCCGCCCTTTTACCAATGAAGAGGAGGAATCGTCATGGCAAACCGCGTCGTCGTCACTATTTGCGGAGAGGAATACACCTTCGTAGCCGAGGAATCGGCCGCTTACATGCAGAAGGTAGGCAGCTACGTGGGGGACAAGATGGCGGAAGTGCTGGGCAGCGCAAAGGTGGGCCGCACCGACGCCGCCGTCCTGACCGCCGCCAACATCGCCGACGAGCTGTTCAAGACCCAGGCCTCCGCCGAGCAGCTGCGGGCCCAGATCAAGGGATATCTGGATGAGGCCGGCAAGGCTCAGGCCGAGGCCAGCGAGCTGCGCCGGGAGGTCTTTCGCCTCCAGCAGCGGCTGAACCAGCAGAACAAGTGAGCAGTAAGCCGGAACTCCTGGCCCCCGCCGGGTCTCCGGAATCCCTGCGGGCTGCCGTGCAGAACGGCGCCGGTGCGGTGTACCTGGGCTGGGGTGATTTCAATGCCCGCCGGAGCGCCAAGAATTTCTCTGACGAGGAGTTCAAGGAGGCTCTGGTCTATTGTCATGTCCGGGGTGTTCGGGTCTTTCTGACCCTGAATACCCTGCTGACGGACCGGGAGCTGCCAAAGGCCCTGGAGACCGCCCGGGACGCTTGCCGCCTGGGCGTGGACGCCATCCTGGTGCAGGATTGGGGGCTCTTTGAGCTGCTGCGGAAGAGCCTGCCGGACCTGCCTCTCCACGCCAGTACCCAGATGAGCGTGTTCACTTCCGGCGGCGCCTGCGAAATGGCTGCCGACGGCTGCGAGCGCGTCGTGCTGGCCCGGGAGAACTCCGCCGAGGACACCGCCGCCATCTGCAGGAACTGCCCTGCGGAAGTAGAGGTGTTCGTCCACGGTGCCCTCTGCATGTGCTATTCCGGCCAGTGCGCCATGAGCGCCCTCATCGGCGGAAGGTCGGGCAACCGGGGCCGCTGCGCCCAGCCCTGCCGGCTGCCCTACGGCGTCAACGGACCTGCCAAAAAGAGCTATCCTCTCAGCCTCAAGGACAACTGCCTGGCCTGCCAGCTGGAGGACATGGCGGAGATGGGGGTGGCCTGTCTGAAGCTGGAGGGCCGTATGAAGCGGCCGGAGTACGTGGCCGTCATCACCCGCATTTACGCCCGACTGCTGGAGGAGGACCGTGAGCCCACCGCCGCTGAGCTGGCGGAGCTGGAGCAGGCATTCTCACGCTCCGGCTTCACCGATTGGTACTGGCAGGGCAAGCACGGTGCCAGGATGTTCGGCACCCGCCCAGAAAACACCAAAGACCCCAAGGAATTATTTGATGCGGCCAAAGCCGCCTATGAGAAAGATGACCTGCGCACGGTCCCCGTGCGCTTTACCGCCGCTATTCGGGCCGGGGCGCCCTGCGCTCTGACCGCCAAGGACGGCACCCACAGCATCACTGTCACCGGCCCCGTGCCGGAGGTCGCCCGGAACCGCAGCCTGACAGCTGAAGAAGTGGCGGACCGGCTGAAAAAGACCGGCGGCACCGCTTACCACTGCGAAGGCGTGGAAGCCGCAGTGGACGAGGGCCTGTCCCTCCCCGCCAGTGCCATCAATGCCCTGCGGCGGGACGCCCTGGCCGCCCTGACGGAAGCCCGGACCGCTGTGCCGCCCCGCCGGGAGCTGCCCCTGCCGGTACTTCCGGAGGCAGACTGCGGCGCTGCCGCACCCACTCTCACCGTTTCCGTCTCCACCGCCGCCCAGATCACGGGCGATCTTCTGGACTTCGGTCCCGCCCGGGTCTATGTGCCCCTGGAGGTACTTGCGGAGCTGAAATTTCTGCCCCAGGCTCACACCGAATGGTGCGCCGTCCTTCCCCGCATCTGGCGGGACCGGGACGAGGCCCTGCTGACAGACTGGCTGGCCCACGCCAAAGCCCTGGGCGTCACCGCCGCCGCTGTGGGCAACATCGGCCAGCTCTCCTTGCTGCGGGGACAGGACATGGCCCTGTACGGCGACTACGGCCTCAATGTGTTCAACAGCTGGTCCCTGGCGTACCTGCGGGACAAGGGACTGTCCTCCGCCTGCCTCTCCTTCGAGCTGCGGGGCTCCCAGATGCGGGACCTGCACAAGGTCCTCCCCGCCGAGGCTATCGTCTACGGCCGCCTGCCCCTGATGATTACAGAGAATTGCCTGGTACAGAATGACTGTAATTGCCGCCTGGACCGGAACGGTCCGGCTGTGCCGGAAAACGGTCCCTGCCGCCAGCCCAATTTCCTCCAGGACCGCACCGACGCCGCCTTCCCCCTGCTGCCGGTCTACGGCCACCGGACGGAGGTCCAGAACAGCCGGGTGCTGTGGCTGGCAGACCGGCCCGACTGGAAGCGGCTCGGGTTGGCCTACGCCCGTCTGCGGTTCACCACTGAGCGTCCGGAGGAGTGTGTCCAAGTGGTGCGGGCCTATCTGGAAGGCCGCCCCGCCCAAGGCGAGTTTACCCGGGGCCTGTACGAACGGGGCGTGGAATAAAACAGCCGCACATCCCCCCACATTTTAACTACGATTTGTATAATATCTATCAGATATTACCATATATTATCAATTCTGGAGTTTCACATGAAAGAAATCAAGGTAAAATATTTTGCAGAGGACCTTCCGGAGCTGTGCTATGTAGAAGGCAAATCCGACTGGATTGACCTCTGCGCCGCCGAGGAAGTGACCCTGAAGGCCGGGGAATTCCGCCTGATCCCCCTGGGGGTGGCCATTGCCCTGCCCCGGGGCTGGGAGGCTCACATCGCCCCCCGCAGCTCCACCTTCAAGAACTACGGCATTCTGCAGACCAACTCCGTGGGCGTGGTGGATTGCTCCTACTGCGGTGACAATGACCAGTGGCGGATGCCCGTCTACGCCACCCGGGACGTAATCATCGAAAAGCACGCCCGCATCTGCCAGTTCCGCATCGTGGAGAACCAACCCCGTCTGACCTTCACCCGCGTAGAGCGGCTGGACGGCCCCGACCGGGGCGGATTCGGGTCCACAGGAAAGTAAGGCGGATTCGCATTCTCATGCGAATCCACATAAATGCCCATTTGCTCGCCGCTGAAGCGGCAGCCGCAAAGGATGCCAAAGGGTCTCCCTGCGCGGAGGTCTGTTGAAACTTGACGCGCTATCCGGCGCAGGAAGGTCGTTGCATTATGGAAAAAATTGTATTGGCCTCCGGGTCCCCCCGGCGGCAGGAGCTGCTGGAGCGCATTGGCATCACGGACTTCGACATCCGGGTGCCGGAGGCGGAGGAATCTTATCCCGCCGGACTGACCCCCCAGCAAATCGTGGAGTATATCTCCCGGGAAAAGGCAGACGCCGCCGCCAAGCTGTGCGCCCCCGACGAGATCGTCATCACTGCCGACACCATGGTGTTCCTGGACGACCAGCGGCTGGGCAAGCCCGCCGACGAGGCGGACGCCCTGCGGATGCTCACCAGCCTCCAGGGCCGCCACCACACTGTCTGCACCGGCGTCACCGTCCGGCAGGGGAACCGGAGCCTGACGGAGAGCGAAACCACCGAGGTTTATTTCCGCCCCGCCGGCGAGGCGGAGCTGCGGGCCTATATTGCCACCGGCGAGCCCATGGACAAAGCGGGTTCCTACGGCGTTCAGGGCAAGGGCGCCCTGCTGGTGGAAAAGCTCAACGGCGACTTCTTCAATGTCATGGGTCTGCCGGTGCTGCGTCTGAGCCGGATGCTCTCTCAATTCGGCGTTCATCTTCTTTGACTGATCTGGAGGCTTTTTCTTGAAAAATTTTCTGAAAAACAACGGATTATGGGTGCTGTTTGCCGCGGCGGTGATCGCCGTGGCGCTGACTCTGCTGTCCGTGTTCAGCTATACCTCCTCTCCCCTGGCCAACGCGGCCAACGTGATCGCCTCACCCTTCCGGGCCGCCTATACAGCGGTGGCCGACTGGTTCAATGACTTCCAGAAGCATTACCAGGACACCACGGCCCTGGAGGAGGAGAACGCCGCCCTGCGGCGCCAGCTGGCGGAGATGGAGTCAGAGATCCGCCAGGCCCGGGAGGACAGCGCGGAAAATCATCGTCTGAAAGAGCTGCTTGGGCTCCAGGACCGGCGGCCGGACCTGACCGGCGACCTGCAGCAGGCCATGGTGACGGAGCACGCCGTCACCAACTGGACCTCCTCCCTCACCATCAACAAAGGTACCTCCAGCGGCCTGGAGGTTGGCGACTGCGTCATGAACGAAACCGGCGCCCTGGTGGGCATCATCAGCGAGGTGGGCACCAATTGGGCCACCATCCTGACCCTGGTGGACACGGATACCTCTCTGGGCGCCCAGGTGTTCCGCACCGGCGACCTGGGGCTGGCCCAGGGTGATTTCTCCCTGATGCAGGAGGATCGCCTGCGGCTGAACCTGCTGCCCGCCGACGCCGCCCTGCTGGGCGGCGACCTGGTAGTCACCAGCGGCCTGGGCGATTACTATCCCCAGGGCCTGGTGATCGGCTCCGTGGAAAAGGTCCAGATGGACCCCTCCGGCTCTGATTCCTACGCCATCCTGGCCCCCGCCGTAGACTTTGACCAGCTGACGGAGGTCTTTGTGATCCGCTCCTTCGACCCGGGCATCTGACCCGGAACCTCTCAGCCTTTGGAAAGGAGGTACCGCCGTGCTGGCACGCAACGAAGTGATTTTCAAATGGACCCTGTACGCCGCCGCCACGGCGCTGTGCTTCCTGTTGCAGGAAGTTCTGTTCCAGCGCGTCACCGTCTGGGGTGTCCTGCCCTTTGTCTATCCCCTGCTGGCAGCCATCCCCGCCACCTACGAGGCCCCTGTCCCTGCCACCGTCTTTGCTCTGTGCGTAGGTGTGGTGTGCGACGCCCTGCTGCCGGGATCCATCCCTTGTTTTTACACGCTGGTATTTCCCGTTACCGGCCTGTGCGCCTCCCTGCTGGCCCAGGACGTTTTGCCAGCCGGCTTCTTTTGTTCCCTGGCAGTGACCCTCATGGCTTTCTGCCTGACGGATCTGTTCCGTTGCCTCCTGCTGTGGGTCACAGGCCGCGGCGCATGGAAAGCGGGGCTGTTCCTGCTTCTGCGGGAGCTTTGCGTCACCCTGCCCCTGAGCATTCCCATCACCTTTCTCTATCGCGCCGTGGCCCGCAAGGTCCACATGTACGACTGATCCCCGTCTTTCCGAAAAGGAGAACCCATGAAAGATTCCCGAACCCCACGCCTGCTGGTATTGGCGGGCTTTCTGGCGGCCGTGCTGTTGGTATACCTGGGCGTGCTGTACAACACGCAGGTTCTCCAGCACGAGGACTACCTGGCCCAGTCCCTTCACTCCATTGCCAAGGAAGAGTCCATCAACGCCTCCCGAGGCATCATTACGGACCGCAAGGGCCGCACTCTGGTGTCCAACGACTCTGTTTACGACCTGACCTTTGACACCAGTCTGCTGAAAGAGGGCCAGAACCAGAACGAGGCCGTTCTGCGGCTGCTGGAGCTGTGCCGGGAGGAAGGCCTGACCTGGACGGACAACCTGCCCGTCTCCACCTCCGCGCCCTACCTGTACAGGCTGGAGGCCATGTCCTCTGTCCAGCGGAGCCGATTTTTCACCTATGTCAAATCTCTGAAAGCAGCCAGCAGCCTGCTGGGGACCTATCTGCTGGAACACCCGGAGCTGGCGGAAACGCCGGAGGAAGACTCCGACGGCGAATCTGCCGCTTCCAAAGAGGCGGACAGCGGCACGGCCCTGTCCGCAGAAGCCCAGGGCAAGGCGCTGCTGAAGCAGCTCCCCCTCTCCGCCTTTACCAGCCAACTGCTGAACGAAGCGGGCCTCACCCCCGTCAAGCTGTTGGAGCTGATGCAGAAGGAGATGGAGATTCCCCCCGATTTCTCCCAGGAGGACACCCGGGCGGTGCTGGGAATCCGCTACGAACTGGCGCTGCGCCGTCTGAATGGCTACACCGACCTGGTGTTGGTGGAGGGCATTGACATTGAACTGATCTCCGTGGTCACCGATGGTAATTACGCCGGCGCCAAGGTCTCCAACTCCTCTGTCCGCAAGTACGAAACCTCCTATGCTGCCCACATTCTTGGCACCGTAGGCCCTCTCTACGCGGAGGACATGAGCAATCCCCTGTACGCCGACTATCCGGGGGACGCCACTGTGGGTAAATCCGGCGTGGAGTCCGCCTTTGAGGAATATCTCCGAGGCAAGGACGGCAAGCGGGTGGTGTCCACCAACAGCGAAGGCAAGATCACCGGCGAATACTATGAGGTAGAGCCGGAGCCCGGCGCCACCGTGGAGCTGACCATCGATCTGGAGCTGCAGCAGGTGGTGGAGGACGCCCTGGCGGAAACCGTCACCAAAATGAACCAGGAGGATGGCCGGGATGACCGGGGCGCCGCCGCCGTAGTGGAGAAGGTGGGCACCGGGGAGATTCTGGCCCTGGCCTCCTACCCCACCTACGACCTGTCCACCTACCGCCAGTCGGAGGTCTATGCCCAGCTGGCCGCCGACCCCGCCAAGCCCTTCCAGAACCGTGCCACCTCCTATCCCTACGCCCCCGGTTCCACTTTGAAGCCTTTGACTGCCGTGGCGGCGCTGGAGTCCGGTGCCACAACCCTGACGGAAAAAATCCGGGACACGGGCTGGTGGTCCTACCCCAACGATCCCACCGGCAGCGGTACCTGGTGCTGGTATCGTTCCGGTCACGGTCTGATCAACGTGATCCAGGCCATCACCAACTCCTGCAACTATTTCTTCGCGGAGATGGGCTACCGTATGGGCATGGACACCCTGCGGGAATACCTGTCCGCTTTTGGTCTGGGAGAGCACACCGGCATTGAGATCGGCGACAACGCCGGCACCCTTCCTGCGAATGAGACAGGCCACAACTACGCCCCCTGGGCGGCCTACGGCCAGGCCAACCAGGAGTACACCCCCCTTCAGCTGGCCAACTACATCGCCACCCTGGTCTCTGGCGGTAAGCACTGTCAGGCCCACCTGCTGAAAGCTGTCAAGACCTACGACAACTCCGAGGTTCTGGCAATGGGCGACACCACTCCCGACCACACGGTGGAGATCCATGACTCCACTCTGGAGGCCGTGAAGAAGGGCATGCTGGGCTACACCCAGCCCGGCGGCATGGTTTACAGTTATTTCAAGGACTGCGTGGTGTCAGCCGGTGCCAAGACCGGCACCGCCCAGCTGGGCGGCAAGCAGACCAACAACGGCGTATTTGTGTGCTTCGCTCCTTACGAGGAGCCGGAAATCGTGGTTTCCATCGTCATTGAGAAGGGCGGCGCCGGCGCGGCCCTGGCCTCCACCGCCGTAAAGATCCTCAACGCTTACTTCACCGCCGATGAGATCGGCACTGCTATTCTGCCGGAAAACCAGCTGCTGCCGTAACCAAGCGCGGAGCTCTCCGCTGCCTTGCGGTGCGCCGCTTTCTGGAAACGTTTCCAGTCCCCACTGTTTCCACTAAACTGACACAAGGAGTTCCCCATCCATGAGCGAACCGTTTGTTTTTGATTCCCGCTACTCTCTCTTTAAAACGCCTTTCGGCGCCGTCACCTGCGGGCAGGCCGTCACCTTCCGCTGCCGCCCCCTGGCGGCGGAGGGCTTCACCCATTGCGCCCTGGTACTGCGCGCGGAATTTTCCGGTGCTTCCCTGGAGACCGAGTTGGTCCTGGCCGGTCCGGCGGAGGAGGATGGCCGCATCTCCTTTACCGGAGAAGTTTCCGCCCCGGAGGCCCCCGACCTGGTGTGGTATCACTTCCGCTTCTGGCGGGAGGATAGCTCTGGCTGTATACTGGACAAGACCGGCTACCGCAGTGATGGTCAGGTCGACCCCTGGCAGCTGACGGTTTACGAAAAAACCTACACCCCCACCTGGTTCGGCGCCGGGGTGACGTACCAGATCTTTCCGGACCGCTTCCACCGGCTGTCTATTCCGGACCCCGCCGGGATGGTAGGGAACCGCTGGGTCCATGAGGACTGGTCCGATGCTCCCGTCTGGAAGCCGGATCCGGACGGCGAAGTGCGGAACCGGGACTTTTTCGGCGGGTCCCTGGCGGGCATTACCGCCAAGCTGGATGTGCTGGAGGAGCTGGGGGTCACCACCTTGTACCTGAACCCCATTTTCGAGGCTGCCTCCAACCACCGCTACAACACAGCCGACTACTCCAGGGTGGACCCCATGCTGGGCACCGAGGAGGACCTGCGGACCCTCTGCGTCCAGGCCAAACAGAGGGGCATCCGGGTGATGCTGGACGGCGTGTTCAACCATACCGGCTCCCAGAGCCGCTACTTCAACGCCGACGGCTTTTACCCCACTCTAGGCGCCGCCCAGAGCCAGGAGAGTCCCTATTACAACTGGTTTTCCTTCCATCCCTGGCCCGACGATTACGATTCCTGGTGGGGCATCCGTACCCTGCCCGCAGTCCGGGAAGAACACCCGGATTATGTAAACTATATTATTGAGGACGAGGATTCTATTATTCGCCGCTGGCTCCGGACTGGCATCTCCGGCTGGCGGCTGGACGTGGCGGACGAGCTTCCGGACTGGTTCATTGGGAAGCTCCGTGCTGCGGCTGTGGAGGCGGACCCGGAAGCCTTTATCCTGGGCGAAGTCTGGGAGGACGCCTCCACCAAGGTTGCCTATGACCAGCGTCGGAAGTACCTGCTGGGCCATGAGCTCCACGGCGTTATGAACTACCCCTTCCGCACCGCCCTGCTGGATTACCTGCGTGGCGGCGACGCGGGGACCTTTGCCGAGGCCATGGAGGCCCTGCGGGAGAACTATCCTCCGGACGCCTTCTACTCCGCCATGAACTTCCTGGGTACTCACGACACCCCCCGCATCCTGACAGTGCTGGGCGCCCGCAAAATGCCCAAAGACAAAGCCAAGCGCGCCGCGTACCGCCTCTCCCCAAAGGAGCGTGAAAAGGGCCTGGCTTTGGTGGAGCTGGCCGCCCTGATCCTCTTTACCTTCCCCGGCTCCCCCACCGTCTACTATGGTGACGAAGTCGGAATGGAAGGTTGGGAAGACCCCTTCAACCGGGGAACCTATCCCTGGGGCCACGAGGATGAGGCCCTGAAGGTCCGCTTCACCCTGCTGGGCCGTCAGCGGAACCAACGGCCTGCCCTGCAGAAGGGCACCATCCGCTACCGTCTGGCGGAGGGCCCCCTGCTGGCCTATGAGCGGGAATACGGTCGTGATATCTGTCTGATAGTAGTAAACGCCGACCACAAACCTCATCATCTGACTCTCCCCTGGTCCCAGGATCGGGCAGAGGATCTGCTGTCCGGCCAGGTCTTTGAGTCCCCGGATGGTCAGCTTTCCCTGACGCTGCCTCCTTACGGAGGCCTGCTGCTGCATTGACGTAAGCGCCTGGATGTTTCACGTGAAACATCCAGGCATTTTTCCTGTTTTTCTGAGCGAACTTCTTCGCATGTTTCACGTGAAACATGCGTCAATTTTTTCGTGGTTTTTCCCCCGAAGCTCTTGCAAGCCATATAACACATTGATATAATATAACATGTCTGTTAATTATGGAAAGTAGGTGCCTTCGTGGCTAAAATTATCGCAATTGTCAATCAGAAGGGCGGTGTCGGCAAAACCACCACCTGCGTCAATCTGGCTGCCGCTCTGACAGAGTCCGGGAAACGGGTCCTGCTGTGCGACTTTGATCCCCAGGCCAATGCCACCTCCGGCATGGGGGTGGACAAGACCGTCTCCAAGGGCATTTATGAGGTGGTCATTGGGGACATGCCCGCAGCCGACGCGGTGGCCCACACCCGGTACGGTGACGTGTTGCCCTCCAACAAAGCGCTGGCGGGCGCCGGCATTGAGCTCATTACCATGGAGCGCCGGGAATTCCTGCTGCGGGATGCCTTGGGCTCCCTGGGGGACCAGTATGACTACATCTTTATTGACTGCCCTCCCTCCCTGGAGCTGCTGACGCTCAATGCCCTTTGCGCCGCCGATGGGATCCTGGTGCCGGTTCAGGGGGAATACTTTGCTCTGGAGGGACTCTCGGACCTGATGAATACGGTCCGGCTGGTGCGCCGGTCCCTCAATCCCCGGTTGGAACTGGAGGGCGTCCTGCTCACCATGTTCGATGGACGCACCAATCTGGCGCTGCAGGTGGCGGAGGAAGTGAAGCATTACTTCCCCGGCAAGGTCTACGCTACCGTTATCCCACGCAACGTCCGGCTTTCCGAGGCTCCCAGCCACGGCAAGCCCATCACCTCCTACGACCGCTCTTCCCGCGGTGCGGAGGCCTATACCGCCCTGGCAGCGGAATTTTTGAAGCGTCAGAGCAAGTGACGCCGAAAGGAGCATCCCCATGGCATCCAAAAAACCCTCCGGCCTGGGCCGGGGTCTGGGCGCTCTGCTGGGTGACGATGTGATGAACACCGGGACCCAGGGCGCCATGTATCTCCCTATCAGCGAGGTGGAGAGCAACTCCGCCCAACCCCGCAAATTCTTTGACGAGGCCGCTCTGGCAGAGCTGGCAGACTCCATCCGCCAGCACGGTATTATTCAGCCCCTCACCGTCCGCAGGCTCTCCTCCGGCTACTACCAGATCATTGCCGGCGAGCGACGCTGGCGGGCCGCCCGTCTGGCTGGTCTCAGCGAAATCCCTGTCACGGTCATTGAGGCCGACGACCGAAAGGCCGCCGAGCTGGCTATGATCGAAAACCTCCAGCGGGAGGATCTGAACCCCATGGAGGAAGCGGCAGGCTATCGCTCCCTCATTGACCAACACCACATGACCCAGGAGGAGGCAGCCAACCGTGTAGGCAAATCCCGCAGCGCCGTCACCAACGCCCTGCGGCTGCTGGATTTGGCCCCCGCAGTCCAGAACCAGGTGGAGGCTGGTCTGCTGTCCGCAGGCCACGCCCGCGCCCTGGTGCCCCTCTCCTCTGCCCAGCAAGTCCAGGCCGCTAACGCCATTATCGAGGGAGGGCTGTCCGTCCGTCAGACAGAAGCTCTGGCCAAGCGTCTGGCCGCCGGAGAAAAGCCTGAAAAGAAATTCCCCACCGACGAGGTGGATTATGCCGCTGTCGCCCAAAAGGAGCTGTCCTCCCAGTTGGGCCGGGGCGTGAAGATTGTCAACGGCCGGAAAAAAGGCCGTATTGAATTGGAATACTACGGAATGGACGACCTGAACGATCTGCTGGAAGCTCTGGCACTTCTGAAGGTCCGTAAAGCCCGGAAAGGACCGAAGGCATGAGTCTAGAAAAAGAAAACAATGCTCCCGAACCGGAAGCATTGAAGCCGGAAACTCCCAAAAAGGAGAATTCCACCGGCAGTAAGCCTGTCATCATCTATATTATGATTCTCTTTATCGCGGCGTTTTTGCTGATGGCCCTGTCTTTCCTGATGCACCAGCGCAGCAATACCGAAGCCCTTGGGGACCTGCAGAACTCCGTCAGCGCCATGCAGGAGGTTCAGAGTTATCAGGATAAGATCATTGAGCTTCAGGAGGAGTTGGCCGCCGCCGAGGACGCTCTGGAGGCGCAGGAAAAAGCCTCTGATGAGGCCCTGGCCGCCAAGCAGGAAGAACTGGACCGTCAAAACAAGGTACTGGAAGCGATGACGGACCTATACCGTCTGCAGCAGGCTTACAGCAACAAGGACTATGACAGCTGCCAGGACATGATCCAGCGTATGGAGACCAGCGGCTCCATCGACTATCTCCCCAAGGAGATCACGGTGGACAGCAGCGTCACCGCCCCCTATGAGCGCTACACCCAGTTCAAGAAGGCCGTCACCGCCATTCTTGCTCTGGGCGATTAATGTCATATCCCCACTCGCACCTTGCGTTTCACGTGAAACATTAATATTTTGATATACAAAAGGAGAAGCAACCCATGCTCGATATTCGTTTTGTCCGGGAAAATCCCGACATTGTCAAGGAAAACATTAAGAAAAAGTTCCAGGATTCCAAGCTTCCCCTGGTGGACGAGGTCATTGGTCTGGACACCAAGCGGCGCGCCGCCATCGTGGAGGCCGACCAGCTGCGCTCCAACCGCAACACTCTGTCCAAGCAGATCGGTATGCTCATGGGCCAGGCTAAGAAGGACCCCAGCAAGCTCCAGGAAGCCGAGGCCGTCAAGGCCCAGGTAAAGGAGCAGGCAGACCGCCTGGCGGAGCTGGAAAAGCTGGAGAGCGAGCTGGATGAGAAGGTTCGCAAGATTATGCTGGTAATTCCCAACATCATCGATGAGTCCGTTCCCATCGGCCCCGATGACTCCTGCAACATGGAGGTCGAGCGTTTCGGCGAAGCGGTCACCCCCGACTTCCCCATCCCCTACCACACCGAAATTATGGAATCCTTCGGCGGCATTGATCTGGATGCCGCCGGCCGGGTCTCCGGCAACGGCTTCTACTATCTGCTGGGTGACATCGCCCGGCTCCACGAGGCCGTTCTGGCCTACGGCCGCGACTTCATGATCAACAAGGGCTTCACCTACTGCATCCCCCCCTTCATGATCCACGGCAACGTGGTGGAGGGCGTCATGAGCCAGACCGACATGGACGCCATGATGTACAAGATCGAGGGCGAGGACCTGTACCTGATCGGCACCTCCGAGCACTCCATGATCGGCCGCTTCATCGACCAGATCATTCCCTCTGAGCAGCTGCCCCAGACCCTGACCTCCTACTCCCCCTGCTTCCGCAAGGAGAAGGGTGCCCACGGCATTGAAGAGCGTGGTGTGTACCGCATCCACCAGTTCGAGAAGCAGGAGATGATCGTGGTCTGCAAACCCGAGGAGAGCAAGGACTGGTACGAGAAGCTGTGGCGCTACTCCGTGGAGCTGTTCCGCTCTCTGGACATCCCCGTCCGCCAGCTGGAGTGCTGCTCCGGCGACCTGGCCGACCTGAAGGTCAAGTCCTGCGACATTGAGGCCTGGTCCCCCCGTCAGCAGAAGTACTTCGAGGTCTGCTCCTGCTCTAACCTGGGCGACGCCCAGGCCCGCCGCCTGCGTATCCGCTATAAGGACGAAAACGGCAAGATGCAGCTGTGCCATACCCTCAACAACACCTGCGTGGCGCCTCCCCGCATGCTGATCGCTTTCCTGGAGAACAACCTCCAGGCCGACGGCACCGTCCTGATCCCCGAGGTCCTGCGTCCCTACATGGGTGGCAAGGACAAGCTGGTGCCCAAAAAATAAGTCCACAGGCTGCCGCTGTGCGGTGTCAAGCGTTTTGGCCAAGGCAAACTGAGGAAAGGCACTGGTAAAATTTATTCCAAATCGTTATAATTTTAAATTATATAACAGGAGGTATATTTTTATGGCAAAGAATACTGGTTTCATGGCAGAATTTAAGCAGTTTATCGCCCGGGGCAACGTGATGGACATGGCTGTCGGCGTCATCATCGGCGGTGCCTTCGGCAAAATCTCCACCTCCCTGGTCAATGATGTCATCATGCCCGCCGTCTCCATGCTCACCGGCGGCGTGGACTTCTCCAACTGGAAAATCGTCCTGAAGGCCGCTGTGGTCGGCGCCGACGGCGTGATCGACCCCGCCACCGAAGTGGCCATCAAGTACGGCAGCTTCTTGGCCACCATTCTGGACTTCATCATCATCGCCTTCGCCGTGTTCTGCCTCATCAAGTTTATCAATTCCCTGCACCGCAAGAAGGAAGAGGCTCCCGCCGCGCCTCCCGCTCCTCCCGAGCCCTCCGCTGAGGAAAAGCTGCTCACCGAGATCCGCGACCTGCTGAAAAACAAATAAGAACCGGTCATACCGCTCTGACACTGGTGTGACACTTGCCTGTCCCTGACCGCCTGCGGCAGGGATAAGGCTAACGGCGGCAGCTCTGTCCTCACATGGCAGGAGCAGTATGACCTGAGTGTCAAATACCTGTCCCACGGCAAGTACGAAGAGGCCATCATCACCTTTACCTCCGCTATTGAGGTCGACCCAAAGCAGCCGGACGCTTACATCGGCCTAAAGCCCAGGTGTATGCCGGCTCCACCGTGGAACTGACCTTTGACCTCATCCGGTATGACGGGCAGGAGTACCACTGGAGCTACACCTATACCATGTCCGGCCCCCGCAACGAAACCTTTATCAGCGGTTCGGGATACAGTGAATACATCCAGTACGTCCAGATCCGCCAAACGCACTACCAGTCTGAGACTAAGCTGCATGAAGCAAAGCTTGATCCCGACGGCAGCTTTCTGGAAGAATGCAACAACTGAGGATCGTCTTATGAGAGAATTACTGACCACTGGCCTGACGGAATTAGGCCTCCCCACCGAGGGCATCCCCGCTCTGGAGCGCTACGCCGGCATGCTGGTGGAGAAAAACAAGGTCATGAATCTGACCGCCATTACGGAACCGGCAGACATTGCCACGCTGCACTTTCTGGACTGCGCCGCCCTACTGACCATGGCGGACTTCCGGGGCAAAACTGTGGCAGATGTTGGCACCGGTGCCGGATTCCCCGGAATGCCCCTGCGCATCCTGGAGACTTCCATCCGCCTGACCCTGCTGGACAGTCTCAACAAACGCATCGACTTTCTAAAGGAAGTCTGCGACGGCCTGGGCTTCGGAGACGTGGACTGTGTCCACGCCCGGGCCGAGGAATTCGCCGCCCAGCACCGGGAAGGCTTCGACATCGTCACCTCCCGGGCCGTGGCCAATCTTCGGATGCTCTCCGAGCTGTGCCTTCCCCTGGTGAAGGTGGGCGGCACTTTCCTGTCCATGAAATCCGTGGACTCCGACGCCGAGCTGGCAGAGGCCCAGAAGGCCATCGCCACTTTAGGGGGCCAAGTGGCAGACGTAAAGGATTACGTCATTCCCGGCACAGAAGTCAGCCACCGTGTCATTTTTATTCAGAAAATAAAGGAAACCCCCAAAAAATACCCTAGAACCTTTGCGAAAATCAAGAAATCTCCGCTATAATTCAGATAATTCTCCATTTTGGGGCTGTACGCTTCGGAAAATCATGGTATAATGTTCCATGGGCTAGTAAACAATTTTGGTTGAAAGGAGGTCGCCATGGGTCAGTGTATCGCCATAGTGTCCGGCAAGGGAGGAACGGGAAAAACGTCCTTCACCGCCGGCGTGGGAGAAGCCCTGGCTCTGTCTGGTCGCCGGGTGCTGTGCCTCGACTGCGATGTGGGCCTCCGCAACCTGGACCTGGCGCTGGGCCTTTCCGACCGGGCCCTCATGGACTTCTCTGACGTGGCTCAGGGTCGCTGCTCCCTGGACTCCGCCGTGGTGGAACACCCCCAGCTGCCGGGACTGTTCCTGCTGACCGCCCCCGTCCGTACCCGGGGCCGCCCGGTGACGGAGACCCAGATGGCGGACCTGTTGGCGGAAGTCCGCAAACGATATGACTTCTGCCTGCTGGACGCTCCGGCGGGCCTTGGCACCGGTTTTCTGCTGGCTACCGCCGCCGCGGACCGGGCCGTGGTGGTCACCACCACAGACCCCTCCTCCCTGCGGGATGCCCAGCACACCGTTATGGAGCTGGACAGCTTCGGCAACGGAAAGCTGCATCTGGTGGTGAACCGTGTGCGAAAGAAGCTGCTGCGCAGTATGCACGCCACCATTGACGACGCCATTGACAAGGCAGGCTTGCCCCTCATAGGGGTAGTCCCGGAGGACGACACTCTGCTTCTCAGTCTGAATCAGGGCATCCCCCTGCTCCTGGCAAGCAGCCAAAGCCCCGCCGCGTGGGCCTACCGGAATATCGCGGCACGCCTGCAGGGCGGACGAGTCCCCCTGCTGCGCATTAAATAAAGAAAGGAGCCTACTCCGATGAATATCGCTCTCATGTCCCACGATAACAAGAAGGACCTGATGGTCCAGTTCTGCACCGCCTACGCGGGCATTCTGTCCCAGCACCACATTTACGCCACCAACACCACCGGCCACATGGTAGCCGACGCCACCGGCCTCAAAGTCCACTGCTTCCTGTCCTATGCCCACGGCGGCAGCCAGCAGATCGGTGCCCGCATCGCCTACAACGAATTCGACCTGGTGCTGTTCTTCAACGACCCCAACAATGAGAAGATGGCCGGAGAGATCTCCTATATCTCCCGTCTCTGCGACCAGAATAACATCCCCTTCGCCAGCAACATCGCCACTGCCGAGATGCTGGTGCTGGGTCTGGCCCGGGGCGATCTGGACTGGCGCTGCATTGTGAACCCCTCTACCCGTCCCATCGCTTGACATTTCCCCGAAAAACGGATACAATCTGTGCGTGAATTCACCGTAAAGATGCCGCAGCAGTACTTCAGACACCGATCTCCAGAGAGGGACGCGCCGCTGAAAGCGCCCCGTTCGGTCTGAAGGAAGGACAGCGGCGGAGCGGGGGCGGAAACGCCCACGGCACCCTCCCCGTAACAGGAGGCCAAAGGAGGCCCTTCGGGCCTTGAATTTGGGTGGCACCACGAAGCGAACATTCGCTCTCGTCCCAAAGCCTTGGGACGGGAGCATTCTTTTTAATTTCCAAAACAGTTTGACGGGGTTTCACCCCAGACCCCACGGCCTTTGAAATACCCCTTCGGGGCACAAGCGGCCGACGACACTTTTTACAAAAGGAGACAATCGCCATGGCAAAAATGACCCCCCGAACGCTGTCCGGCTTTATGGAGCTCCTCCCCGCGCCCCAGCAGCAGATGGAGCGCATCATGGAGGTGCTGCGCCGCACCTACTCCCTGTATGGCTTCACCCCCCTGGACACCCCTGTCATCGAGTCCAGCGACGTGCTGCTGGCCAAGGGCGGCGGCGAGACCGAGAAGCAGATTTACCGCTTCCAGAAGGGCGACGCCGACCTGGCCCTGCGGTTCGATCTGACGGTCCCCCTGGCCAAGTATGTGGCCCTGCACTACAACGATCTGACCTTTCCCTTCCGCCGCTATCAGATCGGCAAGGTGTATCGCGGTGAGCGTGCTCAGCGGGGCCGCTTCCGGGAGTTCTATCAGGCGGACATTGACATCATCGGCGACGGTAAGCTGTCCATCGTCAACGAGGCGGAGATTCCCTCCATCATTTACAAGACCTTCTCCACTCTTGGCCTGAAGCGGTTCCAGATCCGGGTCAACAACCGGAAGATTCTCAACGGCTTCTACGCCATGCTGGGCCTGACGGAAAAATCCGGCGACATCATGCGCACCGTGGACAAGCTGGACAAGATCGGCTCCGAGAAGGTAAAGGCCATTCTGATGGATGTGGAAATTTCCCTGACCGAGGAGCAGGCCAGCGAGATTCTCAAGTTCATCGCCATCACCGGCACCAATGAAGAGGTGCTGACTGCACTGGAAGGTTACAAGGGCCGTAACGAGGTCTTTGACACCGGTCTGGACGAGCTGAACACCGTGGTGAAGTACCTGGCGGCCTTTGGCGTGCCCGCCGAAAACTTTGCCGTAGACCTCACCATCGCTCGTGGCCTGGACTACTACACCGGCACCGTCTACGAGACCACCCTGCTGGACCACCCGGAGATCGGCTCCGTCTGCTCCGGTGGCCGCTACGACAACCTGGCGGAGTACTACACCGACAAACAGCTCCCCGGCGTTGGCATCTCCATCGGCCTGACCCGCCTGTTCTACGTCCTGGGCGAGCAGGGAATGCTGAACCCCGACCTGCCCACCGCCCCCGCTGACGTACTGATTCTGCCTATGACCGATGATCTGTCTGCCGCCATTTCTCTGGCAACCCAGCTCCGTGAAAACGGCATCCGGTCCCAGATCCACGGCGAGAATAAAAAGTTCAAGCAGAAGATCAGCTACGCCGACAAGCTGGGCATCCCCTACGTCATCTTCCTGGGCGAGGACGAAATTAACGCTGGGGTGGTAGCCTGTAAGGACATGGCCACCGGCGAGCAGACCAAGCTGGAGTCCGCCGCCACCATCTACCGCATCAAGGCGGGCCTGGCGGAGAAGGAAAAGGGTGCCGTCATCCTGGGATAAACAAAACATTGCGTAATATATCTCACGAAATATACAGGCAGGAGTTGATTTGCATGAAAAAATCACGCCTTACAGCCCTGCTTCTGTCTCTGGCGATACTCCTGTGCACCCTTCCCGTCTCCGCCGCCAAAAGCAGCAGCTGGCTGGTGCCAAAGATAAAAGACGCTCCCGGTTTCGCGGATGTGACAGGCACCTGGTGCGAAAACTATGTAAAAACCGTCTATGAAGGCGGTCTGATGGAGGGAAAACCGACTGAGAAATTTGACGCCGCCTCCCCCCTGACCGGCGCCCAGATTACCGTCATCACCGCCCGGCTCCATAGCCTGCTGCGCGGCGGCAACGGTGTTCTTCCCGCTCCCGGTGAAGGCGAAGCATGGTATCAGCCCGCCGTAAATTACCTGAACAGACATTGTGAAGATGACGGTGTCCGGGAAATCCTCAAGCGGTTTGATTGGACCACATCGGATTTTGCCAATGTCCCCTGCACCCGGCTCTGTTTTGTCGCTATGCTGGCGGGCGTGCTTCCGGAGCCTCTTTCCGCCATCAACGAAGTCAGTATCGTGCCCGACAGCACGGACACCCGCGTTCTGGCCTTCTACCAGGCGGGTATCCTGAATGGAAGCGATGCCTATGGCACCTTTGGTGAATCTGCTTCTCTGACCCGAGGCGCGGCTGCCGCCATGCTGGCCCGGCTCGCAGACCCAGACCAGCGGCTGACCTTCACCCTTAAATCCTTTGACCTGCGCCGGGACGTTCTCTGCGTGGAACCGGAGACTGTGCTCTTGTCCGTGGACGGTAAAGACATCTCTGCGGAGCTGTTTGCCAGCCAACTGTGCACCTCCCTCTATCAACGCAAGGGTGGAGTAGACAAAGCCCTGAGCGACGCCACTCAGTTCTGGTGCGATTATCATGCGCCTTTCCAGGTCCTTGCGGAAAAAAAGGGAATTTCCCTCTCCGAGGAAGAACTTGCCGAAAGCGCGGCGTATGCCGAAAGCATGGACGGCTGCCTGGGGCTTTCCGCCGCCTACTGGCAGCAGCAAAGTGAGAGCAGCAAGCTGAATCTGAAATTGAGAGACCTCTATTGCGAAGCCGACTGGAAGTCGGGCGAATACCTCTATCACAGTGATCTGGAAAAGCTCTCCGAGTCCCTACTGCAAAAGGCCGTTCCCACCGACGTGCTGCTTTCCATGGACCTCCGTGCCGTCTATCAGCGGCTGATGGTTTCGCCCTTTATCGCTTGGAATTTTCAAAATCAATAAACTCAATTCAAATACAGAAAGGAACAACCAACTATGATGCAGAATCGTACCCACACCTGCGGGGAGCTGCGCCTGAGCGACGCGGGCAAGCAGGTCAAGATCGTGGGCTGGATGGAGAACGTCCGCGTAGTCTCCGCAAGCCTAGCCTTCATCGTCGTCCGGGACTTCTACGGTACTACCCAAGTCGTCGCCGAGACCGAGGATATGGTGAACACTTTCAAGGCCATTACCAAGGAATCCACCATCTCCGTGGAGGGCACCGTACGGGAGCGCGACAGCAAGAACAGCAAGATCCCCACCGGCGATATCGAAGTCGTCCCCGCCAAGATGGAGGTCCTGGGCCGCTGCCGCCACAACGAGCTGCCCTTCCAGATCAACCGCAGCCGGGAGGCCGATGAGGCCCTGCGGCTGAAGTACCGCTATCTGGACCTGCGGAACCCCGAGGTCAAGAGCAACATCATCCTGCGCTGCAACGTGGTGGCCGCCCTGCGCCAGGCCATGACCGCCGAAGGCTTCCTGGAGATCACCACCCCCATCCTGACCGCCTCCTCCCCCGAGGGCGCCCGTGACTACCTAGTGCCCGCCCGGAAGCATCCCGGCAAGTTCTATGCCCTGCCTCAGGCTCCCCAGCAGTTCAAGCAGCTGCTGATGACCTCCGGCTTCGACAAGTATTTCCAGATTGCCCCCTGCTTCCGGGACGAGGACGCCCGCGGCGACCGCTCCCCCGGTGAGTTCTATCAGCTGGATATGGAGATGGCCTTCGCCTCTCAGGAGGACGTGTTCGCCGTCTGCGAAAAGGTCCTGCCTCCCATCTTCGCCAAGTACGGCAAGTATGACCGGGCCAGCGGTGCCCCCTTCATGCGCATCCCCTACCTGGAGGCCATGGAGAAGTACGGCTCCGACAAGCCCGACCTGCGCATCGACCTGACGGTCCAGGACGTGACCGAGGTGCTGGGCGGCTGCGGCTTTGGCCCCTTCGAAGGCAACAAGGTCAAGGCCGTGGTGGTCTCGGACTTCCACGAGACCCGCAAGTTCATTGACAAGACCCTGGCCGATGTGGAGGTTGTCTCCGGCGGCAAGCCCTACTGGTTCCGCCTGGACGAGAAGGGCGAAATCGTGGGCGGCATTGCCAAGTTCGTCCAGCCCATCAAGGAGCAGGTGGTCTCCGCTCTGGGCCTGAAGGCCAACGACTTCGTGGCCCTGTCCGCCGGTACCCTGGGCGCCGCCCAGAAGACCGCCGGTGTCCTCGTGAAGACTCTGGGCGCCGCCGTCCCCGGCCACATGGACAAAGAGCAGTACGCCTTCTGCTGGATTGTGGACTTCCCCATGTACGAGATCGGCGACGAATCCGGCGAGTTGGAATTCTGCCACAACCCCTTCTCCATGCCCTCCGGCGGCCTGGAAGTGCTGCTGAAGGCCGAGCGGGGTGAGATCGATCCCCTGTCCATCACCGCTGACCAGTATGACCTGGTGTGCAACGGCGTGGAGCTCTCCTCCGGCGCCGTGCGGAACCACGACCCCGAAATCATGATCAAGGCCTTTGAGCTGGTCCGCCTGGGCGAGGACGACGTGAAGGCCAAGTTCCCCGCCATGTACAATGCCTTCACCTACGGTGCGCCCCCCCACGCGGGTATTGCCCCCGGCGTGGACCGCATGGTCATGCTGCTGGCCGGCGAGGACTCCATCCGGGAAATCATCCCCTTCCCCATGAACAAAAACGCCCAGGACGTAATGATGGACGCCCCCAGCGAAGTCACCCAAAAGCAGCTGGACGAGCTGCATATTGCTCTGGTAAAGCCCGAGGAATAACAGCGATTTTATACCGGAAAGGACACGGGAAACCCCCGTGCCCTTTCTTTTTTCCTCGCTTTATGGTACACTATCCCTATCAAACCTTAGGAGGTGCTTATGAACCGACTGCTGGCGGCGCTGCTGGCCGCTTTGACCTTGTTCTCCCTCACCGCCTGCGGCGCCACTCCCAAGGCAGAGGAACCCGAACCGGAGACCCCTCCCGTTGAGGAACCCGCTCCCCAGCCAGAACCGGAACCAACGCCGGAGGACCTGGCGGCAGAACAAGTGGAGGCCCTCCTCGGCTCTATGACCCCGGAGGAAAAGGTGGGCCAGCTGTTTTTCGTCCGCTGTCCAGCGGAAAACGCGGTTGAAGATGTGCGCACTTATCACCTGGGCGGCTACATCCTTTTTGGCCGGGATACCAAGGACAAGACCGCTAATGAGCTCATTCAGGCCATCCAAAGCTATCAGGACGCCGCCGCCATCCCCCTGCTGATAGGCGTGGACGAGGAGGGCGGTACCGTGGTACGGGTCAGCTCCAATCCCCACCTCCGCAGTGAGAAATTTGCCTCCCCCCAGCGGCTATATCACGCGGGCGGCATGGACCGCATTCTTGCAGATGCCCGGGAAAAGGACGTACTGCTGGACGCTCTGGGCTTCAACGTGAATCTGGCCCCGGTGGCAGACGTCTCCACGGACCCTAACGACTTCATCTATCCCCGCACCTTCGGTCAGGACGCTGGGGCAACGGCGGAATATGTCTCCGCCGTCACTTTCCAAATGGCCGCTGACGGCATGGGCAGCGTGTTAAAACATTTTCCCGGCTATGGAAACAACGCCGACACCCACACCGGCATTGCCGTGGACGGGCGACCCTACGAGGATTTTGTAAACAATGACTTCCTCCCCTTCTCCGCCGGGTTTGAGAGCGGCGGAGACGCCACCGCCGTGCTGGTCTCCCACAACATCGTGGAGTGCATGGACCCGGACCTCCCCGCCTCCCTGTCCCCCAACGTCCACCGCATCCTGCGGGAAGAACTGGGTTTTGACGGCGTGGTGATGACAGACGACCTGGCCATGGAGGCCGTCCGCGCCTACGCTGGGGACGGTGCGGTAGCCTTGATGGCTCTGGAGGCCGGAAACAACCTGGTGCTGACCACCGACTACCGGACCCAGATCCCCAAGGTCATAGAAGCCGTGGAAAACGGTACTCTGGATGAATCCGTCATCGACGCCGCCTGCCGCCGGGTGCTGCGGTGGAAGCAGGCGCTCGGTTTGCTGTAAGCCCAAAATTCAAACACTATTCGTATAATTCTATTTATATTCTACATTTTGTTGTTGAATTTACTGCTTTCTGGAAGGGAGTATTCTATGAAACGTTCGTTTCGTTCCCTGCTCTTTCTTGGGTTGGCAGTATCGGTCCTGACCGTCACCGCTTTTGCGGACATGGGGCCAAAGCCTCAGCTGACTGTGAAAGTGGTGAATCCTCCGGTGGAACCATATTACCTGGATATTCTGGCCGAGGAAAATTACGAGGATGACACCAATCCCTTTGACGGTCTGGAATGGAGTTACTCCGACGAGGAGATTGCCTCTTTGGATCAGGACCTGCTGAAAGCTCTTCGGGCTGCGGTGCCGGAGGGCTGGCACGCCTGTACGGCGGAGGGGTCCACCGGTGCACCTATGTGGGGCGATCTGTATCCCAATGAAGAGGGGCTCCACATCTTCGGCTATATGGGCGTACCGGATACCTACCGGATCCTGATGGTCACCAAATCCGGCGAATTCTGGATCTCCGAGCCCTATGTCCGTCCCGGTCTTCAATCCTCCGTCAAGGTAAACTGGACAGAAAAAGAAGCCTCCGCTCCCCCGGCCGGCATGAGCTATGGAGCGCAATTTCTATCCACATTGCTGCCTACCCTGATTTTAGAGGGTGGCTTGTTTGTGTTAATGGGACTTCATGAATCCAAACGGAATATTTTGATTTTCCTGGCAGCAAACCTGATTACCCAGGTCTGCTTGTTTCTGGTGCTGGGCGTCACGATTCTCCAACGAGGCTACGGATACGCTTACTACATGCGATTCTTCCCCATGGAACTGGCTATTCTGGTGTCCGAGACATGGGTCTATCGCCGCTTTTTCCGGGAGGAATCCAGATCCTGGTCCACACTATACGGCATCGCCGCTAATCTGCTCTCCGCTGTTGCGGGCTGGTTCCTTGCAGAGCCTGTCTGGCGTTTTATTGTCTCCATCTCTTAAATGAAAGGAAGTTTTCCACATGGAAACGGAAAAACTCTACTATACCGACCCCTTCATTACCGAGTTTCCCGCCGCCGTTTTGTCCTGTGAAGCCGGGAAAAACGGCTTCCAGGTGGTGCTGGACCGCACTGCCTTCTATCCTGAAGGCGGCGGCCAGCCCGCGGACCATGGCACCCTGGGCGGCGTGAACGTCACCGATGTTCACGAAAAGGACGGAGTCATTTTCCACACCTGCGACAGAGCTGTGGAAATTGGGCAAACTGTTATCGGACGCATTGACTGGGCAAGGCGCTTCGACCACATGCAGCAGCACTCCGGAGAGCACATCATCTCCGGTATCCTGTGCCATGACTACCACTGCGACAATGTGGGCTTCCATATGGGAGCCGACGTGGTAACCATTGACTACAACGTGGACATCTCCTGGGAGCAGGCTTTGGATGCGGAGCAAAAGGCCAACCAGGTCATCTGGGCCGACCAGGAGGTGGAGATCGACTATCCCTCCCCTGAGGAGCTGGTGGCTCTGGATTACCGCAGCAAGAAGGAACTGGCGGGCAAGGTACGCATCGTCATCTTCCCGGAGGCCGACTGCTGCGCCTGCTGCGGCACCCACGTTTTCCGGGCGGGCCAGGTAGGATTGATCAAGGTTCTCTCCTGTCAGAAGTTCCGGGAGGGTGTCCGCATGGAAATCTTGTGCGGCAAGCGTGCCCTGGACTACCTGGGCCGGACCTACGACCAGGCCAAGGCCATCGGCCAGCAGCTTTCCGTCAAACCCCAGGATACCCTGGCCGCCGTGGAGCGGCTGGAGGCGGAGCTTTCCGCCGCCAAAGTTCGCATGGCGGAACTGGAGTCCACCGTTTTTGACGCCATCGCCCGGGACAATGAGGGTAAGGGCGACGTGGTGCTGTTCCAGTCCCCCATGAAGGGCGACAGCGTGCGGAAGCTGGCAGACGCCGTGGCAAAGCGCGCCGGCGGCCTGACGGCGGTGTTCGCCGGAGAGGACAGCCAGTACGCCTACGCTCTGGTGCGAGCGGACGGGCAGGATATTTCTCCGCTGGTAAAAGACCTGAATAAGACTCTGAACGGCCGGGGCGGCGGTCGGGGTGGCTTCGCCCAGGGCAGCCTGCAGGCCGGCCGGGCGGCCATTGAAACATTTTTCAGCAAGTAAGGAGAACGCCATGCAGTATTACATGATCGAATGGGACCACGAAGAAGAGGACGAACCCTGGAAGCTGTATCTGGAGCTGGACAGCCGGAGCTGTCCCCGGCGGAAGGTGGAGGTCTTTCGGGTAGGTCTGTATCAGTCCTATGACGACCTGGACGAACCCCCCACAGACCCCCGGCAGGCCGCCGGGTCCGAAGGGAATGTGACGGCCCTGAACCGGGTGCAGTTTGAGGATATCTGGGATCAGAGCCGCCAGATGCCAGACGGCTTCATGGGAATGTTTTTCTGAGGAAAGGGTGAAGGCGCCATGCTCAGCTCAGACAGCTATCAGCTGGTCATTGAAAAATTTCTCCAAAGCCTGCGGGACGGCACCCTCAAGCCAAACGACAAAATTTATTCAGAAAACCAGCTGGCCCGCAGTCTGGGCATCCCCCGCGCCCAGGTGCGGGAGGTCTACGCCGCACTGTCTCTGCTGGGGGTGCTATACGGCCAGCAGGGCAAGGGCACCTTCCTGGGTGGTGGCGACATCGGGCAGAGCTCCAAAATTCTGTACCTCATGACCCTGACGGCGGAGGAGAATTTTCAGGATACTCTGGCAGTCCGCCGTATTCTGGAGACCGGCGGTGCCCACGCGGCGGCCGCCAACCGGACGGAAGAGGACCTGGAGGCCCTGCGGGGCTTCGCCCGCACCATTGAGGAGAGCCGGGACCCCCAGGTGCTGACGGAGGCGGACACCGCCCTCCACGCTCAGTTGCTGAAGGCCTCCGGCAACGCCTTGCTCCACGGTCTGTTTCAGATCGTGGTGGGCTACATGGCCCGCATTTCTCTGGGCCACTGGACCGAGATTCTGGGGCAGAGCCCGGAGGAGCATCTCCCCGACTACATCCGCCAGCACTGGAACCTGGTCCACGCCGTGGAGGAGCGGGACGGAGACCGGCTCCACCGCCTGCTGGTTCACCACTTCGACACCCTGGAAAAAAATATGAAAGTTTTCCGCTGAAGGACAGGGGCTATGGCCCCTGTCCGTTTTCCTTCCAACTTGTCGCCAAGTTTTCCACACTTGTTGACAACTTTTCTGGGAAAAAGCCTTGTCCCGAGCCTGCCGCTTATGGTACCTTGCAATCAGAAACTAATCGGCAAAGGAGCTGTTCCACATGACTGGTACCATGAGAGCCGTGGTAAAAACGGCTTACGCCCCCGGCAATATTGAGCTGCGCACCATCCCCATTCCCCAGCCCGGCCCCCGGGAGATCCTGGTGCGGGTGAAGGCTGCCGCCGTCTGCGGCACCGATGTCCACATCCGCCACTGGAATACCTGGGCCCAGGCCCGCATGAATCCCCCTGTGGTCATTGGCCACGAGTTCTCCGGCGAGGTGGTGGAGGTCGGCAGCGACGTACACACCGTGCAGGTGGGCGACCGGGTCTCCTCTGAGTCCCACATCTCCTGCAACAACTGTCAGATCTGCCACGAAGGCAACCGCCACGTCTGTCCCAACACGAAGTGCATCGGTGTCCACCAGGACGGCTGCTTCGCCGAATACATCGTCATCCCCGAGGAGATTGCCTTCGTCTACAACGACCCCTCCCTGCCCTGGGAGCAGTTGGCCCTCATGGAACCCCTGGGCGTCTCTGTTCACGGCATTACCGACGTACCGCTGGCCGCCAAAGCCGTGGCCATTATCGGCGCCGGTCCCCTGGGCCAAATGGGCATCCTCACCGCCAGGCTGACCGGTGCGGCCCAGATCATCGTGCTGGAGCCCAACGCGAAGCGGGCGGCCCTTGCAAAGCAGTTGGGAGCCGACGCGGTCATTGACCCCATTGCGGAGGACCCCGTGGTGGCCGTAAAGGCCCTCACTGGCGGCTACGGCCCCCATGTGGCCGTGGACTTCTCCGGCAGTAAGGCCGGCATGGCCGCCGCCATGCAGTACCTCCGCCCCGAGGGCCAGCTGACCTGCGTGGCCCTGCCGGACCAATCCATCTCCGTCAGCATCTCCGATTTCGGCTACCGGGGCTGTTCCATCCGGGGTATCGCCGGCCGCCGGATGTTTGAAAACTGGGAGGAGATGCGGGGCCTGCTGCGCCGGGGCCTGGACCTCTCCCCCATCGTGACCCATGTCCTCCCCCTGGAGGAATTTGAGCAGGGTCTGAACATGACCGAACAAGGCAAGTGCGGAAAGTGTATTCTCATCCCCTGAACGCTCTTTGAAAGAAGGACGGCCCCGTGGAAAACTCCACGGGGCCGTCTTGTATGGATACGTTGTCACACCACCAGGAAGAACTTGATGAGGAACAGCGCCGAAATGACATAGGTCAGTGCGGACACTTCCTTCGCCTTGCCGGAGAATACCTTGATGATGGTGTAGGAGATCAGGCCCAGGCCGATGGCGTGGCCGATAGAGCCGGAGATAGGCATGCCGATCAGCATGAGGGACACCGGCAGCATCTGGTCCATATCGCCGAAGTCCACGTTCTTCAGGCCCATCAGCATCAGAACACCCACGTAGATCAGCGCCGCGGAGGTGGCTGCTGCCGGGATGATGGCGGCGATGGGAGCGATGAAGATGCAGGCCAGGAACAGTACGCCGGTGGTGAGAGCCGTCAGGCCGGTGCGGCCGCCGGCCTCCACGCCGGAGGCAGACTCCACGAAGGTGGTGACGGTGGAGGTGCCGGTGCAGGCGCCGGCCACAGTGCCGATAGCGTCGGACAGCAGAGCCTGCTTCATATTGGGCATGTTGCCCTCCGCATCCACCATGCCGGCCCGGGAAGCGGTACCCACCAGGGTGCCGATGGTGTCGAACATGTCGATCATGCAGAAGGTGATGACCAGAGTGATGACGGTAAACCAGCCCACCTGCACCAGGCCGGCAAAGTTGAACTTGAACAGAGTGGTCTGGGCCATGTCGGCGAAGGGCGGTGCGAAGGAGGCGGTGGCCAGGGAGGCAAAGGGATTGACGCCCAGGAACAGGGCTTCACCGGCCCAGTAGATCACAGACGCCACCAGCATACCCAGCAGCACGGCGGCCTTGATGCCCTTCTTGGCCAGGAGCACCATAACGAACAGGCCAACAAACATGGTAATGACCGTCAGCAGCATGGCGTGGTAGCCCGCGTCACCCATAGAACCCTTAATGACGCTGGGGGTCAGGGCGCCAAAGAAGTCCCGCATCACATAGAAGGGAGCGGCAAAGCCGTTACCCTCGCAGTAGATGCCTGCGTTGGAGCCCAGTCCGATGTTCATCAGCATGATGCCAATGGCGGGGGCGATGCCCAGCCGAACGCCCAGGGGGATGGCCTCCACGATCTTCTCCCGGATGTTCAGGATCGACAGGGCGATGAACACAATGCCCTCGATGAGGATGATGATCAGGGCCGCTTGGAAGCTCTCCACATAAGTCATGCCGGTAAGCCCAACGATGTTGGTGACCACCACAGCGAAGAAGCTGTTGAGGCCCATGCCGGGGGCCAGGGCGAAGGGCTTGTTGGCCAGGAAGGCCATGCAGAACATGGCGATTGCGGAGGCAATGCAGGTGGCCATGAACACGCCGTTCCACAACTGGGAGCCCACATCAAAGTTGGTCAGCAGATTGGGGTTCAGAGCAATGATATAGGCCATGGTCATGAAGGTGGTGAGACCCGCCAGGATCTCGGTACGAACGGAAGTTCCGTTCTCTTTGAGCCGAAAGATCTTTTCCATACGCTCCCTCTTTTCTCCGTCTTCTCTCCAAATCAAACAAAATTTTATGGAGGAAAACAGTTTTTGTATATCCATGATACAAAAAGGTCGGCGCAATTACAAGTATTCCCGCTGAAATACAGCGCAGAAAAAGGTCAACCTTTTTTGGTGAATTTTACAAAACCGGGGCACGCCATAGCGTGCCCCGGTCTCTCTGCATGATTCAGGATTGGAAATAGGTTCCGTAGTAGTACTCCAAATCCTTGTAGGTCTGAAGCGCTGTCTGCCCGGCTTCGTCCAGGGTCTCTGTGAACCGCCCGTCCTGCACATAGCCGCCCACGGTGGTTACAGCGGGGACGACTTCCCAGATGTCCGTGGTGGCCTGGGTCCAGGCATTGCCCTCCCAGCCGCACAGGTCAAAGAGCAGGTTCATCAGGAAGCAGGAGGACACATCCGGCCCCTCCCCCACGAAGTCATTGTCCAGCGCTGTTTTGGCGGCATCGTTGGCCCAGAGGAAATACCGGGTGCCGTAGTAGTTGTAGAAGCCCTCCTCTGTGGAGGTGTTCAGATTAATCCCCAGCTCCTGATAGGCGGAGTTGCCGTCGCCAAACCAGGGCTTGTGGTCCCCGAAGCCCACCACGACCACAGGCCGCTCCTCGGCGGCAAAGTCATCCAGCAGCTTCCGCAGCTGCTCCGCCGTGTCGGACACAGAGCCCAGGTAGTTGTCCACAATATTGGTAGTCGCGGTGGAATACCGGCCGTCGGTGTAGTGCTTGCCACGCCAGACGCTCTCCGTGTCATAGGGCCCGTGGCCCTGATAGGTTATGTTAAAGGAGAAGTAGGGCTTCCCCGCCCCGTCCCGGTTTTCCGCGTACAGCCGAAAGATATCCGGAAACAGTACGTCATCCGTGGCAATGCCGCCGGTGTACAGGTCGCTGTACCGGTTCTCATAGTAATAATACGTGGGAATGCCCAGGTAGCCGTTGACGTTCTGGCGGTTGTAGAACCAGGCGTAGCTGGGATGGCTGCCCTCCACGGTGTAGCCCTGGTCCTGGAAGTACCAGCCATAGGAGTTGGTGTTGGCCCGGTAGTTCCACTGGTCTGCGTACCCCGTCAGCACCGCCCGCTCCGTGTTCACCGTGCCGCCGGCAAAAATGTTGGTCAGCAGGTTTCCGGTGTAGCTCTCCTCCTCGATCTCGTGATAAACATCGTAGGCTTTTTCAAAGTCTATGCCCTGGACGCCCTCAAACCGGGAGAAATCGGCAAAGGCCTCCAGCTGGAGAAGAATCACATCCACCTGCTTCTCCACCAGAATATCGGCGTCCTCATAGGAAGCCAGCAGCGCCGCAGTCTCCCGCTGGTCATAACCCGCCGGTGCCTTGATGGTGCCGGTGGTAGCGCTGTGGAGGAAGGGATAGACAAAGCCCTTGGAAATATACACCTGGGTGGAGGACCAGCGGTTGATATAGTCGTAATTCTGGGTCTTGCTGTTATAGGTATTTTTGTCGGCGCAAAGCTTCCAAACAGGAACACACAGCAGCGCCCCCGCCAGCAACAGCGGCAGACGTGCCTTCCACCGGAGCCGCCCCTGCACCAGGAACCACAGGAACACCGTCCCGAAAATCAGGCACAGCAGGCCAAACCAGACCCGTTTATCAGGAGTCAGGTCGTAGTTGGCGGCAAGGGCAATGGAACCCGCCTCCCGGATGTGGCGGATGTCCTCAAACATCAGGGGGTCGTCCCGGAACCGGAGCTTATAGTAGTTGCCCAGGGAAAAGCCCCAGACCACCACCCCGGTGATCAGAAAGGCCAGCCAAGGCCGCCCCACCAGGAAATACACCAGAAACAACCCCAGCACCACCGGCAGAATATTTAAAACCGCAATGAGGGGATGCTGGAAGTAGCTTTTCATCAGCACGTCGGGGTAGTCTCCGTAGGCGAAGAACAAAGACAGTCCCCCCAGACACAGACCTGCCAGCAGCAGGATCAGTCCGTTCCAAAGCCAGAAGGTGGTTTTCTTTCCCCCGGAAAGTCCGGCGGCGGAGGTTTGGAACAGCCAGAAGTTTTTCAAACAGGTCACCTCTTTTGTGGAAAACAAGAGTGTTTTTTAGAAATCACGTTCATGAGACTTGAAAAAGTCGTAAAAAGTCCGGACATTTTCCACCTCCGTCCAGAGGCAGGTGGAGACCGGGGTCCGGTCCAGATCGTAAATGCGGGCACCCTTCAATGATAACAGGAAAGGCGAGTGGGTAGCGATAACGAACTGACAGCCGTAGAACCGGGCGGAATCCTCCAGAAACCGGGCCAGCTCCAGCTGGAGCCGGGCGGACAGGCTGTTTTCCGGCTCGTCCAGCAGATAAAGGCCATTCTCCTGAATGTGCCGGGTGAAGTACAGAAAACCGCTCTCCCCATTGGACTTGCCGGGCACGTCCCGCATCAGCTGGTCATTCACATAGCGGGAACCGGTGTGCCGCTGAGCCTCCACCACCTTCCGCAGCTCGTCCAGGTCCTCCAGGGACCGCATCTGCATGTGGGAATACCGCTTGTCCGTGTATTCAGACAGCAGCTCCCGACGCCTGGTCTCGATGTTCTCGTTCATGCAGCGCAGGTCCAGCAGATAGTCAAACACGTCGTCACTGGTAATGACCCGGCTGTTGGCCAGGACCTCCCGGTCAAAATCATGGGTGGTCTCCGCCCGGCACAGGTCCAGATAAGCGCCGTAAAAGGAGCTGCGGTTGAACACCGCTCCCCGCTGCAAAGCCATCTTTTCGCCGATCAGGTTCAGGAGAGTGGTCTTACCGCTGCCGTTGCCGCCGCAGAGAATGGTGATGGGCTCAAATTCCAGTCGGGAGATACCCTTGTTCTGAAAAATGCCGAAGGGATATCGGCTGCCGTAGCAGGTGCGCCTGTTTTCCGGGTTCTTCTCCAGGAAACTCCACTCGCGGTCCTCACCGGGCAGCGAAAACGTCTGCAAATATAGCACCCAATTCTCCTCCCTTCTTCTTTTTCCGATTTTACCACAAATATGCCTGAAAAGCTTGAACTTTGTGAAAACAGGGCGGGTGTGTCCACCCGCCCTGTTGGGTCATTCTTAGTAAGCCAGCTTCTCGCGGAGATAGTTCTTCAGCTCGCTGATGGGCAGGCGTACCTGCTCCATGGTATCACGGTCACGGACGGTAACACAGTTGTCGCCTTCCTTCTCGGCGTCGCCCACGGTGTCGAAGTCCACAGTGACGCAGTAGGGCGTGCCGATCTCGTCCTCGCGGCGATAGCGCTTGCCGATGGAACCGGTCTCGTCGAAGTCCACCATCCACTCTTTGGAGAGCTCCTGCTGGATCTCACGGGCCTTCTCAGACAGCTTCTTGCTCAGGGGCAGGACAGCCACCTTGAAAGGCGCCAGAGCAGGATGGAAGTGCATGACCACGCGGACATCGTTCTTGGCCTCGTCCACGACCTCCTCGTCGTAGGCCTCCACCAGGAAGGCCAGCACCACGCGGTCGGCGCCCAGGGAGGGCTCGACAACGTAGGGGATATAATGCTCGTTGGCCTCCTGGTCAAAGTAGGTCATATCCACGCCGGAGGTGTTCTGATGCTGGGTCAGGTCGTAGTCGGTGCGGTCCGCCACGCCCCACAGCTCGCCCCAGCCGAAGGGGAACATAAACTCGAAGTCGGTGGTGGCCTTGGAGTAGAAGCACAGCTCCTCGGGAGAGTGGTCCCGCAGGCGCAGGTTCTCGTCCTTCATGTTCAGGTTCAGCAGCCACTCATGGCAGAAGTTGCGCCAGTAATTGAACCACTCCAGATCGGTGCCGGGCTTGCAGAAGAACTCCAGCTCCATCTGCTCGAACTCGCGGGTGCGGAAGGTGAAGTTGCCCGGGGTGATCTCGTTGCGGAAAGACTTACCGATCTGGCAGACGCCGAAAGGCAGCTTCCGGCGGGTGGTGCGCTGAACGTTGTTGAAGTTCACGAAAATGCCCTGGGCGGTCTCGGGACGGAGATAGACCGTGTTCTTGGCGTCCTCGGTGACACCCTGGAAGGTCTTGAACATCAGGTTGAACTGACGGATGTCGGTGAAATTGTGCTTGCCGCAGGAGGGACAGGGTACCTGGTGCTCCTCGATGAAGGCGGCCATCTCCTCCTGGGAGAAGGCGTCAATGGGCTTTTCCAGGGTAATGTTCTGCTCAGCGCAGAAATCCTCAATCAGCTTGTCGGCGCGGAAGCGCTCCTTGCACTCCTTGCAGTCCATCAGGGGATCGGAGAAGCCGCCCAGATGGCCGGAGGCCACCCAGGTCTGAGGGTTCATCAGAATGGCGGAGTCCTGGCCCACGTTGTAGGGGTTCTCCTGGACAAACTTTTTCCACCAGGCCTTCTTCACGTTGTTCTTCAGCTCCACACCCAAGGGGCCGTAGTCCCAGGTGTTGGCAAGGCCGCCGTAGATCTCACTGCCGGCGAAGATAAAGCCGCGGTTCTTGCACAGGGCCACGATTTTTTCCATGGTCTTTTCGGTGTTTTTCATGTCTTTCGTCTCCTTTTCTGGTTTGGCTCAAGACGCAAAAAACGCCCTGAGCCGGTTTTCGGCTCAGGGCGAATCAAAATCGATCCGTGGTTCCACCTGAATTCGTATCTGGCTGATACGCACTCTGTCCCGATAACGGCGGGGGCCGGCGAAGCATTTCCGCTCCGCTGCTCAAGGGGGCCTTCTCTCCCTTCCCGGCCGAGGCTTTCACCAGCCGCCTCTTCTCTGGACCCGGATACCGGGGATACTGTTCCCTGTCAACACAGTGTCCACATTCTAGTATAATTTTTTTGAAATGTCAAGAAAAATTCGTCCGAAAGCACCTTTCAGGCGAATTTTCCGGTGGATTATTCCGCTGTGATACCGGCGGGACCGTCATACCGGTCTTTACTGCGTACAAGATACCCGCGGCACCCAGAGGGAACAGGACCGGGACACCCTGGCGTGCACTGGCAATGGCGGATAGAGCCTTTTTCAGAAATGCTCCGCCTTGATATGTTCCCTGCGTTCCACGGTTTGTCAGCGGGTCAACTGAGACAGAATGCTGTAAAAACCATGGCAGGCCTTGGTCAGCTGGTCGATCTCAATGTACTCATCCCGCACGTGAGCCAGGCTCTCCAGAGAAGGACCGTAGCCGATACAGGGAATGCCGGCCTCGCCGCAGAAGTGGCTGCCGTTGGTACAGAAGGAGAAGTGAGAGATCGGTGCCTCAATCCCAGCTTCCTTCAAACCGGTCAGGGCCTTCTGCACATATTCGTTGCTCTCATCGATAAGCCAGGCGGGGAAATACCGCTTGGCTGCAATGGTCTCTCCGGTCCAGCAAGCCTCCTTCCCCTCCGCCAGATAGGTACGTGCCTTCAGCCCGGGCACCTTTTCCGCCGCCCGGGCGATGGCCTCCTTCACCTGACCCAGGATTACATTTTCATCCTCACCCACCAGCGTGCGCCGGTCAAAGGTGGCCCGGCACAGGGATGGAACTACCGACGCTCCTGGATAGGGAGAGGAGACGATATCCGTCAGTTCCAGGATGCCCTTGCCCAGAACGGGGTGCTCATTGGGGACGATCTTGCGGATTTCTTCGATGACCGCCATCATATGGTACACCGCGTTGATACCCTTTTCCGGGTTGGATGAATGGCAGCTTTTTCCCTCAGTCTCCACCACCACCTCCGCGCGGCCCCGCTGGCCGACCTTCACAGTGGTGGATGTTGCCTCACCGATGATAACGAAGTCCGGCTTGGCCAATTTGGTGATCTCCCGGGAGGAGATGCCCTCGAAACACTCCTCATGGACCGTGCAGGACACGCAGATATCACCGGCAAAATCCTTGCCCGCATCCTCGGCGAAGTGGGCAGCCGCGGAGATCATGGCCGTGACGCTGCCCTTCATGTCGGAGGTGCCCCGGCCGTAGATCTTTCCGTCATCAATCTCGGCACCAAATGGGTCGTGCTTCCATTCCGCGGCGTCAATGACATCCACATTGTCGATATGACCGTCCATCAGGATGGTCTTTCCGGGACGCTTGCCGTGGATGCGGCCCAAAACGCTGCCATAGCGGTCGATCTGGACGTCATCGAATCCATATTCCTCCATTTTTGCTTTCAGCAGCTCCGCTACTCTCCTTTCCTGACCGGAAGGACTGGGAATACGGACTGCCTCCTGGCAAAAAGCAATCAACGCCTGATCTCTGTCCATCTGATACACCCTTTCTTCTATCATTGCAGTTCCTTTATATCAATTTATTGCTCTAAAGTCAACGAATGATCTATTTTCATCAAGCATAACCATTCTATATTCTTTCTTTATAAAATATAAAAGAGTTCCGGAACTGTTCCCCGGCCTTTTTGCTATTCCGTTGGCGCAGCGACTTCAGGATCTCCCGGTGGTGGACAGCGGATACCTTCCGAAACCGGCTGCTCTGGAAGCAGTGCCCTTTTCACAGGTTATCTCAAAGGCCGTCAGCACATGGTTCAGCTCCTCCAGTTCCCCACTGGTGATCTGCTGCCTGCTCCACCGCCACGATTTTCCTGCACCACGCTGACGTGTTTCTTCCACTTCAGAATCTGCATAGTCTCCCACACTGGGGTACGGCTGATATTGAAAGCCCGGATATCTTTTCCAAAGGCTAAAAAATGCCGGTAATAATCCACTCACATACCGTCTGATGTTTTCTGTGGTTATTTTTTACAGATTCTCTCCGTTTAATAGGATCAGCATGGCAGTTTTCCTCACTTGGCTGGTTGTTTTTTACGCTTCCATACCTCACCTGTCCTCTGTCCACAACTCCATATCCGTGTATCATGCTGTCGGGGACCTTTAAAAAAGCAGCCCGGAAGCATCTGCTTCCGGGCTGTTCAGCTTGTCAAAGAACCTCGCCGGTGGCGAGGTTCTTCTGGTATAATAGGA
>CAMFAL010000010.1 GCA_945948185.1 uncultured Clostridia bacterium | reverse complement strand
TCCTATTATACCAGAAGAACCTCGCCACCGGCGAGGTTCTTTGACAAGCTGACAAGCCCCCTGCGGCATTGCCGCAGGGGGCTTGTTTCTCTTCACTCAACGGAGCGTTGCTTGCGCTTTTCCGGGAGCAGCCTTACCATGGAATCATCAACTCTCAGGAGGTGCTCCTCATGACTTTTACTCCCATTGACCCGGCATCCTGGCCCCGCATGCAGACCTTTTATTGCTTCTCCCAGATGGCCCCCACCGGCTATTCCCTGACGGTGGAGCTGGATGTGACCGCCCTGCGGCAGATTCTGAAACAGCACGGACTGAAATTCTACCCCGCCTATCTATGGCTGGTGACAAAGAATCTGAGCGATGACCCAGCCTTTCGGTTGGCGAAACAGGGGGAACAGTTGGGCGTCTACGATTCGCTGACGCCCCTGTACGCCGTGTTGCACGAGGATGACCATACCTTTTCCATGATGTGGACGGAATTTGACCCGAATTTCTCCGCCTTTTATCGGGCCTTTCTGGATAACCGGGCCCGGTACGGCGGAAACCGCGGCTTCCTGGCCCAGCCGGAGACCCCACCCCCCCCGCCAACGCCTACACCGTTTCCTGCTTCCCCTGGGTCTCCTTTCAGCACTTCGCTGTCCACAGTTACGGGCTGAAGGACTACTTTTTCCCCTCGGTAGAAGCAGGGAAGTTCGTACTGCGGAATGGCAGGTGCTTTCTGCCGCTCTCTCTCACCTGCCACCATGCTGCCACTGACGGCTATCACGTGGGACAGTCTCTGGAGCGGCTTCAGGCGGATATAGACAGTTTCGAGTAGTTCTTGGCTCCATAAAATCAGCCCCGCGCCGGTTTCGGCGCGGAGCTGCACTTATTTCTCTTCGTTTTTTTCCTCTTTCTTCTTCCCAATCCGTCGCCGGGGACCGCGCTTTTTCTCCGTTTCCTCCTGAATGCCCTCCAGCACCATCCGCAGGTTGCTCTTGAAGAGGATGGCCAGGAAATCCCACAGACCGTCCCGGGTCTCCTTGTCCAGGTCCTTCATGGCCCGGATCATAGCGCCCACAGCTTTGAAGCTGTCGTCCTTCAGGTCCGTCAGGGTCACGGCTCCGGAAGCCGACAACACATCAAACATGGCATTGACGAAGGTCTCCCGCTGCTCCACGGACAATCCGTGGACCCACTTCCGCAGTTCCTGGTCACTGAGATGCGCCTGCTGGGTCACCTGGCGCAGGGTGATGAAGTGGTCGCCCATGACCTGCCAGGAAAAACCGTCATGCTGCATGAAGCCCAACTGGTCGCTGTCCACCACGGTGTAATCCTCCTCGTGCTCCAGCAGCATCCCCACTACGGAGGACTTGGGCACAATAGAAAAGATGCGCTCCGCCACCCGCCGGTGCTCTGGAAGGTCCAGCAGGTCATTGTGAAAGCCGGGACCATCGTTGGACCAGACGGCGATGATGCGTTTCTGGACATTCTCCGGGCAGAACACCCCGGCGTACACCGCCAGATTGCCGCCCTTGGAGTGGCCGCCCAGTCGCAGCTTCTTCCGTGGAAACTGCTTCGCCACAGCCCAGGTATATGCCACCGCCTTTTTCTGGGCGGGGACCTCCGGCATGCAGGCCAGTTCAAAATCTTCCTTCCACCCGGCCAAGGTGTCGTCGGTTCCCCGGAAGGAGAGGTACAGTCCCTTGTCTCCTGTCTCGATAGCAAGGGCCGCGAACTGCTCGCCCTTTCCCACGTCCAGGTGATCCACGAAACAGTTCAGCTTCATGTCGCCGAACCGGCGGGAGTCCGCCATCTTCCGCAGCATCTCCGGAATGGCTCCGGGCACCAGGACGCCCATGTCGATCTTCTCCCCCTGGGGAAACTTCGCAAAAAAGGACTCCGCCGCCTCCCGCAGTACCACGCTCTCCCCCTCGCCGGGGCCGGGGACGATATCCTTGAAATCCACAAAGGATAACTCCGCCAGAATCAGATTATCCACCTCATTAAAAGGGGACTGTTCCAGGGTCAGATCTCCCCTCCAATCCAGGTAATCCAGTAAATTCGCCATGGGTCATCCTCCTTGCACGATCATCACATTGCGCTCATTATACCCACAATTCTTCTCTTTCACAAGAGTGCCACCCGGAAATTCACAGTCATTTTACAACCTCCAGCCTCATAGGATGTCTCATCACGACCGAGGGGTGGACAACATGATGACACACAACCAAAATGACGTGCTGCTGGGGGGCCGTCCGGTCAGTGGGCCGGAGTGGTCCCATGAAAACCACGGCACCCAGTTCTACCGTTTTTTCCTGGAGGTTCCCCGCCTGTCCGGTACACCGGACATTCTTCCGGTGCTCCTGCCGGAAGCGCTGCTGGACCGGGCCGACAGTCAGGAGTCTCTCCGCATCCAGGGACAGCTTCGCTCCTTCAACAACCGCAGCGGTGTGGGCAACAAGCTGGTACTGACAGTCTATGCCACGGACATCCAGCCAGGCACTGGGGAACCCTGTAACCAGATCCTCCTGACGGGCTCTCTCTGCAAGCTGCCCATTTTCCGGCGGACACCCCTGGGCCGCAACATCTGCGACCTGATGCTGGCGGTGCCCCGGCGGTATGGCCGGGCGGATTACCTGCCGGTCATCGCCTGGGGCCAACTGGCGGTGCGGACCAGTAGTCTTGGAGTGGGAGACAGCCTCTCTCTGGAAGGCCGGGTCCAGAGCCGGGCCTATCACAAAGTTACCGACAACGGGACCGAGGAGCGCATCGCCTACGAGGTCTCCATGATGCATCTGCTGGAAGATGACACACCCTTATGAATAAGGAAAACCGGCTCACGTGAGCCGGTTTTCCTTATTTAGTCGGGAAATCGAAGCTTCCCCGGGCCTCGAACAGAAACTGCAGGAAGCTGGGCGGATAGGGGATGAACTCTCCCCGGTCCAGCATGTCCAGACTTTCCTCCAGCGTCACCCAGCGGACATCGCTGACCTCCTCCTTCTGGAGCCGCAGGCCCTGAAGGTCCAGGTCCCGGGTCACCACGAAGAAATCATCAAAGCCGCCCTCGAAGTTCACTGTCACAGCAGGCCGCAGACCGGTCAAGTCCAGATCATATCCCAGTTCCTCGCTGACCTCCCGGACAGCTCCCTGGCGGCTGGTCTCCCCGGCGTCCACGCCGCCGCCGACGGACACGTCCCACAGCTCCGGCCAGACCGTTTTTTCCGGGGAACGCCGCTGGATCAGCAGCTGGCCCAGGCTGTTGAAAATGCAGACATGGACCACCATGCGGTACTCCCCCTGGCCCTTTTTTGCGTGGCGCTCCGCCACCCGGCCCAGGGGCACCCGGTTTTCATCGTACAGATCCACAAGCTCCATGTCTATTGCCTCCTGGCCGTCATATAGTCATCGCCCCGCCGGTAGAAAGGGCAGGCGTCATTGGCGCTGCGCAAAAACCGCTCCATCTCGTCCTCGTCCAGGTCCATGGTGCAGTAGTACGCCTCCGCCTCATCGTCATAATCGTAGTGTACGCACTCTTCACAATTTGCCGCCATCAAACTCACCTCGATCATAAGATGATAGCATAGATACCGTCGATCATCAAGTGCTTCGCCACTACCAGTTCCTCCACGGCCTCCCGGGCCGACGGGGGCGCCGCCCAGCACATGCCGCAGCCTGCGGTGATGGTCCGTGGAACGGGGATCAGCCGTCCCGGCACACCTGCGGCCTTGCAGGTCCGCTCCATCTCCATGGCGGCAGCCGTGGTGCGGAAAGTCACCACGCATTTCTCCTCTTTTTGGCGCATGTCAGTTCTCCGTAGCCAGGATGCGGACGGCCTCCGCCGCTGCGTCAGTCTCTTCCTCCGTATTGAAGTACGACCAGGAGAACCGGACAGCCCCCTGTTCGGTGGTCCCCAAGGCACGGTGCATCCGGGGCGCACAGTGGGCGCCGGGCCGGGTGGCGATGCCGAAGCGCTCCGCCAGCTCGTCCGCCACCTCTCCGGACTCATAGTCCCCGATATTCAGCGTCACCACAGGAGCCCGTTCCGTCATGCTGTGATCGCCGTAGACCGTGATGCCAGGGGCCTGCCGTACCGCTTCATAGAACCGGCGGGCCAGGGCCGTCTCATGGGCCCGGATAGAGTCAATTCCTGTTTTTTCCAGAAAATCCAGCGCCGCATCCAAGCCCGCCAGGCCGTGACTGTTGAGGGTCCCCGCCTCCAGACGGGTGGGGTATTCCGTGGGCTGGGTCTCCAGATAGCTCTGAACCCCGGTGCCGCCCACGGCGAAGGGGCGGATGTCTACCCCTTCCCGGACACACAGGCCGCCGGTGCCCTGGGGGCCCAGCAGGCTCTTGTGGCCGGTGAAGCACACCACGTCGATGTGCTGCTTTTCCATGTGGATGGGGAATACTCCCGCCGTCTGGCTGGCGTCCAGAATGAACAACAGCCCATGGGCCCGGCAGAAATCTCCCACCCAGCCGATGTCGATCATGTCGCCGGTCAGGTTGGAGGCATGGGTACAGACCACGGCCTTCGTATCGGGCCGCAGCAGGTGGCCGAAGTCAGCATAGTCGATCTGCCCCCGCCGGTCCGCCGGGACGAAATCCACCGCCGCCCCCTGCTGCCGCAGGCGGTACAGGGGCCGCAGGACGGAATTGTGCTCCAGGTCCGTGGAGATCACGTGATCCCCCGGACCCAGCAGGCCGCTGATGGCGATATTCAGGGCTTGGGTGGAGTTGGGGGTGAAGCACACATGGTCCGCCCGCGGGCAGCCAAACAGAGCTGCCAGCTTCGCCCGGACTGAGAACACCGCCCGGGCCGAAGCCAGAGCCTCCTCATGGGCGCCCCGTCCACAGTTGCCCCAGGACATCATGGCCGCTGTCACCGCCTCCGCCACGCCGGGAGGCTTGGGCCGGGTGGTGGCCGCGTTATCCAGATAGATCATGGCTTGATGACCTTCCCGGCCCCGGCAAGCTTCTCCACGATGGTATACATGTTGGTGACAGACCCCACCGCCAGTTTGTCCGTCAGGCCGTAGTAATTCAGGCAGGTGCCGCAGGTCAGGATCTCCACCCCCTGGGCCTCCATCTTCTTCAGGTCCTCCAGGGAATCGGAGCCCTGGGTGGTCAGTTTTGCGCCGCCGTTATAGAACAAGAGGGTCTTGGGCAGCTCCGGCAGCTGGCCCACGGCGAACAGGAAACCCTTCATCAGGGTATGGCCCAGCTCCTCGCTGCCCCGGCCCATGGCGTCGGTATCCACCGCCACCACCAGACTGCTCCGCCGGTCAGAAATGCAGGTCAGCTCCGGCTCCTCCGCGGGAGTATCGCCCATGGGCTCCCTGACCTCCATAGTAACGGCAAAGGTCCCGTCCGACCGCTTCTCCGCCTTGGCCTCCAGGTGGTGTCCGGAGGCCATGCGGGTCAGGTTCTGCACCGCGATCTCATTGTCCACCAGCACCTCCAGCACACCCGGTTCCGTCATAGCCCGCAGGGCACGTGTGGCCTTCACCACCGGGATGGGGCACTGCTCGCCCACGGCATTCACTGTAACATTTGCCATTGTCATCGCTCCTTATTTCTTATGTTGTGATATTGGTTTCTATTGTACCGCCGGTATCCCAGAAATACAAGGGCTGTTTTTTGCAAAGAATAGCCGTGCAGATGCACATGCCAGAGGCCGCTACCACCTGGATTCCCGTGCAAATCGCCGTTTCTCACCGGATTTCTTGACAAATCATCACTTTACATCGTAAAATAGTAATCACTTTATGAACGATTCGAGGTTATGCACCTATGAAAACGCCCTTCGTGACCAAAGACCAGCTGGAGGCCATTGCCGCCCAGTATCCCACTCCCTTCCACATCTACGACGAAAAGGGTATCCGGGAGAATGCCCGCCGGCTGAAGGCTGCCTTCGCCTGGAATCCCGGCTATCGGGAGTACTTCGCCGTGAAGGCTACCCCCACCCCTGCCATTTTGAAGCTGCTGAAGGAGGAGGGCTGCGGCTGCGATTGCTCCTCCATGGCAGAGCTGGTGATGGCTGAAAAGTGCGGTGTCACCGGCGAGGGCATCATGTTCTCCTCCAACGAAACTCCGCCCGAGGAATTTCAGAAGGCCCGTCAGCTGGGCGGCATCATCAACCTGGATGACATCACCCTGATTCCCGAGCTGGAGGAAGCTTTAGGCGGCATTCCCGAAAAGATCTGCTGCCGCTACAATCCCGGCGGCGTCTTTACCCTGGGTGAAACCCGGGAGGGCTTCCAGGTAATGGACAACCCCGGCGACGCCAAGTACGGCATGACCCGCCCCCAGATCGCTGAGGCCTACAAAATTCTTGCTGCCAAGGGTGCTAAGGAGTTCGGCATCCACAGCTTCCTGGCCTCCAACACGCTTTCCAACGAATACTATCCCGCCTTGGCCCGCATTCTGTTCCAGCTGGCTGTGGACCTGAAAAACGAGACCGGCGTTCACATCACCTTCATCAACCTGTCCGGCGGCGTGGGCATTCCCTATCTGCCTGATCAGCCCGCCAACGACATTGCCGCCATCGGCGAAGGCGTGCGGAAGGCCTATGAGGAGATTCTGGTACCCGCTGGGATGGACGATGTGGCCCTGTACACGGAGCTGGGCCGCTTCATGCTGGCCCCCTACGGCCATTTGGTGACCCGGGCTACCCATGAGAAGCACATCTATAAGGAATATATCGGTGTGGATGCCTGTGCCTGCAACCTGATGCGTCCCGCCATGTACGGCTCCTACCACCACATCACTGTCATGGGCAAGGAGAACGCCCCCTGCGACCACAAGTACGACGTGGTGGGCTCCCTCTGCGAGAACAACGACAAATTCGCTATTGACCGGATGCTGCCGAAGATCGACATGGGTGACCTGCTGGTGATCCACGACGCCGGCGCCCACGGTCACGCCATGGGCTACAACTATAACGGCAAGCTCCGCTCCGCCGAGCTCCTTCTGAAGGAGGACGGCAGTGTGGAACTAATCCGGAGAGCGGAGACCCTAGAGGACTATTTTGCCACCCTGGTCTGGTGAACAAAACCAGAGGTCCGGCTTCTCCATGCAGTCAAGGGTTCGAATACCCCCTGCGGCGCTGTGTGAATCACTGCTCATCAAGAGGGCAATGAAATACGATAAATGTTTACGGCCGGCAGCGCAAGCTGCCGGCCATTTTCCCTTTAAACTGCGGATGAACGGAGCCTGCCTGCTTCTCAGGCCTCGCTATTTTCATTGTATGTAAAAATGCCCCTCCAGGATAACAGCTTCTGCTGCGCTGCCACTCATGGAGGGAGCATTTTCATAATGCTTCCGATGCTGTTTTTTCAGCAAAAACGCATCCAAGCACCCGTCAGACACCGGCGAATCGGAACACGATACCTACCACGGCGGAAAAGGCAATGAACACAATGGGATGCCAGTCCTTCACCGGCTTGACAACGTTGGTCAGGACGAGCAAAACAGCCGCCAGGAGCACGCCGGGCCACTTGATCAGCGCCTCCCCTGCCAGCTGGAACGTATTCACCAGCGCACCGTCGGCAGCCAACACCTTGATGCCTATCATCACCTCCAGCACAACAGCGACGCAGGCAGCTCCGATCAACCCCGTGGAGGCCGGCCGCAGGCCATAGAAAGCCATGTTCACATAGCGGTTGTCCCGGAACTTTTTCAGCATCATGGCCACAATCAGAATCACGATGATGGAGGGTGTCACCTCGCCCAGAGTGGCAATGACAGCGCCGGGAATGCCGCCCACCGTGAAGCCCACATAGGTGGCCATATTGATGCCGATGGGGCCGGGAGTGGACTCCGACACCGCCAGCATATTCATCAGGTCCGTGTAGGTATACCAGCCCGTGGACTGGCCGATGTCCTTCAGGAAGGGCAGGGTGGCCATACCTCCGCCCACGGCAAACAAGCCGGTCTTGAAGAACTCCCAGTAAAGCCGCAGATAGACGCTCATTTGCCCTTCACCTCCAGGTTTTTCAGAATGATGCCAGCCACTGCGGCGGCAATGACGAACCAGGCCGGAGAGATGCGCAGAAAGACGCTGCCCACCAGCACCACCGCGAAGATGGCCGCCGTCCGCTTATCCACCACAGACTTTTTCAGCAGCTTCATCACCGCATTGAAGATCAGCACACAGACACACACCTGGATGCCGGCAAAAGCGTTCTGCACCCATACCAGGTGGGAGAAGTTTGTGATCAGTCCCGCCAGGACGGAGATGATGACCACCGACGGAAACACCAGCCCCAGGGTCGCCACGATGCCCCCGGAGATTCCCCGTATTTTCTGACCGATAAATGTAGCGGTATTCACCGCGATGATGCCCGGTGTACACTGGCCGATGGCGTAGTAATCCATAATCTCTTCTTCCGTGACCCAGCGCTTACTCTCCACCACTTCCCGCTGGAGGATGGGCAGCATAGCATAGCCGCCGCCAAAGGTCATGACCCCCATTTTCGCAAAGGTCCAGAATAATTCCCAAAGTATTTTCAAATCGATTCGCCTCTTTCATTCTGTATATCCGTAAAGACCGCGCACCGAGACCTCACCGGACCGGACAGTCTTTTCCGTGCCGTCCGGGGTGCGGACCACCAGCCCGAAGTCCTGGTCAATCTCCACAGCCCGGGCCTCTTCCTGGCCGTCAGGACCCAGCAGCCGCACCGGCCTGCCCAGATTCACGCAGTCCCGCCGGTAGCAGGCCCGGTATTTCTCCAGGTCTCCCTGCTTCAGTGCCTCGTAAGTCCGATCCATCTCCTCCAGAAGCGCCGCCGCCAGCGCCGGACGGGAGACCGGCTTTTTCAATATCATTTCCAGCGAAGCGGCCATTTCAGCCACTTCCGGTGTGAAGTCCTCTCTCCGCTGGGCCACATTGATGCCAATGCCTACGATCAGACACAAACCACCGCTTCCGTCTGTCACCAGCTCCGTCAGGATGCCGCACACCTTTTTGCCGTCCAGTACCGGGTCATTGGGCCATTTCAGCCCCGGCCGGACACCGCAGACCCGCTCCACGGCGCCGCATACGGCAATGCCCGCCAAAGCTGTTACCTGCGCCAGACTCTCCGGCGGCAGCTGTGGCCGCAAAAGTACCGTGAGATAAAGGCCCTTTCCCTTAGGCGACTGGAAGTTCCGATTCATACGGCCCCGGCCTGCCGTCTGGCAGTCTGCAATGACCGCCGTTCCCTCCGGCGTGTCCGTCAGAGCCAATTCTTTGGCATAGGTGTTGGTGGAATCCAACTCCTCGAAATATAAAATATCCCGACCTATCACGGTCGTATTTCCCAGCAGCTGCCGGATCTCCTGTTTCATGACGGATACCTCCTTTTTGCGTGAGGACCAGTTTACCATGTTTTCCTTCAAATGTAAACCGCCCGGCTGTCAGCCGGGCGGTTTTGTCAGATGGGATACTGGATCAGGCCCGCCGTTCCTCGCGCCGCTTGATCACGAACAGAGTTGCCAGCATCAGCACGATACCAATGGGCAGGCCCAGGATGCCAGGGGCACCGAGCTGCGCCAGAATGCCGGCGATCAGGTAGGTGACACCGGACACGGCCGCGCATGTGATGGCATAGGGCAGCTGCGTGGACACATGGTTCACGTGGTCGCACTGGGCGCCGGCGGAAGCCATGATGGTGGTGTCGGAGATGGGAGAGCAATGGTCGCCGCAGACGGCACCGGCCATGCAGGCGGAGATGCAGATGATGGCCATGGGGTTATCCATGGAGAATACGTTCTGCACGATGGGGATCAGGATGCCGAAAGTGCCCCAGGAGGTACCTGTGGCAAAGGCCAGCAGGCAGCCGATGACAAACACGATCACCGGCAGCAGAAGCTGAATACCGGTGGCGGAGGTGCGGACGAAGTCGCGGACGAAGTACTTGGCGCCCAGGGAGTCGGTCATGGCCTTCAGGCTCCAGGCGAAGGTCAGGATCATGATGGCGGGCACCATGGCCTTAAAGCCCTCAGGAATGCAGCCCATCATGTCCTTAAAGCTCATGGAACGGCGGATCAGGAAGTAGATGAAGCTGAACACCAGAGCAAAGGCGGAGCCCAGCATCAGACCCACGGAGGCGTCGGAATTGGAGAAGGCGGTGATAAAGCCCTCGCCATCAAAGAAGCCGCCGGAGTAGATCATGCCGATGACGCAGCAGATGATCAGCATCACCACGGGCAGCACCAGGTCCAGCACCCGGCCCTTGTCCTCGGGAACATCCTCATCAGCGGAGGCATAGGGGTTCACACCGGAGAACAGGTCGTTGTTCTCGACGGCGTTGCGCTCAAAGGTATGCATCAGGCCGAAGTCCACCTTCATGACCACCAGGCCCACCATCATGACGATGGTCAGCAGGGCGTAGTAGTTATAGGGGATGGCACGCAGGAACAGGTTGAAACCCTGGCCGTCCTCGGCGAAACCGGCAACGGCAGCCGCCCAGGAGCTGATGGGGGCGATGATGCAGATGGGAGCGGCAGTGGCATCGATGATGTAGGCCAGCTTGGCACGGGAAATGTTGTGCTTGTCGGTGATGGGACGCATGACGCTGCCCACGGTCAGGCAGTTGAAATAGTCGTCGATGAAGATCAGACAGCCCAGCAGGATGGAAGCCAGCTGCGCGCCCACCCGGCTCTTGATATTCTTCTCAGCCCAGCGGCCGAAGGCGGCGGAACCACCGGCCTTGTTCATCAGGCACACCATGGCGCCCAGGATCACCAGGAAGATCAGGATGCCCATGTTATAGCTGTCGGTGACGGAGGCCACGATGCCATCGTTGAACACATGCAGTACCGTCGCCTCAAAGGCAAAGTTGGAGTACAGCAGACCGCCCACCAGGATACCGATGAACAGGGAGCTGTACACCTCCTTGGTAATCAGCGCCAAGGCGATGGCGATGATGGGAGGCAGCAGGGACCAGAAGGTGTTGAAGAACCGGCTGGAAGATTCCACGTAACCAGTGCCGCCGCAGGTCTCGCAGGGGGCGGCAGTCCCCTCATCCGTGAGGACGATGCCGGCAGCCCCGCAGTCGGAGCACTCGATCATCTTGGTGCCGGTCTCTTCGGTAGGGTCATCCGCCGCAAAGGCGGTGACGGTCATGGCCGTGCACAGCACCAGGAGCACGGTCAGCAGAGGCAGCAGCCGCCGCTTCAGGTTTTTCATAGTTTCTCTCTCCTAACAAAAATGAAGTCATGACAGTGTCATGACTTCATACGGAGAAACGTATGGAACCACGACAGCGCTCCGCCCCTTTCAGGGCGACAGTCCGGGGGATATTCTCCCACGGCCCGGCTCCGTGTCCCACAGGCGAATACACGAAACCTCGGCAAATGTCCCTTTTACCCACCCCGGTGCCTGTCCTGAAAGGGTGGATGACTCATGACATTCGCGCCTCTATCATGCTTAACGCATTTATTATATAAAAGTTTTCGAAAAAGTCAACAGATTTCTCCTGTTTTTGTAAAAATACCCACTTTTTAAAAGCGGCGCTCCCCGAAAGGCACTGTATATCGTATCAATACTGGCCCAGGTTGGCGGAGGCGTCAGAGTTGGCACTCTTGCCGAAGTGGAAGTCGTTGCCGGGCAGAATGGCGTTCAGGACGATGCCGGCAATGGCGGCGATGGCCAGGGAGGTCAGGGTGATGGACGCGCCACCCACGGTGAAGGTCAGGCCATTGGTAAAGCCCAAGCCGCAGACCAGGATGACGGCGGCGATGATCAGGTTACGGCTGTTGGTGAAGTCCACCTGGTTCTCCACCACGTTCCGCACACCGATGGCGGAGATCATGCCATACAGGATGAAGCTGACGCCGCCGATGATGGCTGCGGGAATGGTGTTGACAAGATATGCGAAAGTGGGACTGAAGGACAGGATCACGGCGTACACGGCTGCCAGTCGAATAACCCGGGGGTCATGGACCTTGGACAGAACCAGCACGCCGGTGTTCTCGCCGTAGGTGGTGTTGGCGGGGCCTCCGAACAGGGCGGACAGGGAGGTGGCAATGCCGTCGCCGATGAGGGTCCGGTGCAGGCCGGGGTCCTCAATGAAGTTTTCGCCCACCGTGGCGGAGATGGCAGACATGTCGCCGATGTGCTCCATCATGGAGGCAATGGCAATGGGTGCCATCACCAGGATAGCAGAGACATCAAACTTGGCCACGCTGCCGGAAAAGTTCGTCACAAAGGGCTGGAAGCCCAGCAGCGGCGTGCTGCCGCCGAACAGGCCCTGCACGTCCAGGCCGGAGAAATCCACCATGCGGAACACCAGCGCCACCACATAAGGAATGACCACGCCCAGCAAAATGGGAATGATCTTGATCATGCCCTTGCCCCAGATATTGGCCACCACGATGACGGCGATGGACACCAGCGCCAGCCACCAGCAGGAAGATGCGTTGGCCACGGCGGAGGGGGCCAGATTCAAGCCGATCAGAATGATGATAGGGCCGGTGACCACAGGGGGCAGATAGTGCATGACCCGGTGGACACCCACTGCCTTGATGATGGCAGCAAGCACCACATACAGCAGGCCAGCCACCACGATACCGCCGCAGGCGTACTGCAGCTTCTCAGAGGCGTCCATAGCGGCGTAGATGCCCTGGTCCATGGCACCCATGGCGGCGAAGCCGCCCAGGAAAGCAAAGGAAGAGCCCAGGAAGGCAGGCACCTTCATCTTGGTGCAGACGTGGAAAAACAGAGTGCCGATACCGGCAAAGAACAGAGTGGTCTGGATAGACAGGGGCAGGCCGTAGCTCTGGACCAGGATGGGCACCAGCACGGTGGCACCGAACATGGCAAACATGTGCTGCAGACCCAGGATCAGCATTTTGGGCACACCCAGGGTCCGTGCATCCCGGATGGGCTGCTGACCGATATTGGATTTCTTCTCGTTCATATCAGTTCTCCTCTCATTTCATGGGTTCACACACGGGCAAAAAAAAACCGGCACTGATAGCCGGTCAAACAAAAGGAACGTGAAAAAGAGAAGAAACCTCCGCGGCTTTCAGACCCATCAAATACAGCATACCGTTCCCCTCTCTTTCGTTCTTTTCCAGCCTCATTATACAGAAAGGTATGACGTATTGCAAGATTTCTTTTCCATGAGCGAGAGATAAAAACCACATTGAAAATTGTAAAAAATGACGAGGAAACGTTTTCCTCGTCATTTCAGCAATCGTTTTATTTGCGATTCACCGTATACGGGGATGCCGTTGGCCTCTAGCAGAGCCGCCGTCACACCGTCACCGGCGGTCAGAGTGCCGGAATGGGTCCCGTCATAGATCTCCCCATGGCCGCAGGAGGGGCTTCGCTCTTTAAGGACCGCCGCCTCACAGCCCAAGAGCCTGCACAAACGCAGGGTCTCCTCCGCCCCCCGGCGGTACGCCTCCGTCACATCCGCTCCTGTCTTTGTGACAACCCGGCCCTCCTGCCGCTCTGCAGGCGGGCGCGGGGTAGCCAGCCCTCCCAACTGCTCCGGGCAGACGGGTACAAGGGTATGGCGCTCTGCCAGAGCCGCCGCCTTTGGGTGGGCCTTGGATGCGCCGTCATACCGGCAGCATGTCCCCAACAGGCAGGCCGAGATCAAAATTTTCACGGTCCCTCACCTGCCTCCCAGGGCCTGGTGCTCCCGCAACAGTTCACTATACAGCTTCAAAGCGCTCCAGTTCCGGTTGGAGGGCGTCAGCACCGCCTTCAGGCACTCCGGGCCCGCGCCGGCCTTCCGCAGCGCCGGCAGCAGGGTGTCCAGTTGGTCCTCCAGCTCGCAGAACACGATCATCCGCCCGCCCAGAGGACCGCCGGAATATGGCATCACCGGGGCCACGTCCGCATCCAGTCCCGCCAGGACCGCCAGTGTTTTGTTGTAGTCCATCCGGGCCACCGGGACGATCTCCGCGCCCAAGGGACCCACGGCCGCCTCCAGCGCCAGCACATTCAACAGGGAATCAAACCCAAACAGCAGCAGTTTTCCGCTCATATCGGTTCCTCCTCAAACGACAGGCGTTCCGTTCAGCACTGCCAGCGTCAACTTTTCCCCCTCATATTTCAGCTTCAGGGAGAAAAAGGGTGCATCTGTGTCCAGCAGCTTTAAAAAGACCTTGTCTCCCTCCCAGAGCGGCAGGGACAGCAGGTCCGCCTTTTTGATCCAGGCCAGTTCCCCTTCGTCGCACTCATGGGTCTCTCCCGTCCAGCCCGCGGCGGTGAACAGGTGCATATACTCCGTGGGATACTGGTCCGACACAAAGGTCACCAGCCCCCGGTAGCGGTAGTCCGTCAGGGTAAGGCCCGTCTCCTCAAAGGTCTCCCGCAGGATGCAGTCCTCGGGGCTTTCCCCCTCCTGAAACTTGCCGCCCACGCCGATCCACTTATCGTGGTTCATGTCGTTGACCTTTTTTACCCGGTGGAGCATAAGATATTCGTCTCCCCGCTCCAGATAGCACAGTGTGGAGTTGATCATGGGCATCTCTCCTTTTTTCCAATTATAAACAGTCCGGCAAAAAAAGAAAACTGTTTTTTGCAAATTTCTCTTGACCTTGCCGTAACGTCATGGATTATAGTGAGAATTGTCAGGAGGGATGCACATGGAATATACCATCAAGGCGCTGGCGGAGCTGGCCGGCGTCACACCCCGCACCCTGCGCTGGTACGACAGTCAGGGGCTGCTGAAGCCCCTGCGGACTACCGAAGCAGGCTACCGCATCTACGGTCCCCAGCAGGTGGACCAACTCCAAACCATTCTCTTTTACCGGGAGCTGGGGCTGGAACTGCGGGCTATCCGAGCCATTCTGGAGGACCCGGCCTTTGACCGCCAGAGGGCGCTGCAGAGCCATCTGGCAGAGCTGGAGGCCCGCCGGAAACGGCTGGACGGGCTGATCCTGACCGTTGAAAATGCTATTATAGAAGCAAAAGGAGGCAATAAAATGTCTGATTCTAAAAAATTCGAAGCGTTCAAGCGCCAGATCGTAGAAACCAACGAGACGCGCTACGGCAAGGAGATCCGAGAAAAATACGGTGACGAAACCGTGGACCAGAGCAACGCCAAAGTGCTGTCCATGAATCCGGAGGACCACGCCCGGTGGCAGGCTCTGGGGGATGAGATTCTGTCCGCCCTCTCCGCCGCCGTCCGGGCCGGAGAGGCCCCTGTCGGAGCCGAGGGGCGCCGCATCGCGGAGCTGCACCGCCAGTGGCTCTCTTTCTCCTGGGCAAACTACACGCCCCAAGCCCATGCCAGCGTGGCTCAGATGTACGTGGCCGATCCCCGGTTCACCGCCTACTACGACAAGGAGCAGCCCGGCTGCGCCGCCTTCCTGCGGGACGCCGTGCTGGCCTATACAGCCGCACAATAAAAGGAATTGGGTCCGTGGGGCGTTGCCCCACGGACCTTCTGTTTATGTGCGGGTCCGGATGGCCTTCAGCAGTTGGATGACCACCATGCTGACAAAGGCAAAGCCCACGACAGTGCCCACCAGTCCGGCAGACAATTGTACCACTTGGAACAGAGACTCCAGGGCAGGAATCAGCAGGACGGCCCCCAGCAGGACGACTCCCACAGCGAAGGCACCCAGCAAATACCGGTTATCCCAGAACCGCTTCGTCAATAGTACAGGCCGGACCGCCTTGCAGCTGAAGCCATGGAACAGGCGGCTGAGGCACAGAGTTGCAAAAGCCATGGTGCTGCCCATTCGGGCGCCGCCGCACCGGAGGCCCACATGGAAGGAACCGATGGTAGCGGCGGCGATCACCAGGCCCTCCAGTGCCACGCTCAGCAGGAAGGGGCGGGTCAGGATGCCCTCGTTCCGGGGGCGGGGTTTCTCTGCCATGACGGCTTCGGTGTGGGGCTCCAGCCCCAAAGCAATGGCGGGCAGGGAATCCGTCAGCAGATTGATGAACAGCAGGTGCACCGCCGCAAAGGGCAGCGGCAGTCCCAACAGGGAAGCATACAGCACCGTCAGAATGCTGGCTGTGTTGCCGGACAGCAGGAACTGGATGGCCTTTTTGATATTGGCATAGAGATTGCGGCCGTTTTTGACAGCCTGGATGATGGTGGCAAAGTTGTCGTCCGCCAGCACCATACCGGCGGCGTCCTTAGCCACCTCCGTGCCGGTGACTCCCATGGCCACGCCGATATCCGCCTGCTTTAGTGCCGGAGCGTCATTGACGCCGTCGCCGGTCATGGCCACCAGGTCTCCTCGTTCCTGCCAGGCCCGGACAATGCGGATCTTATGCTCCGGAGACACCCGGGCGTAGACGGAGACCTCAGGCACGAACTCCCGCAATTCCTCATCGCTCATGCTGTCGATCACAGCGCCCTCCACCGCCTGAGTGTCCTCCGTCAGAATACCGATCTCTTTGGCAATGGCAGAGGCAGTCACCTTGTGGTCGCCGGTGATCATCACAGGGCGGATGCCTGCGGCGATACACGCCGCCACTGCCGTCTTGGATTCCTCCCGGGGCGGGTCCATCATGGCGATGAGCCCCAGGAAATTCAGGCCATTCTCATCCTCCAGTCCCACCTCTGCACGGTCAATGCTGCGGCAGGCAAAGGCCAGGACCCGCAGACCCTCCCGGGAGAACCGCTGGTTGACGTCCTCCGCAGCCTTTCGCTCCTCCGGCGTGATGACACAGCGGTCCAGCAGCACATCCACGGCACCCTTGGTGACCATCATCAGGCCACCGGACATCTGGTGGACCGTGCTCATGAGCTTCCGGTCGGAGTCAAAAGGGATCTCCGTCAGACGGGGCCAGCGTTCCCTGGTGCGTTCTTCGTCGAAACCATGATCCTCCCCAAGCCGCACCAGAGCGGTCTCCGTGGGATCGCCTACCTCGCCGCTTTCGTGGACGGTGGCGTCACTGCACAGCAGCGCCGTCCGCAGCAGAGGCTCCTGAACCGGGTCCCGGAAATCCGCCTCCGCCGTGTCGATGATCCGTCCGCCGGTATACAGCTTCCGGACCGTCATCCGGTTCTGAGTCAGGGTTCCCGTCTTATCGGAGCAGATGACCGACACGCTGCCCAGGCCCTCCACAGCCTGGAGCTTGCGGATAATGGCATTCTCCGTCGCCATTTTTCGCGTGCCGAAGGACAGCACAATGGTAACGATGGAGCTGAGGGCCTCCGGGATGGCGGCCACCGCCAGCGCCACCGCCAACAGGAAGGCATTCATGATGTTCTCATGGCGCACCAGCACACTGACGCCGAACAAAACAGCGCAAATCGCCAGTATCGTCACAGAAAGCCGCCGTCCGAACTGGTCCAGGCTCATCTGCAGAGGTGTCTTTTTCTCCTCTGTGTTCTTCAGCAGGGCGGCGATCCTGCCCATCTCCGTCCTCATGCCCACGCCGGTCACCAGAAATCTCCCTCTGCCATAGGTGACAAAGCAGCCGGAGAACACCATGTTTTTCCGATCTCCCAGGGGGACCTCCCCCTGGATGGGGACGATGTCTTTTTCCACCGGCAGGCTCTCTCCGGTCAGAGCGCTCTCGGCACACTTCAAGCTGGCACATTCCAGCAGGCGGCCATCGGCGCAGATGACATCCCCAGCCTCCAGCAGTACCACGTCGCCCACTGTCACTTCCCGGCCGGGGACCTGTGCCACCCGGCCGTCCCGCAGGACCTTGGCCGTGGATGCCGACATCCGCTTCAAACTGTCCAGGGATGCAGCGGCCTTCACTGTCTGGATCGTTCCCAACACGGCGTTCATGGTGATAACCGCCAGAATGACGATCATGCTCTCCACATCCCCCAGTACAGCGGACACTGCCGCCGCCAGAATCAGGATGATGACCAGGAAATCAGCAAACTGCTCCAGGAATATGCGGAGTACGCCTTTCCGCGTCCCCCCCTGCAGTTCATTGGGCCCGTACCGCTTCAGCCGCTCCGCCGCCTGAACGGCGGTCAGCCCCTCCTCCCCACAGTCCAGTTCCTGGAAGAGTTCCACCCGGTTTTTCTGCCAAAGCTCTTTTTCCCTCATAACAGACCTTCCTTTCCAGGCAGGACGCAAAAAGGCGAGGCCTTTGCGCCAATGCCATGCATTGATGCAAAAGTCTCGCCATTTCAATCCGAAGCGGGGTGAAACCCGTATTGACGCCTGCGGATGCACAGTCTGTGCCAGCTACTCCCTTTTGGTACAGGGCATTTTACGTCAGTCTGCCCCGAAAGTCAACCGGATATCCCGTTAAAAAGCTGTGAAGCTTATTCTCCCATCACCTGGAACACAATATCCCGCACACGGTTTCTCGTATCGCACTCCACCAGGGTCAGGTTCTGCCAGGGGCCAATAGTGATCTTCCCCGCCATGAAGGGAATGGTAATAAAGGGAGACAATAAGGCCGCCTTGATGTGGGAGGAACCGTTGTCGTCGTGCCAGGTCTCGTGGTGCCAATATTGCACCACCCGGCCCTTTTCGTCCAGATAGGGGGAAAATACATCCAGCGCCGCCTTCAGATCGTGGTTCACCATGCCGGGCTCAAACTCCAGAGTGGTCAGGCCCGCCACGCCGCCGGTGGTAAAGCCCGTAATGATCCCTGCGGAAATGTTGTATTTCTTGCAGGCCTCTGTCACCGCGTGCTGAAAGTCCTCCGTCACGTCAATCATGCCCATGTGGGCCTTGGTGTGATAGGTTTTGGTTTCCGTGTAAACTGCCATGGAAGGGTCCTCCTTTGTGGTTTTCTTTCTGATTGTAACACAGGCACAACGGTGTTACAATAGAGATGCGAAGGAGGGACTCGTTATGGACACCGGCATTATCACCGCAGACCTCCACGGTAAAAACACCTATCAGGCTAAGGTGATTATCGACACCCAGCTTCGGCGGGCCAGGGCCGGAACCTACCGCATCCGGCTCATCCACGGCAGCCACGGCGGCACAGCCCTGCGGGACTTTATTCGGTCTGAATACAGCCGCCATCCCAAGGTCAGGCGGCTCATTCTCTCCCCCGATGGCGGCACCACGGAACTGGTGCTGCGGGAATATGTGTAAGGAGGGCGCATCTTATGCGCATAGCCTTGATTCAAATGCCGGTGACGGCGAATAAAACGGAAAATATCAAAACCGCCTGCCAAAAGATCCGGGAGGCGGCCGCAAAGGGTACCGACATCACCGTTCTGCCGGAGATGTTCTGCTGTCCCTATGAAAACAGCTGCTTCCGGGCTTACGGAGAGGCGGAAAACGGTCCTGCTCAGCAGACCCTGTCCGCTCTGGCTGCAGAGCTGGGCATCTACATCGTGGGTGGTTCTCTCCCGGAGCTGGAAGAGGGAAATGTTTACAACACCAGCTATGTCTACGGACGGCACGGCGAGCTGCTGGCCAAACACCGGAAAGTCCACCTGTTTGACATCGACGTGGCGGGCGGCCAGCGGTTCCGGGAATCGGACACCCTTTCCCCGGGAAATGCCATCACCACCTTCGAGACGGAATTCGGCACCATGGGCCTCTGCATCTGCTTTGATCTGCGGTTCGAAGAACTGGCCCGGTGCATGTGCCTGCGGGGTTCCAAGGTCATTTTCGTTCCCGCCGCCTTCAATATGACCACCGGCCCCGCCCACTGGGAGCTGCTGTTCCGCCAGCGTGCGGTAGACAATCAGTGCTTCACCGTGGGCGTCTCTCCCGCCCGTGACGAATCTGCCAGCTATGTGGCCTACGGCAACTCCATCGCCGTGGACCCCTGGGGCACCGTCCTCTGCCGGGCCGATGGGGCGGAGGCCATTCTGTACGCAGATCTGGACTTTGACCGTCTGGATGCGGTCCGGGCCCAACTCCCTATTCTCTCCGCCCGGCGGACAGACCTGTATGAGGCGCGGGAGAAATGAGCGGCCGGGTCTTTGAGGGATTTTACCAGGTAATCCGGGCCATCCCCGCCGGAAAGGTGGCCACCTACGGCCAGGTGGCCCGGCTGGCCGACATGCCCCGCTGCGCCCGGACGGTGGGATACGCCATGGCGGACTGTACAGACCCCTCGGTCCCCTGCCACCGGGTAGTCGACCGTTTCGGCGGAACGAAAACCTGCTTCGACACCTTCGCCCCCGGCACCCAGCAGGCAATGCTGGAGGCGGAAGGAGTCTCCTTCCGTCCGGACGGCACCGTGGATCTGGAGCATTGCCAGTGGGAACCATAAAAATCAGGAGACGGCTTCCGCCGTCTCCTGACTTGTTTCTATATGTACGCTCATCGCTTCCGCAATCCGCCGGACCACCAGATACTCCTCCAGACACAGGCCGTTGTCCCGCATGGCCAGGGCGGCTTCCCGACCCACGTAGCGGTAATGCCAGGGCTCATAGCCGACGCCGGTGACCTCGCTCTTATCGGTGGGATACCGCAGGATGAAGCCGTACTCCCAGCAGTGCTCCATGAGCCACTTCTGCTCAGCGGTCTTTTCCTGCTGTTTGGTCAGCTTCTGATAAGAAGCCGATACAATATCCAGAGCCATGCCGGTGTGGTGCTCGCTGGTACCCGGCGCCGCCACCCAGCGGACAGCTTCCCGCTCCGCCGCCTCCTGTGAATAGCCCGCCGCGCGCAGCCGGGCGATTTTATTCTTGTGCAGCCGTGTCTGCGTCGCCGTATCCCGGTAGGCCGAACAGACGACGGGGTGTAAGCCAGCCTTGCCGCAGTCCGTCAGCATGGCGGTCAGGTCGTCATAGACCCGCTCATCCACCTGCAGCCCCCCCGGCAGCTTCTTCAACGTCACCGCATACTCCTCCGGCATGGGATTCCAGCGGTTCACCAGCAGCAGGTGCCAATCCTCAGACTGCTCTTGAGACTGCAGGCTCTCCTGAACGGTCTCCCGGACCTGGTCCCCGGCGGCCTCCGTCACGGAAGTAACCGGCAGCAGAAACAGGGTCAGCAGCAAGGAGACCGATGAAAGCAGATTCATTTCGTCAACTCCTCTACAAGGGCTTGTCCCTATGGTACAACCCATTTTCCGCGAAAGCAAGTTAAATTTGTAAACAAAGCCTCCGCTCCTGCGGGAGCGGAGGCTTTGTTTGAAAACACGCGGTCAGATCCGAACGATCTTGCCTGTCTTCCATGCCTCTGTGGTGGCATAGCCAATGATGGTGGACTTGGTGCCGTCGTACACAGTGGTGCCGGGCTGCCTGCCCTTGAGGGCGCAGTCCACAAATTCCTGCAGCTCGTTGCGGTATGCCTCGGCGAACCTTTCCGGGAAGGAACCCACACATTCCGTGCAGGCGCCGTTCACATTGTAGACCATGGCAAGGTTTTTCTCCGGCACGGCGGAGATGCGGAGGATACCGTCTGTACCCACGATTTCCGTCTCCACATGGTAACCGTGGGGCGCGGCACGGCCCACATGCATCATACCCATAGCACCGTTCTCGAACTTAAACATGGCCGCTCCGGTCTCGGCGTCTCCTGCCTCCCGGAAGCCGGGATATTTGAAGGTGGCGCCCATGGCATAGACCTCCGTGACCTCACTGCCCAGGAACCAGCGCATCAGGTCGATATCGTGGATGCCCAGGTCCAGAAAAATGCCGCTGGAGGTCTTGGTATAACGGAGAGTTTCCTGCACGGCGGACTCCGGGTCCATGCCGGTGGCCTTCACCAGATAGGGTGTGCCGATGGCGCCCTCTTCAATCTTTTTCTTGGCGTAGGCATAGGACTTGTCATACCGGCGCATGAAGCCCAGCATGAAGGTCCGGTCCGGATGGCGCTCCACGGCGGCCTCCGCCAATTTGCACTGGGCCACGTCTACGCCCAATGGCTTTTCGCAGAACACATGCTTTCCGGCATCCAGGGCGGCATCGATCTGCCAGCAGTGCTCCGAGGAAGTGGTGACAATCACGACTGCGTCCATATCTGCTTTTGCCAGCATCTCACGGTAATCCGGATAAACAGCTTCCACTCCCAGCTCCCGCCGGGCATAGTCCATCCCCTCGGCGCGGCCGGAGCAGACTGCCGTCAGCTCAGCGTTAGGGATCTGATAAGCGATATTCCAGGCGTGTACCTTGCCCAGGCGGCCCATACCCACGACGCCCACGCGCAGTTTTCTCATAATTCTCTCCTCCGTGTATGAAAGAGCATGGGGCTGTGGGGCCCCATGCTCTTTGGTAAGTATCTTGCCCAGGATCAGGCAGCAGCCATCTTGCGGGCCTTGGCCTCCATCTTGTTACGGACAACGTCGATGGTAACAGCCAGGATGATGACGGCGCCGATCACGATGTACTGAACGTCGTTGGAGGCGCCCATCAGGTTCAGGCCGTTGCGGATAACAGCCATGATCATGGCGCCGATCAGGGTGCCCCAAATGGTACCCTTGCCGCCGGTGAAGGAAGCACCGCCCACGATACAGGCAGCGATGGCGTCGTTATCATAGGTCGTACCGGCATTTCCGTTGGCGGAAGCCAGACGGCCAACGGAGACCACGCCGGCCATACCGGCCATGAAGCCGGACAGGGCATAGACGAAGGTCAGCACGTTCTTGGAGGGAATACCGGACAGGCGGGCAGCCTCGGGGTTACCGCCGCAGCAGTAGATCTGACGGCCCAGAGCGGTCTTCTTCAGGAACACATCAAAGATGCAGAACACAATGATGACCAGAACAAAGCTGACGGGGATGCCGGGGAAGGTGACCTTGCCGGCGGCATCGGTCATTCTGCCGATGGAACCGCCGCCCAGCCACATCAGGGAATCCACACCGGTGTTGGTGAAACCGATAGACTTGGAACCGGTGATAACCAGAGCCAGGCCCCACAGGATGTTCTTCATGCCCATGGTGGACACGAAGGGATGGGGCAGGTCCAGACGGGTCAGCAAGGTGCCGTTGATGAAACCGGCCAGGGTGCTGACGGCCAGACCGCAGACAGCCAGCAGCACGGGGCTGGTGAGGCCGAAGTTCTGAACCAGCACACCGATGGTGCAGGTGCACAGCACGCAGTTGGAACCGACGGACAGGTCGATACCGGCGGTGATCAGTGCGCACAGCATACCGGAAGCAATCAGGCAGTTGATGGATGCCTGCTTCAGGATGTTCATGACGTTGCCGATCTTCGGGAACTTATCGGGCATGGTAATGCAGAAAATAGCGATCAGAATGATCAGAGCCAGCAGAGTGCCCAGCTTCTGCAGGAGCTCTTTCGCAGAACTATTCTTTTTCATATCAGTCTAACTCTCCTCCCCAGGCCGCTTTCATGATGTCTTCGGAATTGAAATGCTTGGTATCGCGGTCGATATCCGCCATGACACGGCCGCCGCGCATGACCACAACGTGATCGCTCATTGCCAGGATCTCCGGCAATTCGGAAGAGACCATGATAACGCATTTACCGGCCTTGACCAGGTCGTTCATGACACGGTAAACCTCGATCTTGGCACCCACGTCGATGCCGCGGGTAGGCTCGTCGAAAATGAAGATATCGGCGTCAATGTTGACCCACTTGCCGATAACCACCTTCTGCTGGTTGCCGCCGGAAAGCTGGGCGGTGACCTCGTCCAGAGAGGGGGTCTTGATCTTCAGAGCCTGCACGTTCTCCTGACCGGACTTCTCGATCCGATCCTTGTCCAGGAAGGGGCCGTTGCTGAAACCCTTCATATTGGCCAGGATCAGGTTGGTGCGCACATCCAGGCTCAGCACCAGGCCCTGGCCCTTGCGGTCCTCGGTCAGGAAGGCGATCTTTCTCTTGATGGCGTCCTTGGGATTTCTGATGGTGACCTTTTCGCCCTTGACGTACACCTCGCCGCTGTCCAGCCGGTCAGCACCAAAAACAGCCCGCATCGTTTCGGTACGGCCGGCGCCTACCAGGCCGGCAAAGCCGGTAATCTGACCTGCGTGTGCCTTGAAGCTGACATCGTGAAGAACGCCGGCCTCGTTGAGGTTCCGGGCCTCCAGCCACACATCGCCCTTGACACCGAATTCCTTGGGATACAGGTTATCCAATGTACGGCCCACCATGGCGGTAATCAGAGAATCCTCGGTGAGCTCGCTGGTATCCTTCGTAATGATGTGTTCGCCGTCACGCATGACGGTAACACGGTCGCAGAGCTCAAAGAGCTCCTCCAGTTTATGAGAAACAAACAGGATGGCCACGCCCTTGGCCTTCAGGCCGCGGACCGTTTCCATCAGCTGAGCGATCTCCTCCTTACCCAGAGAGGAGGTCGGCTCGTCCATGATGATGAGCTTCGCATCCAGAGACACAGCCTTGGCGATCTCCACCATCTGCTGAAGACCGGTACCAAGTTTGCCGCACTCCATTTTTACATCGATCTCAGGATGACCCAGGGAAGCCAGCGCTTCCGCAGCCTCCTTATGCATTCTGGGATAATCCAGAAGCAGACCCTTTTTCACGGCACGTCCCATGAAAACATTGTCCGTAACAGGAAGCTGCTTGACAATGTTCAGTTCCTGATACACGCAGGCGATGCCCGCCTCACGGGACTGAACAGGATTCCTGAAGACGACCTTCTTGCCGTCAACAAAGATGTCTCCCTCTTCCGGATTGTGAACGCCGGTCAGCACCTTGATCAGAGTGGACTTACCAGCGCCATTTTCACCGATCAGGCCATGGATCTCACCAGGTCTGATGCCAATGGACATGTTTTTCAATGCAACGACACCAGGAAAACGTTTGGTAATATTTTTCAGTTCGACGACATATTCGCTCATGGAATTACCTCGTTTCTTTCCTGATTCATGCCCGCAGCTATCGCTTCCGCGGTTTTCTAAAACCTGAAACTTGGCGGCAGGGAACCTGCCGCCAAATTTCAGTTCCTTTTAAGTCATTTAAAGGTTTTCTCGCTTATGGATCCGATACGGATCAGGCCAGGCTGTCCAGATACTCCTGAGCGTTCTCAGCGGTAACGACCTTGACGGGTGCGCTGATGACTTCCTCGACGGTCTCGCCCTTGATGGCAGCCAGAGCGGCCTTCACAACCTCATAACCCATGGCATAGGGCTGCTGGGCGACGGTGGCCTTCACGGGCTCGCCGGCCATAATCAGCTCCACGGCGGACTTGTTGCCATCGAAGCCAACGATGGTGACGTCGGTCAGGCCGGCGTTCTTGCAGGCGTTCATAGCGCCGACAGCGGTATCGTCATTGTGGCAGAACACAACGTCGATCTGATCGCCGAAGGAGCTGATCATATCTTCCATGGTCTTGGTAGCGCCGTCGGTGGTGTTCTGACCGGACAGAGCAGACAGGACCTCAACGCCCTTCTCCTGGCAGGCCTTCTCATAGCCGGAACGACGCAGGTTGGAGGTGTTGTCGCCCTCCTGGCCGTAGATGATGACGGCCTTGATGTCGGTGCCCAGAGTGTCGATGGCCCAGATACCGCCCTGATAGGCAGCCTCGTCGTTCATGGTGCCGACGAAAGAGGTCTGGCCGGCGATACCGACGTTGGTATCAACAGACAGAACGGGGATGCCCTGATCCAGAGCAGCCTGCAGAGCGTTGGCGGCAGCGTCGGCGTCGTTGGGAGCGCAGACGATGGCGTCCACGCCAGCACCGATCTGCTGCTCGATCATGGCGACCTGCTGCTCGATCTCGGACTCAGCGCCGGGGCCAACAACGGTGACCTTCACGCCCAGTTCCTTGGCGGCGGCATCGCAGCCATTCTTCACATAGCCCCAATACTCGGAGGCCAGGGTCTTCAGGACCACAGCGATCTCGATATCGTCGGCGGCGGGGGTCTCAGCGGGGGTCTCGGTCTCAGCGGGCTTCTCGGCGGGCTTCTCCTCAGTCTTGCCGCCGCAGGCGACCAGAGACAGGGACATGACCAGTGCGAGGATCAATGCGAGGAACTTCTTCATACTTCTTTTCTCCTTTTCGAATAATTTCCGGGACTGCCGCTATCCGAAAGAAATCGTTTAAATAGTTAGCATATCCCGGTGAATGCGAGGTTATCCTAGCATAAAATTTACCCCTGCGTCAATAGAAGGCGCAAAGTCTGTAAATTCCCCCGAAGCGCCTCTTTTCTTTTTGTGCAAATTTAACAATCCATTTTATGGAACTGATAAAAAGTGTCAAAAAAGTTTACTTGATTCTTACAAATATTTTACATTTGCCGTCTCTTTCTTAAAAGCTAGCCGTTTCAGCTCCCAAATCCGGATCCGCGCGGGTATTTCTTCTGTCACATACATATAAAATTGGAAGATCTCTTTGGGCAAATCAGAAAAAATCCGTTTTTGCGCAGGAAAGCCGTTGATTTTTAGGCAAATTGATGGTACTTTTATTGTTGGCGAAAACGATTGCGCCTACGGGTTATTATATGTGATTCTGTGGGCGCACACAGACGGCCAAATCCCATGATTTACTTCTTGAAGGAGGACGTTTTCTATGTTTGATCCCAAGTACGTTTCCCTGGGCATCGCCCCTATCGGCTGGTGCAACGACGATATGCCCGAGCTGGGCGGTGAGAACACCTTCCAGCAGATCGTCAGTGAAATGGCTCTGGCCGGCTTCACTGGCTGCGAGATCGGCAACAAGTATCCCTCTGACCCCGCTGAACTGAAGAAGGCCCTGGACCTGCGCGGCATGCGCATCGCCAGCCGCTGGTATTCTTCCTTTATCCTGACCCGCTCCATGGAGGAGGAGATCGCCGACTTCACCGCCAACCTGGACTTCCTGGCCGCCGTGGGTGCCAACCGCATCAATGTCAGCGAGCAGAGCTATTCCATCCAGGGCCAGATGGACACCCCTGTCCTGACCGGCGGCCACAAGCATGTCATGAACGACGAAGAGTGGGACCGCTTCTGCGCCGGCCTGAATACCCTGGGCAAGATCGCCGCTGACCGCGGCTTCAAGCTGTGCTTCCATCACCACATGGGCACTGTGGTCCAGACCTCCGAGGAGACCGACCGCATGATGAGCAACACCGATCCCCGTTATGTATTCCTGTGCTATGATACCGGCCACTTTACCTTTGCCGGTGAGGATCCCCTGGCCATGCTGAAGAAATATGTGGACCGCGTGGGCCACGTCCATCTGAAGGACATGCGTCTGCCCGTGGTCGAGGAGGCCCGGAAAAACAACTGGAGCTTCCTGCAGTCCGTCCGCAACGGTGCTTTCACTGTTCCCGGCGACGGCGACGTGGACTTTGATCCCGTGTTCAAGGTTCTGGCCGACGCCGGCTATCAGGGCTGGCTGCTGGTGGAGGCTGAGCAGGACCCCGCCAAGGCCAATCCTCTGGAGTACGCCATGAAGGGCCGCAAGTACATCCGCGAGCACACCGGACTGTAAGCCGTCAAGGGGAAGCGCACTTCCCCTTGGGAATCCGCTGGACCCGGTACGACGGGGCGCCCCGCCGCTGGAATTTCGCAATTTAAAAATGGGAGATGCATTCCGATGACCTATTTTAACAAGAACACTGAACTGAAAAACGGCTACAACGCCTATATCGACGCCAATACCGATGATATGGGTACCCAGATGGATGTGGGCCTGCTGCTGATGGAGGACGGTGACGTCTTTACCTTCGACGAGGCTGACAAGGAAATCGCAGTCCTGCTGTTCTCCGGCAAGGTCACTTACGAGTGGGACGGCAAGAAGGTCGAGGCCGACCGCCCCGACTGCTTCCACCACGAAGCCTACTGCCTGCTGGCCGGCAAGGGTACCAAGATCACCCTGACCGCCCATGCCCACAGCGAGCTGTACATCCAGAAGACTCTGAACGATAAGCCCTATGAGGCTGTCATGTACACCCCCGAGACCGTGCAGACCGAGTACAAGGGCTCCAATGGCGAGCTAATGGGCTGCATGGAGCGGGAGATCAAGACCTTCTTCGACCTGGACAACGCTCCCTTCTCCAACATGGTCCTGGGTGAGGTCCTGAATCACCCCGGCAAGTGGTCCTCCTATCCCCCTCACCATCATCCCCAGCCGGAGGTCTATTTTTACCGCTTTGACTACCCCGACGGCTTCGGCGCGGGCTTTGCCAACGGTGAGATCTTCAAGACCGGCCACAACGGCCTGGCTGTCATCAACAACGGCTTCCACTCCCAGACCGCCGCGCCCGGCTACGCCATGTGCTATGCCTGGGGCATCCGCCACCTGGACGGCGATCCCTGGGACAAGACCCGCATCGACGATCCCGAGCACGCCTGGCTGTGGAAGGCCAACGCCAATGACCACATCTATCCCAATCATTGACAGGAGGTAAGATTCCCATGAAAACCGTTCGTTTGACCATGGCCCAGGCCCTGGTCCGGTTCCTGGAGAACCAGTACATCGAAGTGGACGGCGTCCAGAACCGCTTCGTCCGCGGCGTGTTCATCATCCCCGGCCACGGCAACGTGGTGGGCCTCGGCCAGGCGCTGACCCAGGAGGCCAAGCACCTGGAGATCTGGCACGGCCAGAATGAGCAGGGCATGGCCCAGGCCGCCGTGGCCTTCGCCAAGCAGATGAAGCGCAAGCAGATCTGCGTGGCCACCTCTTCCGTGGGCCCCGGCGCCGCCAACATGGTCACCGCCTGCGGCACCGCCACCGCCAACAACATCCCTCTGCTGGTGCTGCCCGGCGACACCTATGCCTGCCGCCAGCCCGACCCCGTGCTGCAGCAGGTTGAGCAGACCCACAACCTGTCCCTGACCACCAACGACGCCTTTAAGGCCGTCTGCCGCTACTGGGACCGCATCGTCCGTCCCGAGCAGCTCATGAGCGCCATGCTGTCCGCCTTCCGGGTGCTGACCGACCCCGCCAACACCGGCGCCGTCTGCATCGCCATGCCCCAGGACGTGGAAGGCGAGGCCTATGACTACCCCATCAGCTTCTTCGCCAAGCGCGTGTGGCGCCTGGAGCGCCGCCCCGCCACCGAGGCCGCTCTGAACGACGCCGCGGAGGCCATCAAGAAGGCCAAGCGTCCCCTGATGATCTGCGGCGGCGGCGTCCGCTACTCCGAGGCCCATGCCGAGTTCCGCGCTTTCGCGGAGGCCACCGGTATTCCCTTCGGCGAGACCCAGGCGGGCAAGAGCGCCATTGAGTGGACACATCCCCTGAACCTGGGCGGCCTGGGCACCACCGGCTGCTCTGCCGCCAACGAGATCGCCCGCAAGGCGGATCTGGTCATCGGCGTCGGCACCCGTTACACCGATTTCACCACCGCCTCCAAGTGGCTGTTCAAGGACACCTGCAAGTTTGTCAACATCAATGTCTCCGAGTTCCAGGCCCTGAAGCTGGACGCCGTGCCCGTTGTGGCTGACGCCAAGGAGGCCCTGCCCCGTCTGCTGGCCAAGCTGGACGGCTACAAGGCTCCCTACACCACCGAGGTGACCGCCGCCCGTGAGAAGTGGGCCAAGGAGCTGGACCGTCTGGACAGCATCGTCTTTGAGGACAAGAAGTCCTGGAAGCCCATCATCAACGACGCCAACGCCGACTCCGCCAAGCGGTTCGCCAAGGACCTGGACGCTGCTCTGTGCCAGACCACCGTTCTGGGCGCCATCAACCATATGATGAGCGAGGGCGACGTGGCCATCGGCGCCGCTGGTTCTCTGCCCGGCGATATGCAGCGCATGTGGCGCCCCACCGGCATCGACTGCTACAACATGGAGTACGGTTACTCCACCATGGGCTACGAGGTTGCCGGCGCTCTGGGCGTGAAGCTGGCCATCGGCGACAAGCGTGAGGTCTACGCCATGTGCGGCGACGGCAGCTTCAACATGCTGCACGGCGAGCTGGTGACCGCCGTCATGGAGCACAAGAAGATCAACATCTGCCTGTTCGATAACGCCTCCTTCGGCTGCATCAACAACCTGCAGGTGGGTCACGGCAACAAGACCCTGTGCACCGAGCTGCGTTACCGCAACAAGGATGGCCTGTTCGGCGACTTCCTGAACATCGACTACGCCAAGGTGGCCGAGGGCTACGGCTGCAAGAGCTACTCCATCCGCACCATGGAGGAGCTGGTGGCTGCCTTTGAGGATGCCAAGAAGGTCAAGAACCAGCCCGTTCTGTTCGACATCAAGGTCCTGCCCAAGACCATGACCGACGGTTACGGTGCCTGGTGGCGCGTGGGTGACACCGAGGTGTCCGAGCGCCAGGAGAACCTGGACGCCTACGCTTCTCACCTGGAGCACGTGAAGGACGCCAGAAAGTACTAATTTCATCCCGGCATGGGACGGTGTCCTCACCGGCCCATCTAAAAATGTAAAACTCCTACCATTTTATAAAAGAAAAGGAAGGTAATCAACATGGATAAGGTTCTGAAAATCGGTATCATCGGCTGCGGTGCCATCGGCAAGGATCATTGCCGCCGCATCATCGAGACTGTCCCCGGCGCCACTGTTGTGGCTGTCTCCGACTATGTGGCCGCCGCCGCTGACGACACCGCCGCCAAGTACGGCATCAAGTCCTATGGCAACGACTGCGACGGTATGATCAAGGATCCCGATGTCGAGGCCGTGGTCATCACCTCCATCGACCCCACCCATCATGACTACGTCATGAAGACCCTGGCCGAGGAGAAGTGGTGCTTCTGCGAGAAGCCCCTGTCCCAGAACGCCAAGGACTGCGAGGAGATTATCAACCGCGAACAGGAGATCGGCAAGCGCCTGGTCCAGGTTGGCTTCATGCGTCACTATGACCGCGGCTACGCCGAGATGAAGCGCATCATCGAGTCCGGCGAGCTGGGCGCTCCCCTGGTCATCAAGGCCTGCCACCGCAACGTGGCCCAGGGCCCGGGCTTCAAGACCGAGAACGGCGTGACCAACGTGGCCATCCACGAGCTGGACATCTGCCGCTGGCTGCTGGACGACGAGTACGAGGACGTGCAGTGCGTCAAGGTCCGTCAGTCCGCCAACTCCAATAAGGGCTATGACAACCCCCAGGTCATGCTGATGCGTACCAAGAAGGGCTGCTTCATCGACGTGGAAGTCCAGGTTGCTGACGGCTACGGCTACGACATCCAGTGCGAGGTCGTCTGCGAGAACGGCACCGTCAAGCTGCCCGATCCCTACGCTGTGGTCCGCCGCTCCCGTCCTCAGGGCTGGGACAGCCTGAATCCCGCCGAGTCCATGCCCATCATGACCGACTGGAAGGAGCGCTTCATCGAGGCCTACGACATCGAGTTCTGCAAGTGGGTCGAGTCCGTCCACGCCGGCAAGCTGACCGGTCCCTCCTCTTGGGACGGCTATGTTGCTTGCGTCGCCGGTGACGCTCTGAACGCTTCCCGTGGCACCTCTCAGTTCCTGAAGGTGGAGACCATGGAAAAGCCCGAGATGTACAAGTAATCCCTTCACCCCAGAAAGCAGGGGCTTGCTCTTTTCGTGCAAGCCCCCGCTTTTTATCATACGCCGCGCAAGAAGGAGGAAAGCCGATTGAAAAAATCTCCTGCTTTCATCAAGAGGACATACGCCGCTCTCTGTCTAGCGTATACCCTTCTCTGTCTGGCCGCATCCATTTTTTATATCCGTGCGTTTTTCTGGAAAGGCACCACCAAATTATGCGGCACGGTCTGGCTGTGCCTGACCGTGTTATTCTGTAGTGCGCAGCTCCTTGGGCTTCTCCGCCAGTCCAGGGTCCACAAAATACTGTCCATGCTCTGCGCCGCTCTGGTCTCCTGCATCCAAATCCCAGCCATTGGAGCTTGGCTGGCGCTTTCAGACGGCAGGCACACATATATGGTGAATTTCTCCGTTGCGCTGATCACACCGCGCGGTGCCTTATTTCATACTGCGATCCTTCTCATAGGCTTGGTCTTGCTCTATTATGACGCAAAGCTGCTGCCAAATATTGAACAGCCGTAGGGCAAATGCCCTGCGGCTGTTTTTGTTTCTTATTCAACCTCAATATGTACCGACTCATGGAACTCCGGCTCTACCAGGCCCGGAATCTCCACGGCGTCCGTGAACCGCACGTCGTCCACGCACTCTTTCAGGAGGCCGACGATATAGGGATGAGGCCGTTCGTCAGGGCGCCGGGCCGCCACGCACACCACCGCTGTTTTGGGCTGCAGCATTTTCAGCAGTTTCCTGGTGGTGGAGGACAACGACGCATGGTGCGGCACCTTCAAAATGTCACAGGGCGTGGCCGTGGCGGTCTCCCACATATGGGCGTAAGCATCGCCGCCCAGCACGATCTCTTTCCCGTGATAGTACAGCCGCAGCCTCAGGCTGGACACATTCATGGACTTGGCCCAGTGGATCAGGTCGTATCCGTTCCGCTCCCCCCGGTAGGCAGCGTCATACACTTTCTTCTGCCGGGGATACAGAGCCGGCTCGCCAAAGAGGACATCCATAGTCAGGTCCTCCGTCAGGTGCAGGGTCTCCATCCGGTCTCCCGGGAATTCCACAATCTCCCGGATACGGTCCCCCTGCCGCCGCAGGGGCTGAACATACATGTCCACGCAGCGCAGCAGGTTCCGGGCCGCCTTGGGCAGGCCGTTGTCACCGTCCGGGTCCAGGGCAGGAGCGTCCGCGGGCGGTACGTAGGTCGTCATCAGACGGTCTACCGTCACCGCATCCAGCACCCGGCTCAGGCCTCCCACATGGTCCCGGTGGAAGTGAGTCAGCAGCAGGATATCCAGATGGCCGATTTCCTTCTGTTTCAGGAAGTCTCCCGCGTAGATGCGCCGGGAGCGGTGATCCAGCTCCTGGGCGTGGTCATCCCGCACCAGGTTATCATGGCCGCAGTCCACCAGCATGGCAAACCGCTGCTCTCCCGCTTTCATCTCCCGTACCAGAATGGAATCACCATTGCCCACATTGATGAAATCAAGTACCAGCATACCTGTTCCCCCTGCCTTCGTGTTCACGCTGTGATTTTGTAGTATTACGATACCACAGTTGCCTCACAGCGGCAACGAAAAAACGCTCCTCCCCCCTTCCAAAAATTTGTACTGAATTTTGTCATCCTGACGAAGGAAACATTCTGTTTTCAGCGATAGAAATGCTCTTGCCAACAGCCTTCATCTTCTTTATAATGGTCCCATCAAAACCCGGGAGGTCACGATGAACCATCAGACAAGCACCCCCTCCATGGACGCATGGATCAAAGAGGCAAAATCCGCCCCCAACGCAGACAAGGTGGGCATGTACCTGTTTCACAACGGCGTGGTGCGGGGCACCGCCAAGGCCCAGGTCCGCCTGGGGCAACAGGGCACCGCTCCCGTCACCGGCATGGTGTTTTCCTATGACCAGGAACAGGTGGACGCCGCCGTGGCGGCTGCCTATCAGCTGGAGGGCATCTATTACATCAAGGTCTGGCTCAATCAGGGCGCATTGCAGGTGGGCGATGACATCATGTACGTTCTGGTGGGCAGCGACATCCGCCCCCATGTGGTGGACGGCCTGCAATTCCTGGTGGAGCGGCTCAAGACCCAGTGCGTCACGGAAACAGAACTGCACTGAGAGCAGTCCAAACCGCCAGCAAACACGCCTGTAAAGATTGCAAGGGAGCTGACTTTCGTCAGCTCCCTTGCCGCATATTTGAATTTACAGTGTCCGCAGGGCGTCCACCAGAGCGGTCTTGCTCTCGGTCTTGACGTCCTTCATCTTGATGATCCGGGCGGGGCTTCCGGCCACCACGGCGTTTTCGGGCACGTCCTCAATGACCACAGCACCGGCGGCCACCACGGCGTTCTTTCCGATGTGGACGCCCTCGATGACCACGGCGTTGGCTCCCACCAGGACGCCGTCCTCCACGATGACAGGGGTAGCGGAAGCAGGCTCCACCACGCCGGCCAGCACAGCGCCGGCGCCGATGTGGCAGTTCGCGCCCACAGTGGCCCGGCCGCCCAGAACGGCGCCCATGTCGATCATGGTGCCCTTGCCGACGACGGCGCCGATGTTGATGATGGCACCCATCATAATGACGGCACCCTCGCCGATTTCCACCTTCTCCCGGATAATGGCGCCGGGCTCGATGCGGGCCTTGATGTTCTTCATGTCCAACAGAGGGACACCGGAGTTGCGGCGGTCATTCTCCACCACGCAATCGGTGATCTTATGGGCATTGGCCTCCAAAATGGGGGCCAGCTCGGTCCAGTCGCCGAACACGGTGAAGCTGCTGTCACTGCCGAAAACCTTGGCAGAACCAAAGTCCACGGGGCCGGTGGTATTGACATACAGCTTCACAGGGGTCTTTTTCTCGGAAGTCGCGATATAGTTGATGATCTCCTGAGCGTTCATGTATCTCTCCTATTTTTATTCTCCGAAGAGAATTTTTTGCAGGTCATAGACCCCGTTGGGCCGTCCCGGCAGCAGCCGGGCCATGTGCAGGGCGCCGTTGACAAAGATCTGGCGGCTGGCGGCCCGGTGGGTGAACTCCAGTTCCTCGTCGGGTCCGAAGAAGTGGACAGTGTGGGTACCCGCCACGGTGCCGCCCCGCAGAGCATGGACGCCGATCTCGTCATTCCTCCGTTTTCCGCAGTTTCCCTCCCGGCCATACACCGGAGTCAGGGCGTGGGTGGGATCGATGGCCTCCACCAACAGCTTGGCAGTGCCGCTGGGGGCATCGGCCTTCTGGTTGTGGTGGGTCTCAGTGATCTCGATGTCAAAGTCCGGCTTCAGCACATCGGAAACGGTTCGCAGCGCCCGGTACAAAACCGCCACGCCCAAAGAGAAGTTGGCGCTCCACAGTACGGGCGCCACGCTGCCCAAAGCGAACAGCTCCGCCTTCTGAGCCTCGGTGTAGCCGGTGGTGCCGGACAGCAGGGGCGTCCCGGTACGCTTCACGTACTCACAGACGGCGGGCAGGGCCTCCGGCCGGGAGAAATCAATGACCACGTCAGCCACTTTCCCCAGCCCGGTCAGCTTCCCCAGGTCGTCATGGCCAAAGGCGGCCACGATCTCGTCCCCGGCGGACTGGGCGGTGGACTGGATCAGTTTGCCCATTTTTCCCCGGCCGATCAGAAGGATCTTCACAGCAGGCCCGCCTCCTTCAGGCTGGACCGCAGGATAGCCTGGTGCTCCTCGCTCATCTCGCACAGGGGCAGCCGCATGGGACCGACGTTCAGGCCCATCATATTCATGGCGCTCTTGACAGGAATAGGATTCACCTCGATGAACAGGTCGTTCATCAGCTTCAGATACTTCAGGTGGTTGGCCAGGGCCTGGGCCTGGTTGCCGCTCAGGTAGTCCTCCACGATCTGGTGGCACATACGGGGCATCACGTTGGCATAGACGGAGATGACGCCGCTGCCACCGATGCTCATGAGGGGCAGGGTGATGTCGTCATTGCCGGAGTACAGGGCAAAATCAGGCCCGATGCAGTGGGCGATCTTCATGGCATAAGACATATCGCCGCTGGCTTCCTTGATGCCGGTGATATTGGGGTGCTTGGCCAGCTTCTCCACCACGCTGACGGGGATGGAGCAGCCGGTGCGGCCGGGAACGTTGTACAGCAGGCAGGGGATGTGGACCGCATCGGCAGTCTCGGCGAAGTGGCGGTACATACCCTCAGGGTTGGCCTTGTTGTAGTAGGGGGAGATCAGCAGCAGGGCGTCGGCGCCCATGTCCTGATACTGGATGCTCTTCTCCAGCTGAGTAGAGGTGCAGTTGGAGCCGCTGCCCACGATGACGGGGACCCGGCCACCCACCACCTTGATGGTGTGCTCTACCACGGAGGCGTCTTCCTCGTGGCTCATGGTGGGATACTCACCGGTGGTACCCAGAGTCAGAATGCCGTCGGTGCCCTCAGCAATCTGCCGCTCCAGCAGCTCCGTCAGGACCTCAAAATTGACGCTGCCGTCCTCGTGGAACGGAGTGATCATGGCGACAATGGAACCCTTGATGTTTTCGAACTTCATGTTGTGTGCCCTCCATACTTTTTATTTCTGTTTTTGTAAAAGAAAAAGTCGGTAGAGGCACGCTCCTACCGACAGTACATGCACGCCCCATTGGCGTCAGGCTCTGTTAGCGGATAGCGCACCTGCGGCCCGCGCCGCAGACAGTCCCATGGGTATTCCCCACGGCCCCACTCGCCGCCTGTGCCCAGGCGGAAAGTTCGGCGGATTTGCCCTCCCCACCTTCTCAGCCTGCCGGCTCCCGTGGGTCCATCGCATCCGCGCCTCTATCTCATTTTTCGCTATCATATCATTATCCGCCTGTGGTTTCAATAGAAATTTTCCAAAAATTCTATCCGTTTTTCCGACAGTATGTTATAGTAAGTGCAATAAAGTTCCCTCAAGGAGGTCCCCTGCATGTCCCAAACTGTTGTTGATTCCCGCCGTGCCCTGCATCAGATCCCGGAACTGGATAACCAACTGCCCGAAACCCTGGCCTATGTCCGCTCTGTTCTGGAGCCTCTTGGCTGTGTCCTAACCACTCCCATTTCCGGCAGTATCTGCGCCTTTTTTGACGCCGGAAAGGCCGAGGCTGTGGCCTTCCGTGCGGACATGGACGCCCTGCCTGTGACAGAGGTCACCGGCCTGCCCTATGCCTCAGCACATTCCGGCATCATGCACGCCTGCGGCCACGACGGCCACACCGCCATGGCTCTGGCCCTGGCGGAATATGTGTCGGTCCATCTGTTGGAGCTGCCCCGGAACGCCCTGTTCCTGTTCCAGCCTGCCGAGGAGACCACCGGCGGTGCCAAGGGCCTGTGCGACAGCGGCATTCTGGAAACCCACCACGTTACCCGGGTCTTTGGACTGCACCTGTGGCCGGGACTGGAAGCCGGGCAGGTCTTTACCCGCCCCGGCCCCCTCATGGCCCGGGCCAACGAAGTGACCGTCACCGTCACCGGCAAGAGCGTCCATCTCTCCCGGGCCAGCCAGGGACTGGATGCCATGACCGCCGGTACGGAGTACCTCCGCCGGGCCTACGCCATGGTGGATGCCCTTCCGCCGGAGGAACCCAGGGCCTTTTTATTCGGCAAGATGGTCTCCGGCACTGTCCGCAACGCCGTCAGCGGGAAAACGGTGCTGGAGGGAAGCCTGCGGACTTACCGGGAGGAGACCTACCATTTCTGCAAGGAGCAGCTGGAGGCCATCGGGCGGGAGATTACCGTCGAGACCGGCTGCGGTGTGGAGGTCTATCTCAACGAGGGGTATCCCGCGGTGTGGAATCACGAGGGGCTGTACGAAAATATCTGCGCCCAGCTGTACCAGGATGCCCCCGCCCTGTTGGAAACTCCTGCCCTGGCGGCGGAGGACTTCTCCTTCTACCAGCGGGCTGTCCCCGGGGTGTTCTTCTTCCTGGGTGTCGGCAATACCCCGGAGCTCCATGCGCCCGACTTCTGCTTTGATGACGAACTGGTTTTACCCCAGGGCGTGGAATTTTTGAAAAAACTGCTGATGCTAGCATAAGAAATCCGGCTCAAGGGCGGTACACCGGCCCGCCCGACGATCCCCGCAACCGGCGGTTGCGGCATTTGACAGCTTGAAATGGTAGTCTTTTCCCATCTGGTCTGGTACCTTGGTTCCATCAAGGCAAGGAGGTCCCCCTATGACTTTGGGCGAAAAAATACAGACTTTGCGTACGGATGCCGGGCTGTCCCAGGAATACCTGGCAGAGCAGTTGGCAGTCAGCCGCCAGGCTGTCAGCAAGTGGGAGCTGGATAAAACCGTTCCGGACGTGAAATACATCGTGGCGCTGAGCGGGCTGTTTGACGTCACTACGGACTTTTTGCTGAAGGATGATTCCAAAGTCATGCCGCCTAAGACGCAGGCTCTGGCCTCTCCTCCGTCTCCCGTCTCTCAGGAATCTGTCTGCCCTCTAACCGCACCGAAGTCTCCAGACCGTTCCTGCTTGCTTTTGGATGTAAGCCTCTGCCTGTTCGTGCTGCTGATCCTCGTGTATCTGGCCGACTACTGCTTCATGCTTTCTTTATTTACGACCAGATGGCCGCTGCTGGTGGTCCTGCTGGGAACTCCAGTGATACTACTGGCCAGTTTGGAACTTTTGACCTTCGACACTTCCCTTCGGCGGTTCCGCCGGGGCGTAGCCGGATCCTGTATGCTGTGGGGTTTTTCCATGGCGCTACTGTGCGGTTTTTCGGAGGTCTTTTTCGTGTTAACCAGTCAGGTAGGCGGCATCGCCAGTCTTTTCCTTTCATTGCTGCTCATAGTTTTGTTTCTGCCCTTTTGGTATGCTGGCCGACTCTTGGCAAACTATTTCACCAAACGGCGTAACCCATAAAAACACGCTGTGCATGACGCACAGCGTGTTTTTCAGCTTGTCAAAGAACCTCGCCGGTGGCGAGGTTCTTCTGGTATAATAGG
>CAMFAL010000009.1 GCA_945948185.1 uncultured Clostridia bacterium | reverse complement strand
ACTCGCTACCTCCACCTTGGCAAGGTGGCGCTCTACCAGATGAGCTAAATCCGCAGATGGTGCCTCCGATCGGAATCGAACCAATGACACGGGGATTTTCAGTCCCCTGCTCTACCAACTGAGCTACAGAGGCAAATGTGGCGACCCGGAACGGGCTCGAACCGTCGACCTCTAGCGTGACAGGCTAGCGTTCTAACCAACTGAACTACCGGGCCATATAACAACTTTGGTGGGAACAACTGGACTCGAACCAGTGACCCCCTGCTTGTAAGGCAGGTGCTCTAACCAGCTGAGCTATGCTCCCCTGTTGCCGCACTCGTCAGACGGCAAAAGTTATTATACGGAAAACCTCCTCACCTGTCAACCCTTTTTTCAAATTTTTTTAGTCTTTTTTCGTCATGCCTGCCAACAGCCTCTCCAGGTCCTCCCTGGTGAACTTCTGTACGCTGTCACAGAAGCGGCAAGTCAGCTCCGCACTGCCCTGCTCGTCGATCAAACTGCGCATCTCCACCGGGCCCAGGCTGATGAGGGCCTTTTCCATTCGCTCCCGGCTGCAGTAGCAGCGGTACTCGATAGGGCTCTTCTCCAGGATCTCCAGTTCAAAGTCTGGCATGACCCGCCGCAGCAGGGACTCCGGGTCGCTGTCCGCCTTCAGCAGCGCCGTCACGGACCCGGCGGCCATGATGCCCTGCTCCACGCGGCTGACAATCTCCTCCCCAGCGCCGGGCAGCAGCTGGATCAGATAGCCGCCGGCGGTCAGGACGCTGCGGTCCCGGTCCACCAGGACCCCCAGGCCGCATGCCGTGGGAATCTGCTCAGACTCCACGAAGTAGGCTGCCAGGTCCTCGGCGATTTCGCCGCCCAGCAGACTGACACTGCCCACATAGGGGTCCTTCATGTTCAGGTCCCGGATCACCGTCAGCATGCCCTCATGGCCCACAGCCGCGCCCACATCCAGCTTTCCGTCAGGGCGGAGGGGCAGGTCCACAGAGGGATTGTCCACCTTACCCCGGACGTTGCCCTCATTGTCCGACACTGCCAGGATAGTGCCCAGGGGACCGTCGCCCTTGATCTGCAATGTCACGCTGGCACCATCCCCCTTCAGGGCGTTGCCCAGCATGGACGCCGCCGCCAGGGTGCGGCCCAGGGCAGCTGTGGCCACCGGGGGAGTGTGGTGAATCTGCCTAGCCCGTTCCGTCAGGTCCCGGGTGGACACTGCCACCGCCTTCACAAAGCCATCCTTACTGATGGCACGTACCAGTTGATCGCTCATGTCAAAATGCTCCTTATCCGTTTCCATTCAGGGGCGGACCGCCCGGATGATCCAGCGGTCCTCCTCCGCTTTTGGCGGGCGGGCGGTGAGATCTCCGCTGACGGTGATCCCCGCAAAGCCCGCGTCGGTGAGGAACGTCCGCAACTGCTCCTCTGTCCAGGCCCGCTCCCGATGCTCCTCGAAGCTCCGGTCCCAGGCTCCGTCCGCATTCAGCTGGAACAGGTCCACCTGATAGGTGCAGGCCTGGGTCCGCTGGCTGAAAAAGGTCCGCCAGACGCAGAAGGTCTCCTCGGTCTCGTCCATATACATCTGTCCATCCATACGCCGCAGCTTATAGGGCGTGTTGACATCAAAGATGAAAGCGCCGCCGGGCTTCAGCCAGCGGAACACCCGGCAAAAGGTCTCCCGCAGGTCCTTTTCCCGGGTCAGATAGTTCAGGGAATCCAGGGTGGACACCACCGCGTCCACCGGCTCGATGAGCCGCAGCCGGGGCATGGACTGGTGCAGGAACAGCGGAGCCCGTTCCTCCAGGACCGCCGCCTTGCTCATGGCCTGGGTCAGCATCTCCTCGGAGCCGTCCGTGGCCGTCACCTGATACCCCCGCTCCGCCAGCAGGCACGCGATGGTGCCGGTGCCGCAGGCCAGGTCCAGCACCGTATGAACCGGGATGCGGCTCTTCCGGAACTGCTTTTCCAGGAAGTCCGCCCGCTTCCGGTAGCTGCCATCCGCCATCAGGTCGTCATAGCTGTCCGCCAGCGCATCGTAGCTGCTCATTTCTTTTTGTTCTTCATCCGGCCGAAGATCTTCTCGTAGGCCCCGGTGCCGTAACTCAGGGAGCGGTTCACCCGGCTGATGGTGGCACTGGAAGCGCCGGTCCGCTCCAAGATATCGTTATAGATCATGCCGTCATCCAGCAGGGACGCCACCTCGAACCGCTGCTCCATAGACCGCAGTTCAGACACCGTACAAAGGTCCTGGAAAAAATCATAACATTCCTGTTCATCCTTCAGCTGCAAGATCGCTTTATACAGCTGATCGCTCTTTTCCTTTTTGCCGATCTTCACCATATGAAACGCCTCCCATGGCATGATTCTGTGTGATCAGCGGCATCTCCGCCGCAAGCTCTTATATTTTAGCATTGTACTGCGTGAAAGTAAAGGGGGCAAATGTGAATTTTTTGATACTTTAAAGTATGAGCTGCTTTTCACCCCTTCCCCTCTTCCGGCGTATACTGGAGCAGATCAAAAGGAGGGGCGGATTATGTCAAACATTCAGCTGCAGTCCTTTACAGCGGAGCGGGAATGGACCATCGAGGGCATCCCCGTGCTGACGGCAGCGGTCTCCGTGCCGGAGCCGGTCCCGGCGGCGGACAACGTCTCCCGCCGTATCCGGCGGTACTATCAGCTGCAGTGCCGCTCCTTCCTCCACTACTGTGAAAAATGGCTGCTTCCCCTGGCGGAGGCAGAATACCGGACGGCGCTGGCCGTCAGCGCGCCCTTGCCCTGTTTTCACGCCGCGCTGGAGTACCGTGTCACCTGGCAGGACCGGGAGCTTCTGAGCCTGTACACCCAGTCCCGAGAGGTCACACTGCCGGGTCAGACCCTCCTGACCCGGCGGGGCGACACCTGGGACCTGGCTGCGGGATATCCCATCCCCCTGTCCGACTTCTTCCCCGCCCGCAGCCCCTGGAAGCAACAGCTGATGGCCCTGGCGGCAGAGGAGATCCAGCGGCAGGAACGGGCAGGCATAGCCCAATACCACCTCCGCCGGCCCCAGGACCTGCGCCGCCGGTTCAACTCCCAGAACTATTATCTGACCCGGGAGGGCCTGACGGTCTTTTTCCCCATGTACGCCATCGCCCCCTCCGCGGAGGGCATTCCCGCCTTCACGATTCCTTACGCCCAGCTGGGCGAGGAGGCCTTTGCCCGTCTCCTCCCCCCGGCGGAGACATAAAAAGCACGGGAACGGCGTTGCCGTTCCCGTGCTGCGATTGAGTGTGGATTTACTTGCTCAGCTTGCTGTTGTCCCGCTCTGCAAAGGATTTGACCACCATGCCAGTCAGGGCGAACAGGGCGATGGCGTTGGGAATAACCATCAGGTTGTTGAACATATCGGTCAGCTCCCACACCAGGTCATTGCTCATCAGGGTGCCCAGGAAGATGAACACCAGGGCGATGACGGAATAGACCGCCGCGGACTTCTTTCCGAACAGATAGATCACGTTGATCTTACCAAACATGTTCCAGCTCAGCACAGTGGAGAAGGCGAAGAAGAACAGGCAGATGGCCACAAACGCCGCGCCGAAGCTCTGGCCGAACACGGTGCCGAAGGCAGTCTGCGCCAGGTTGGCCTTGCCAATGCCCTTGGGGATTACGCCGGCAGCCAGGATGCCATCGGAGGTGTACAGGGTAGAGATGATCACCAGGGCGTTCAGGGTCAGCACCACGAAAGTGTCGATGAACACACCGATCATGGCCACCACACCCTGGTCGTGGGGATGGCTCACATTGGCCTGAGCGTGTGCGTGGGGGGTGGAGCCCATACCGGCCTCATTGGAGAACAGGCCGCGCTTTGCGCCCTGGCTGATAGCGGTCTTGATGGCATAGCCGAAACCGCCGCCGATGATGGCCTGGGGCTGGAAGGCATACTTGAAGATCATGCCGAAGGTAGCGGGGAGATACTTGATGCGGACAACAAGGATCACCAGACCGCCCACCAGGAAGATGGCGGCCATGATGGGGACGATCTTCTCAGTAACGGAGGCCAGGCGCTGCATGCCACCCAGGAAGATAAAGGCGCAGATGATGACCAGCGCGATACCCACAATCCAGGAGGGGATGCCAAAGGCGGTCTGGAAGGTGGAGCCGATGGAGTTGGACTGGACCATGCAGCCCATGAAGCCCAGGGCCAGGATGATGGCGACGGCGAAGAAGCCCGCCAGGAACTTACCGAAGCCGCCCTTGAACGCGGTGGTAATGTAATACACGGGGCCGCCGTGGATGGTGCCGTCCTTGTCCACAACGCGGGTCTTTAAGGCCAACGTGGCCTCCGCGTAGATGGTGGCCATTCCGAAGAAGGCGATGATCCACATCCAGAAAATGGCGCCGGGTCCGCCGGTCAGGATGGCGCCGGAGGCACCCACGATGTTGCCGGTGCCCACCTGGGCAGCGATGGCAGTCGCCAGGGCCTGGAAGGAGGTCATGCCGCTGTCGTGCTTCTTACCGTTCAGGGACAGGTTTCCGAATACCTTCTTCATACCCTCGCCGAAGCAGCGGACCTGAACAAAGCGGGTCTTGATGGAGTACCACAGGCCCACAGCGATCAGCAGAAAGACCAGGATGTAGTTGGACAGATACGTATTGATTTTGACGACGACGTCGAGCAGCGCGGATTCCACAGATGCGAACATGGTTGCTTTCCCTCCTGAAAAAAATAAACGGACCAGCTGAAAGCTTCAGCCGCTCCGAAAAAGAAAGCACAGAGATTCGCGGACGGACCCGTCCGCATCTCCCTACTCTGTCCTTTTACCTGAGAGATTCAGCGGCTGCGCCGCCTTGCACCTTCGGTACCCGTCGCCGGGCTTCTCCAGAGCCACATCCATTTCTAGTCCCCGCCCGAATCCGGGCGCCTGAGAGTTTCACTCCTTCGGCAGGCTTTCGCCGTTCCCCTAGAAACTTCGTTTGCCGTTATCAAATTGTGGTAACACCTTACCATGTCCGGCGTCTGTTGTCAACCGTCTTTTTCGACAAATCGTCCGCCAATGGGCGACGCTCATTCTCCCGTTATGGACAAATGTCGGTCCGGATGTCCCGGACCGACATGTTTTCCACACTCAGCAGACAACTGTCTCAAAATATGTCTCCTACGTCCGTGAAGGGATTACAACTCCTCCACGGCGGCGACGCCCTCTACCCGGTGAATGGCGTCCAGCAGCAGCTCCACCTTGCACCGCTTGTTCAGGCGCAGAGAAAAGATGGCACAGGCGTTTTGGTGCTCGCTGCCGGTGGCCCGGGTAATCTCCATGTTCAGTACCTTCACGTTCTTCTCCCGGTACAGCTTCAGCACCTGCTCCAGACATCTTCTGTCGGTGTACTCCATGTACAGATTGATTTCCGGGGCATTCTCCAGCATCCGGTATTCCAGCTTGGAGAACAGCAGCTCCGCCAGGATGATGAGGAAGGTGGCAAAGAGGCCCCCCTCATAAAAACCGCCGCCAATGGCCAGGCCGATGATAGCAGAGGCCCACAGGCCCGCCGCTGTGGTCAGGCCTTTCACCCGCTGGCGCTGGGTCACGATGATGGTGCCAGCGCCGATGAAACCCACGCCCGCTACCACCTGGGCACCCAGACGGGCCATATCGGTGTAATAGTGCAGCTCCAGATACAGGAACTGACTGGTGAGGGTGGTCATGGCCGCACCCAGGCAGATCAGAATGTGGGTGCGAAATCCGGCAGGCCGGCGCTTATACTCCCGTTCGATACCAATGATGCCGCCGCACAGTACCGCCAGGACCATCCGAACCGTTATGGACACCATATTCACGTCCCGCAGGCTGTCAAAAACAGATAACATGGCCGCTCCTCCTCTCTCAGATCTCGTCGATGGTACGGACGGTCTCCAGTTCGGAGATGGCCGCCAGCACCTGGGTGTGCATCTGCTTGTGGTTCAGGCGGATGGAGAACACCGCGCTGGGATTGCGCAGCTTCTCCTCCCGGCCGTGGTCGATGTCCACCTCATAGATCTGAACATCCTGGGCCTTGATACGGCCAATGATTTCGCCCACGTCATCCAGGGATTCAAATTCCACATAGATGTTCATGTTCCTGGCGTTTTCCACCACGAAGTTCTCCAGATAGGGCAGCAGCCGGATGGACAGGAAGATCAGCAGGAAAGCCAGCACCACGCACTCGTAGAATCCGGCGCCGATGGCCAGACCCATGCAGGCAGAGGCCCACAGGCCTGCCGCTGTGGTCAGGCCCTTCACCTCCTGGCGGCCTGTGACAATGATGGTACCAGCACCCAGGAAGCCGATGCCGTTAATGACCTGGGCGCCGAAACGGGACACGTCCGTGCGAATACCCAGCTCCGTGGCGGTCTCAGCCCAGGCGCCGGCCAGCATCCCGGACTCATACTGGCTCAGCAGCATGGTCAGTGCCGCGCCAAGGCATACCAGCATATAGGTGCGGAAGCCGGCGGCCCGCCGTTTCCTTCCCCGCTCCAGGCCGATCAGGCCGCCGAAAGCCATGGCCGCCGTCAGCCGCAGCATCACCGACCAGATATTCAGTTCCCGCAGAAAATTCAGACATTCCATACAGGCGTTCCTCCCTTCTCCAGCAGGCCGATATAAATTCGAAAGGAAGAACTGGCGTCCCGCCACTTCTTCCTTTTTCCATGCCGCATACTTTAAAACCTGCGTAAAAGCTCAAACGTTTGCGAGCCAGAAGATCCTTTATGTAATCTATACTATTACCATTTCTATGTAACCTTGTCAATCTATTTGTGTTTTATTTTTCCATTTTTGTTTATTTCGTCAAATCCCTTCTGACCTTTTTGTGCCCTCTTTCGGAAATTTTTCGAAAAGATGCTCCGGGAGTGAACTCCCGGAGCGTCTGCTGCCGCTTCTTTTACCGTCCCACCATAATGTCCAGGATCTCCTGGTCGGTGCCCCGCATGCCCAGCCGGGCCAGACGGCCTACGTTGTCGATGGTGTTCTCCACGCCCTTCTGGATAATGCCTTCGCCGCTTACGAACTGGTGGCCTCCGTTGACATACATGTGGTAGCCCATGAGGCCTGCGTCCACCGCGGCGGCGATCTTGGCCGCGCAGGAGGGTTTAGCTCCGTCACAGATCATGCCGGAGCAAATGGCCAGGGTATTGGCAATGGTGTGGGCAATGACCTTATAACGGCCGCCCTTCAGATAGGCGATACCAGCCGCCGCGCCGCAGCCGGCACTGACAGCTCCGCAGAAGGCGGACAGGCGTCCGATGCCGGTTTTCTGGTGGATGGTCACCAGATTGGCCACCGTCAGTGCCCGCAGCAGTTCCTCATGGCTGGCCCCCATGTCCCGGGCGTACTCGATGACAGGCAGGGAGGTAGTCATACCCTGGTTGCCGCTGCCGGAGACGATCACCACCGGCATCTCGCAGCCGCTCATGCGGGCATCGGAGCCCGCGGCGGCAGCCGCCTTGGCGCGGACCGCCACATCGTCGCCGTAGAGGCTCCGCAGGGTGCGGCCCACTTCGGCGCCCCAGCCGCCCTTCAGGCCCGCCTCGGAGATGGCGGTGTTATAGGCCACCTGCCGGTCCAGCAGGCCCGCAACGTCGGCGGTGTCCAGGCAGTCGGCAAAGGCCACGATCTCCTCCACGCTCAGAACCGAGCGGTCTGTCTGCTCCTCGCCGTCTCCGGCGCCGGCCTCCGCCCGGAACAGCACCTCCGTATCCCTCTGGATGCGGACAATATTGGTGTGGAAATCCACGATCTCACAGCAGGCGGTATGCTCTCCGGCCGCCACCGTGACGTTGATGAAAAACACCCGGTCTCCCAGAGCGGGCACCACCCGGATGGCGCAGCGCTCCATCAAAGCCTTCATAGCCTCGATCTCCTCCGGAGTGACCCGGGACAGCACCTCCAGTTCCAGCTCCGGACGACCGGCGGCCATGCCCGCCGCAGCAGCAGCCTCAATGCCCTTCAGGCCGCCGGTGTTGGGCACAGTCACAGCCTTCACGTTTTTGATGATGTTGCCGCTGACCTCCACCCGGCACTGCTCCGGCTCCGCGCCCAGAGCCTCCCGGGCCTTGGCGGCTGCCAGAGCGATAGCGATGGGTTCTGTGCAGCCCATGGCGGGAATCAATTCCTCTTCCAGAATTTTTACATAATCTTCATAGTGGGACGTCCGTTCCATTTCGCGCGCCTCCTCTTTATTTTTCCTTATTATACAGGAAAACCGGCCCGGGGGCAAGCCCGGGCCAGTCTTGAATTAACCTAAAAGCACATCCAGCAGCATCATCACCAGGAACCCCGCCATGACGCTGGCGGTGCCCGCGTGGGAGTGCTCTCCCAGCTGGGCCTCCGGGATCAGCTCCTCCACCACCACGTAGATCATGGCGCCCGCGGCAAAGGCCAGCACCCAAGGCATGATGCCCGTAACGCTGCCCGCTACCAGCACCGTCAGCAGGCCAAAGATAGGCTCCACCACACCGGAGGCTGCTCCGCAGAGGAAAGCTTTTCTCCTGGACACGCCCTGGGACTTCATGGGCAGGGACACCGCCGCCCCCTCCGGAAAGTTCTGCAAGCCCATACCCAAAGCCAGAGCCACGGCTCCCGCCAGGGCGCCGCCCTCCCGGGCCGCCACGGAGAAACTCAGGCCCACAGCCATGCCCTCCGGAATGTTATGGAGCGTCACCGCCAGCACGATCATGGTGGTCCGCTTCCAGTGGGCCGGCAGGCCCTCCGCCTCATCGCTGCCAATATGCAGGTGGGGCAGAAGCCTGTCCAGTGCCATAAGGAACAGTCCTCCCAGCACAAAGCCGCCGCCCACCGGCAGCACCACGCTCTGGCCCCGGCCCTCCGCCATCTCCATGGCAGGGATCAGCAGGGACCACACCGACGCGGCGATCATCACTCCGGCGGCAAAGCCCAGAAACACCTTCTGCATGGTGTGGGACATCTCTTTTTTAAAAAAGAACACCATGCCAGCGCCCAGCACTGTGGCCAGACAGGTAAAGCCGGTTCCCAGGGCGGCGTAAAGCAGTTCACGCTGCAGCATCTTCTTCCCCCTCCTTTTACCGGATCACGTTCCAGCAGAGATACAGTCCTGCAGGAATAATAATCTGCAATATCAAAATCGCCGGGATGCCGAAGCGGAAGCTCCTGTGCAGCGTCTTGTGGTGCCACACCCGCATCCCCAGCAAAGCCCCCACGCTGCCGCCCAGGGCAGCCAGCAGGAACAGCGTTTTTTCCGGCACCCGCCGGGTCTTTTCATGGGTCTGCTTGTATTTTGCCTTCCACTTGTCCAGGCCAAATACGAAAAAGGCAATGAGATTCATCGCCAGCAGATAACATCCCAGCAGCACCCAGGGGTTCCCCACCACGGCAAACAGCGTTGCTGTGGTGCCCTCCGGCGCAAAAATACTCTTGTTCATCCGCCGCCTCCCAAAAATCAAACTGGACGAAAATCGCTTTCCGTCCAGTTCATTTTATCAAATTTCTCAGCCCCTGGCAAGCTTGCACAGCTCGCCAGCGGTCCTTGCCGCCAGCCGGGCATTGTTGTACACAAGCTGGATGTTGGAGGCCAGGGAGTCGCCGCCGGTCAGATCCTTGATCTTGGCCAGCAGGAAGGGTGTGGTCTCCTTGCCGTGGATACCCAGCTTGTTGGCCTCAGCCACAGCCTCATCGATGGCCTTGTTGATGACGTCGGCATCCATGGAGAACTCCTCGGGGATGGGGTTGGTCACCAGCATACCGCCGCCCAGACCCATGTCCTGCTTGACAAAGAAAGCCTTGGCCAGGTCGGCGGGTGTGTCAATGCGGTAGTCCACCTTGAAGCCGGACTTGCGGGTATAAAAGGCAGGCAGCTCCTCGGTGCCGTAGCCGATAACGGGGACGCCGTGGGTCTCCAGGTACTCCAGGGTCAGCCCCAGGTCCAGGATGCTCTTGGCGCCGGCGCAGACCACCATCACGGGAGTGTGGGCCAGCTCCTCCAGGTCGGCAGAGATGTCCATGGTGGTCTCGGCGCCCCGGTGGACGCCGCCGATGCCGCCGGTGGCGAACACGGAGATGCCCGCCATGCGGGCAATAATCATGGTGGTGGTGACGGTGGTGGCGCCGTCCCGGCCCTCGGCCACCAGCACAGGCAGGTCCCGGCGGCTGGCCTTGGCCACGGCGGTGCCGGTCTTGCCCAGGTAGTCGATCTCCTCTGGGGAAAGGCCCGCCTTCAGGCGGCCCTTGATGACGGCGATGGTGGCGGGCACAGCGCCGTTTTCACGGATGATCTTCTCTACGTTCAGCGCGGTCTCCACGTTCTGGGGATAGGGCATACCATGGGAGATGATGGTGGACTCCAGAGCAACGACGGGACGGCCCTCGGCCAGGGCCTGCTGCACCTCAGGGGCAATATCCAGATAACGATTCATAATATGATACCTCCGTTAAGAATGACAGGGTTGTTTGTGAATGTCAAAGCGCCAGACAGCCAGGGCGAAAGACGCCAGGGCCACCACCTCGATGGCGGCGCAGGAATAAGACCGGGCGATCAGGTTATACAGCAGCACCAGGGGCGAGTTCAGCAGAAACAGCAGACGGGTCAGCCGCATATCGTGGACCCACAGGGCTACGGTGGTCAGCATCATGGCGCCGCCCAGCAGCAGGCAGTACGCACCGTCCCAAGTCAGCAGCGGGGACACAGCGTAGCACACCAGGAAGAACACCAGCCACAGGGGGCTTTTTGCCCACTTGCGGTCATTGCAGGAGCAGACCACGGCCCGGCCCAGCCCCAGGCAGTTGATAAGCGCCCCGGTCCAGGCCCCCAGCAGGCCGTAATGGATCACCCAGAGTACACAACACAGTGCCTGGAGGGACAAGATTTTCTTCCGGCTGCCGCTTTGGAGTGCCGTGATAGCAATGACCGAACCCGTCAGGCCAATAAGCTGGATAAGCCAAAAAGGAATAGATGACATGAAAGCAACCTCTTTTATGATGATTCACCGGCAGCAGATTTTACAGTCCGGCTCGTTTTTTCAGTTTCTCAGCGCAGAGAGCGGAATTAATGGTCTCATTACTCTCCATGGCGATGGCGCTGGCGGCAATGCCCGCCCGGGCGGTACCCTCCAGATCCGTGCCCTGGAGATAGGCCCAGGTGATGGCCGCCATGAAGGCATCGCCGCAGCCGGTGGTGTTCACCATATCGGCGGGCAGCACCGGCAGGTGGAGCCGTCCTCCCGCCCGGTCGGCGGCAAACACACCGTCGCCGCCCAGGGAGATGAATACCCGGTGAAGGCCGGTGGCAAGCAGGGCGTCAGCAGCCTTGTACAGGCTCTCCTCATCCGTAATGGCCACACCGGACAGCAGCTCCGCTTCAATACGGTTGGGTTTCAGCGTGTGGAGCTTTCCCAGCACCGGTTTCAGCTTTGCCGCCTTGGCAGTGGACACCGGATCGGCAAAGATGGGAACCTGGCAGTTCTCCGCCAGCCACACGATGCTCTCGGCCGGGAGGTTGGTGTCGATGACCACCACTTGGCTGCCGCTGAGCAGCTTCTGCCGCTGGGCAAGCACCCGCGGCGTCAGATGGCGGTATATATCCATATCGCTGACAGCCATCACCATGTCGCCCTTTTCATCATTGATAAAAAGGTATGTGGAGGTCCGCCCGCCGGGGATAACGGGGGACTGGGAGATATCGATGCCCAGTTCGCCGCAGCTGGCCGCGATCTTCTGGGCGTTTGTATCGTCGCCGAAGGCCGTCACCATCCGCACGTCCAGTCCCAGCAGGCTCATGTTGTGAGCGATGTTCCGCCCCACACCGCCAAGACTCATCCCCACGGTACCGGGGTTGGAATCCTGCGGTATCAGAGCGTGGGAGGGCTGCCCGCCGATGTCCACATTCACGCCGCCCACCACGGTCACATAGGGCGCGGTGTGGACAATGTAGCCCTTGCCCGTGATGTAGCCCTTTTTCATCAGGTTGGAGATGTGTACCGCCACGGAGGACCGGGTGATCCCCGCCTTGTCCGCCAACTCCTGCTGGGAGATGAGGGGATTCTCCTCGATCCAGTTCAGGATCTGCCGCTCCCGCTGCGTCATAGCTCTGCCCCCGTTCTAAGCAAAAGTCGAATTCTCTAATCTGATGCTTATTCTATCAGAATATTTGCTGATGTCAACGGTTATTTTGCCGTTTATCCCTGAAATTTTACCGTCCGTCCCGCATCGCTGGACGGATGCGGCTTCATCCGCTATACTGAACACAAAACACACGAAGGGAGGGCCGCTTATGAAGGTCGAGCTGTATATCGAGCCAGCTCTTTCGGAAACGGAGGTAACAGTCCGCACCCCGGCCCGGACGGCAGAGATAGACGCCCTGCTGAGCCATCTGGCAGCGGGGGATGCGCCTCTGCTGGGCTTTCGGGACGATGGTACCGTGGTTCCGCTGGAACTGGATGCTGTTCTCCGCTTTTACGGTGAGGACAAGGACGTCCGGGCCCAGACGGTGGAGGCGGTCTATACTGTCCGGGAGCGGCTGTACGAATTGGAGAGGCGGTTGGCGGGCCACCCCTTTGCCCGGGTCTCCCACTCGGAGATCGTAAATCTGAAGCGGGTGACAGCCCTGGACCTGAGCCTGACGGGCACCATCCGCATGACGCTCACCGGAGGTGTGACGGTGTATGTCTCCCGCCGGTATGTGAAAAAAATGAAGGAGGTGCTGGGCCCGTGATGGAGCGCAGAGAGATTTTCCGGGAGCTGGCCCGCCGGGCCGCTATTGGGTTTCCCCGGGGTGTAGCGCTGGTGTATCTGGTGTTCCTGCTGGGAGGGCTGTTCGCCTTCCCTGCGCCGGAGAGCGGTGTTTCGGTGGTCACCGCCACCATGGCGGAGCACTGGGGGAATCCCGTCACGGCTGCCCTGGTGCAGGTGGTCTGGTCCGGCCTGCTGGGGGCGGTCCTGGAAACGGCAGAGGTTCCTTTCCACCTGGAGCGGCGGACGGCGCTCTGGTCCGGCGTCCACTTTCTGCTGACGGCGACGGTGTTCTCCCTGGCGGGGTGGCAGTGCCGGTGGTTCCCCTACCAGGAGACCTGGCTGTGCCTGCTGGGACTGCTCCTGCTGTGTTACCTGCTGATGTGGGCAGTGCGGTATGTGGGCTGGCAGCAGGACGTCCGGGCTATCCGAAAAGGTGTGGGGCTGCAGGAGGAGCCGGAGCGGCCCGTTTGGCAGAGGGCTTTGCCCTACGGACTTCTGGCGGCAGGCGTGGAATTGCTGCTGCCCTGGCTGCTGCAGCTGGTAGACGCCCGGGATGTGCCGGTGCTGACTGGCATCTTTTACCCCTTTCTCATCCTGCCGCTGTTCTGCTTTTTCAGCGGCTGGCCTCTGGCAAAGCGGTGCCGCCTGCTATGGCTGTCCTACCCGGTCCTTTGCGGGGTACTGACACTTCCCTGCGTGTTCCTGCTGTATAATTCCAGTGCTCTGTTCCAGGCCTGGGTGGCAGCCATTTCCGCTCTGGCAGGAGGTATTCTGGGCGTCTTTCTCAGGAAAAAAGGCGAAAACACCTGAAACAAAACCGTCTCCTTTTCCGACTAACCGGATAAAGGAGGCGGTTTTCCATGAAAAAATGGTACCTGTTTTTAAGCGTATATGCCTGTCTCTGCCTGCTGGCGGCCTGTGGGGCGACAGGGCGCGGAGCGCCGGTCCCCGGCGGTGCTCCCTCCAACGAAGAGCAGGTTGGTGGCGAAAGCACCCAGCCCGCGTCGGTTACAACCGTCTGCCGGGTGGTCTCCAACGACGGCTCGCTCCTGCTGGCGGGAGCGGACGGTGACCCTAATATCTACATCCTCAATCCGAAGGATGCCACGAATTTGGCTGCCGGCACGCTGGTGGGAGTCACTTACGACGGTACCATTATGGAGACCTGGCCCTCCCAGTTCTCTGAGGTCACCGAGGTGCACACCGTAGAGGGCGGCTTCGATGACCGCTGTGCCCTGTATTTGCAGGTCCTGGAGGACTTGTGGGCAGGGGACGAAGGGCTCAATGGTAACCTGACCTATATCGGCGTGGACCTCTCTCAGACTAATTTGTCCGATAGTGAGCAGGCAGCAGTGGCCTGGGTCTTCGCCGGACGCCACGGCGGAGAACTGGTCACCGGCACCTGGGAGGAGCTGGCGGAGCAGGGCTACATCGACCGGGAAAACCTGTACTGGGAGGACGGCGTCCTGTTCTCCATCACGGAAAAAGAGACGGAGGGCGTATACAGCCTGACGCCTGTCACCTTTGACGCAGAGAAGTGGCGCAGCGGCCTGGGGGCCTATTTCTTCTGCGACTGCACCTCCGTCCAGTCCGCCGACGGCCACTGGAACGGCTACTCCATCGGCAGCGAGGCCATTTCATAAAACGCGGGAGATGTTTGGATGAAACGGATCTGTTTATCAGTGTGTGTACTGCTGTGTGCGCTGATCCTGACCGCCTGCGGTAGGAAAAGCACCACAACAGGCTGGTATCTGGAAACGGTGGAGGGCAGCGAGGAGGCTGGCCCTCTGATCGTCCGGGATGACATCACGAGCCTCGGGGAATATATGGTGGATAAAAGCAAGAAACAGGATCTATTCGACGGTCTGGAAAGCGGTGACCGCATCCGGATCACCTTTGAAAGCCCCGGCGAAGGCGGTCCCCGGCCCGGTGTGGACTGGGTCTACAAATGTGAGCTTCTGGAAAAGGGCACCCTGGACGATATTCCAGAGGAAGCTCTCACCGTCATGGAAGCAGCGGGCTACGGCCATATCCATGCCCCCGCCGAAGAGCCCCAGACCGCGGAAGTCCCCGTCTCCGGCTACTGCGGAAATACCGTCACCACCGTCCATCTGGACGGTCAGGACTATTCTTTCTGGGGCGGCGATTCCGTGACCCTGACGAACATCCTCATCAACCTGGCCTATGATCCCGGCCAGATGTGCAGGTGCCTGCCGGAGTTCACCGTGGACACGGAATTCGGAAGCGGCTATGGCGTGAATCTGACGGAGTCCTATGCCCGCTGTGAATCGGGTCAGGCCGCGCCCTGACGGCAGAGCAGACAGATGCCATCCAGGGCATTTTGGAAGAGAATTGCGGCTGAAATCTCTCGTTTCCTCTTGTAAAACAGTTTGAAATGGAGTACAATACTCCATTATTGTGTGCATATCCCACCAAAAACAAGAAAAACGGGTGAATTTCAATGAGCTATACAAAGATCACTACCATTTTCGCTGACAGTGAGACCCTGTCCGGCAAGGAGGTCACCGTGGGCGGCTGGGCCCGCACCATCCGGGACATGAAGAACTTCGGCTTCGTGGAGCTGAACGACGGCTCCTGCTTCAAGAACCTGCAGATCGTCATGGAGGCCGAGACCCTGACCAACTATGCTGAGATCGCGTCTCAGAACGTGGGCGCCGCTCTGATTGTCACCGGCGCTGTGGTGCTGACCCCCGGGGCCAAGCAGCCCCTGGAGCTGAAGGCCAGCAAGATCGAGGTGGAGGGTGTCTCCACTCCCGACTATCCCCTTCAGAAGAAGCGTCACAGCGTGGAGTTCCTGCGGACCATCCAGCATCTGCGTCCCCGGACCAACCTGTTCTCCGCCACCTTCCGGGTGCGGAGCGTGGCGGCCTACGCCATCCACCAGTTCTTCCAGGAGCGGGGCTTTGTCTATGTCCACACCCCCATCATCACCGCCAGTGACTGTGAGGGCGCCGGTGAGATGTTCCGGGTCACCACCCTGGACCCCGAGAATCCCCCCCGCAACGAAGACGGCACCATCGACTACACCCAGGACTTCTTCGGCAAGCCCGCCAACCTGACGGTCTCCGGCCAGCTGAACGCCGAGAACTTCGCCATGGCCTTCGGCGATGTGTACACCTTCGGCCCCACCTTCCGTGCTGAGAACTCCAACACTCAGCGCCACGCCGCTGAGTTCTGGATGATCGAGCCGGAGATGGCTTTCACCGACCTGAAGGGCGACATGGACGTAGCCGAGGCCATGATCAAGTTCGCCATCAAGGAAGTCATGCGGAAGTGCCCCGATGAGCTGGCCTTCTTCAACAGCTTTGTGGACAAGGGGCTCATTGAACGTCTGGAGCATGTGGCCAACTCCGACTTCGGCCGGGTGACTTACACCGAGGCCGTCTCCATTCTGGAGAAGAACAACGACAAGTTCGACTACAAGGTGTTCTGGGGCTGCGACCTGCAGACCGAGCACGAGCGGTATCTCACCGAGCAGGTGTACAAGAAGCCCGTGTTCGTCACCGACTATCCCAAGGAGATCAAGGCCTTCTACATGCGGATGAACGACGACGGCAAAACCGTGGCCGCCGCGGACTGCCTGGTCCCCGGCATCGGCGAGATCATCGGCGGCAGCCAGCGTGAGGAGCGACTGGAACTGCTGGAGGGCCGCATCAAGGAATTGGGCATGAAGCCCGAGGACTACTGGTGGTACTGCGACCTGCGGCGCTACGGCAGCTGCAAGCACGCGGGCTTCGGCCTGGGCTTCGAGCGTCTGGTAATGTATCTCACCGGCGTCTCCAACATCCGCGACGTACTGCCCCACCCCCGTACCGTGGGCAACGCGGAATTCTGATCAATGGAAAAAGAGGGTCGGCCCCACCGGGCTGGCCCTTTTGTTTTCCCTTGACAGGGGGGGACTGGAGCGTGCCCCCGTCACAGCTCCACCTCCTGGGTAGCGATCTTCCGTCGGAAGGCCCCATCGTGCTCCACGAACACCATGGTGGGCTGGAATTCCAGCAGCAGGTTCTCAATTTGCATCCGGGACCACACGTCGATATAGTTCAGCGGCTCGTCCCAGACATACAGGTGGGCGCTCTCGCAGAGACTTCTGGCAATAAGCGCCTTTTTCTTCTGTCCCTGGGACCAGTCCGCCATGTCCTTTTCAAACTGCTCCCGCGGAAAATCCAGCTTCCGCAAAATCGCCAACAGCAATGTCTCGTCCACGCCGCTTTTCCGGGCGTAGTCCCGCAGATTGCCCCGCAGGCGGGAGGTATCCTGGGGCACATAGGAAATGGTCAGCCCCGAAAGTTTTGTCAGCACACCGGTGGTAGTCATCTCCGTCTCTCCGCATAGCATTTTCAGCAACGAGGATTTTCCGCTGCCGTTGCCGCCATGGACGGCCAACCGCTCCCCCGGCTCCAGCCGGAAGGTCAGGGGGCCGCAGGCCCGTTTTTCCCCATAGAACAAGCAGACCTCCCGCAGGTCCAGCAGCCGTCCCCGGGCCATCAGAGGCCGGAGCTTCAGGGTCTCGGTTTTCTCCAGGTTCTTCAGCAGGCCCGCCTTTTCCTCCAGGGCCTTTTGCCGCCGGTCATCGATGGACTTGGCCCGCTGCATCATCCTGGCGGACTTGTGGCCAATGTAGCCCCGGTCCGGCCGCAGGCCGGAATTCCGGGTGCCGGTCTTGCTGGCCTCCACTCGGTCAGACCAATCGGAGGTCCGGACCGCTGCCTGCCGCAAACGGCGGACTTCCTTTTGGAGCCGGTCGTTCTTCCCCTGCTCAAAGGCATCTCGCCGCTCCTTGTTCTCCCACCAGGAGGAGAAATTTCCGTTCTGAACCTCCACCCCGGTCCGGTTCAGTGCCAGAATGTGCTCTACGCAGCCGTTCAGGAAATCCCGGTCGTGGGAGACCAGCAGAAAGCCACGCTTTCCCCGCAGGTACGACGCCACCGCCCGCCGTCCGGCGTCGTCCAGATGGTTCGTCGGCTCGTCGATCAGAAGATAGCGGTCCTCTCCGCAGAACAGGGCCGCCAGCAGACATTTGGTCCGCTCTCCGTTGGAAAGCGTGTCAAAGGGCCGGTACAGCGCTTCCACGTCCACACCCAGAAGGCCCGTCTCCCGCAACAACTCCCATTCCTCCACCGCCGGGCAAATCCCGCCCAGAATATCCAGCGTCACCCGCGTCCTGTCCTCCACTTCATAGGGGAAACAGGCACAGGGCGGCACTCCGGCGATGGTGCCGCCGTATGGGTACTGCTTTTGCAGCAGCCGCAGAAAGGTAGTCTTTCCCCGGCCGTTCCGGCCCAGAAAACCCAGCTTCCAATCTGCGTCGAACTGAAAGCTCACATCCTCAAATACGTTATCATAGCTGCCCGGATAGGCAAATGTCAAGTGCTCTACCTGAATCAAAGACATCCCATCATCCTCCCATGCATACAAAATGAGCCGCAGGAAAGCTCCCACGGCTCATGAAACGGCATGGTCCCCCTATAACGGGGCCGATGCGGGCACGGCGCAAAAGGATATATTTCTTTCCTGCTTCCGGCGCCGACAGACTCCTCCTGGGAATCGCACAGCGTCATATCCGATTTCAGCAGGAAACAGAAATCATCCTTTCACTCCTTTTCTTCAAATTCACACTCATTATAGCTGACCCGTTTTTTCCTGTCAAGCCATTAGCTTCTCTTATGTTAAGGTTGTGAAAATATATTCTCTCTTCTTCTGAAAAGGCTCTTCCATTTCTGCAGGATTCGTGGTATATTTTTCAGGCACGGAAAAGTAATACCTTTTTATAAAGATACATGGAGGTCATTGCATGAAAATCCTGTCCGATATTGAGATCGCCCAGTCCTGCGCCATGAAGCCCATCACCGAGATCGCCGAGACTGCCGGTGTAGACCGTGAGTACCTGGAGCTCTACGGCAACTACAAGGCCAAGGTGGACTACCGCCTGCTGCGGGAGAGCAAGCGCCGTGACGGCAAGCTGATCCTGGTCACCGCCATCAACCCCACCCCCGCCGGTGAGGGAAAGACCACCACTACCGTAGGTCTGGCCGACGCCATGCGGAAGCTGGGCAAGAACACCCTGGTCGCCCTGCGCGAGCCCTCTCTGGGCCCCGTGTTCGGTGTCAAGGGCGGTGCCGCCGGCGGCGGCTATGCCCAGGTGGTGCCCATGGAGGACATCAACCTCCACTTCACCGGCGATTTTCATGCCATCGGCGCCGCCAACAACCTGTGTGCCGCCATGCTGGACAACCACATCCAGCAGGGCAACGCCCTGGGTGTCGATGTCAAGCGCATCACCTGGAAGCGCTGTGTGGACATGAACGACCGCCAGCTGCGGAACATCGTGGATGGTCTGGGCGGCCGGATGCAGGGTGTGCCCCGGGAGGATGGCTTCGACATCACCGTGGCCTCTGAGATCATGGCCGTTCTCTGCCTGTCCGCCGACATCCCCGACCTGAAGGCCCGTCTGGGCCGCATGGTGGTGGCCTACACCTATGACGGCAAGCCCGTCACCGCCCACGACCTGAAAGCCGAGGGTGCCATGGCCGCTCTTCTGAAGGACGCCCTGAAGCCCAACCTGGTCCAGACTCTGGAGGGCACGCCCGCCTTCATTCACGGGGGTCCCTTCGCCAACATCGCTCACGGCTGCAACTCCGTCATGGCCACCAAGATGGCCATGCGTCTGGCGGACTACGCCGTCACGGAAGCTGGCTTCGGCGCGGACCTGGGCGCTGAGAAATTCCTGGATATCAAGTGCCGTCTGGCGGGCCTGACTCCCAGTGCGGTGGTCGTTGTTGCCACCGTCCGGGCATTGAAGAACCACGGCGGCGTGGCCAAGGCCGACCTGAACACCGAGAATCTGGAAGCCCTGGAGAAGGGCCTGCCCAACCTGCTGCAGCACGTGGAAAACATCACCAAGGTCTATCAGCTGCCCTGCGTGGTGGCTATCAACGCCTTCCCCACCGACACCGCTGCCGAGCTGAAGCGCGTCGAGGACAAGTGCCGGGAGCTGGGTGTCAATGTGGCCCTTTCCGAGGTCTGGGCCAAGGGCGGCGAGGGCGGCATTGCCCTGGCCGAAGAGGTCATCCGCCTGTGCGAGCAGCCCAACGGTTTCCGCTTCGCCTACGACACTGAGGACAGCATCGAAAAGAAGCTGAACGACATTGCCACCAAGATCTACCACGCTGACGGCGTGGAGTTGACAGCAGGTGCTCGGAAGCAGATGAAGGAGCTGGAGGCCCTGGGCTTCGACAAGCTGCCCATCTGCATGGCCAAGACTCAGTATTCCTTCTCTGACGACGCCACCAAGTTGGGTGCCCCCAAGGACTTCACCATCACTGTCCGGAACCTGAAGGTCTCCGCCGGTGCCGGCTTCCTGGTGGCTCTCACCGGCGACATCATGACCATGCCCGGTCTGCCCAAGGTGCCTGCCGCCGAGAAGATCGACGTGGACGAGAACGGCAAGATCACCGGCCTGTTCTAAGCGTTTATAAATCAAAGGTGGACGAGGTTTATCCCCGTCCACCTTTTGCATTTCTGTTCACGCCTGCGGCTCCACAGACGTGTTACGTTGCTTCCCCCGGCGAAACAGGCATTGAAGCTGGAAGGTCAGCAATCCCAGGCCGCTGGCACCTCCCGCAGCCAGCACTGCCCACCGGGCCCGGAGGCAGGGCAGCAGCTCCGCGTCCCGCTGGGCCTTTGCCTTGGGCCAAATAGTGTCAAACCGGGGATCTGTCAGCACATTCTCGCCGTATTTCTCCACCCAGGGGGCCATGGCCTCGTTAAAGCGTCCGTCCGCCACCCGCCAGAGGGCCAGGAAAATGACGCCCCACAGTAGCCACGGCACCAGCTTCCGCCAACCCTTCGGCAGCAGCCGGGCTCCCACCCCGGCGGTCCGCCTCAGGCCCAAGGCCAGTGCCCCCAGGATCAGCAGTAAGCCGATGCAGAACACCAGCGGTTTCCAGTTGTCATAAGTGCCTCGGATAACGCCTGACGACCAGTCGATATCCTGCTTTCCAAGACAGACCATCCGCACCAAGTCCCACCACTGGAACAGGGTGGCGGCCAGCAGTTTGCGAAAGAGATTCTGCCACAGCTCCGCATCCCCTTCCACGCCGCCGTAGCGGATAGGATGTGCCACCAAAACGTATCCCACCCATACCACTGCCACAGATATGGGCAGCGCCGCCAGCCTGACATAAGGAATCTCAAAAAACGCCACAGCGGCCAGAGCCAGGGCGATGGCAAAGCACACATCGAACCGGGTCCGTAACCGAACCAGCAGCCGCTTTTTCTGTGCCGCCGACTCCTCAGCCGTTTCTGCTCGCCGTCTGGCCGACAGCGTCTCTCCCGCCAGAATGTCATCGGCGGTGACGCCGTACAACTCCGCCAAGGCAGGCAGCACCGTGATGTCCGGGAATCCACCGCCGGACTCCCACTTGCTGACCGTCTTGTTGGACACCCCCAGCCGATCCGCAGCCTCCTGCTGGGTCATCCCTTTCGTTTTTCGCAACATAGACAGGTAGGCCCCAGTTCTGATGGTATCCATGACCTCACGCTCCTCTCGATCCTTGCTCTTATCATACTACAAGCTGGAAACACTGGCCATCCCCAAGACCGGGATTTTGTCTGCGTAACGCAGACACGGCAAAAGAGGAGGCAGGCGGTGAAGAAGACATCTTCTTTTTTACCTATCCCCACCCGGCGAAGGACGCAAAAAAGAGGAGACCACTTTCGTGATCTCCTCTTCAAAATTTTGCAGTCAGGCAGGTTTACTCTTTTTCAAATACTTCCTTTCCCATCTCGCAGATGGGGCAGACCCAGCTCTCAGGAACCTGCTCCCAAGGAGTGCCGGGGGCAACACCGTGCTCGGGATCGCCGACAGCGGGATCATAGACATAGCCGCAGGGGCATACATACTTATCCATTGCAGGTACCTCCTGTTATTTGAATTAGAAGTAGCGCTTCAGCAGGCCGGCGAAAGCCTTGCCGTGGCGGGCCTCGTCGCGGGCCATCTCGTGAACGGTGTCATGGATGGCGTCCAGGTTGTACTTCTTGGCCAGCTTGGCCAGCTCGAACTTGCCCAGAGTAGCGCCGTTCTCGGCCTCGACGCGCATCTCCAGATTCTTCTTGGTGGAGTCGGTCAGGACATCACCCAGCAGCTCAGCGAACTTGGCAGCGTGCTCGGCCTCTTCCAGAGCGGCGCGGCGCCAGTACTCACCGATCTCGGGATAGCCCTCACGATGGGCAACGCGGGCCATGGCCAGATACATACCGACCTCGGTGCACTCGCCCATGAAGTTGGCGTTCAGGCCGTCGATGATCTCCTTCTGAACCTCCTCGGGCACGTCGGCACCGAAGGACTTGCCCACGCCCAGAACATGCTCGGCAGCCCAGCTCATCTCGCCCTTCTGCTCGGTGAACTTAGAGGCGGGAACACCGCACTGGGGGCACTTCTCGGGGGGAGTCTCGCCTTCCCAAACGTAACCGCAAACCTGGCAAACCCACTTTTTCATAATCATTTCCTCCTCGTTTTTTATCATGTATCATGATCTTGATTGATTCTTTGTTTACCCCTTTGGGATGGTATAAGTATATCAGGATATTCTGATATACGCCAGTTGCTTATGCAACAATATCAGAAATTTATTTCAAAAAGGCCGGGGAGACAGAAGCTCCCCGGCCTGACATATCTGACGGCTTATTCCTTCTCAGCCAGGGCCTTGGCCTCGGCAATGGCCTTCTCCTGGGCCGCGGGAGGACAATCCTCGTAGCGGACGAAGTGGAAGGTGAAGCTGCCGCGGGACTGGGTCATAGCCCGCAGGTCGATGGCATAGCTACCCATCTCACCCATGGGGACCTCGGCGGTGATGACCTGGTCGCCGGTGCCGGTGGGATCCATGCCCATAACGCGGCCGCGGCGCTTGTTCAGATCGCCGATGACGTCGCCCATGTAATTGTCGGGCACGGTGACCTTCAGCTCACCCACGGGCTCCAGCAGCACGGGGTTGGCCTCGGGCAGAGCGGCCTTGTAAGCCAGCTGAGCGGCGGTCTTAAAGGCGATTTCGGAGGAGTCCACGGGGTGATAGGAGCCATCGTACAGGACGGCCTTCAGGTTCACTACGGGGTAGCCGGCCAGAGGACCATGGACGCAGGCCTCGCGCAGGCCCTTTTCCACGGCGGGGAAGAAGTTCTTGGGCACGGAGCCGCCGAAAACTTCCTCGGCGAAGATCATGTCGTCCTGCTCCATCTGGGGCTCGAAGCGGATCCACACGTCACCGAACTGGCCGGAACCGCCGGTCTGCTTCTTATGACGGCCCTGCTTCTGGACGGTCTTGCGGATCTTCTCACGGTAGGCAACGCGGGTAGGCTTCAGCTCCGCCTCCACGTTGAAGCGGCTCTTCAGCTTGCTGACCAGCACGTCCACCTGCATGTCACCGGCACCGGAGAGGACCATCTGGTGGGTCTCGGCGTTGTTGACCACGGAGAAGGAGGGATCCTCCTCGTTCAGGCGGGCAAGGCCCTGGGCGATCTTATCCTCCTGGCCGCGGGTCTTGGGCACGATGGCCACGGAGTAGCAGGGCTCAGCGAAGGGGATATTCTTCAGAGCCACCACCTTACGGGGGTCGCACAGGGTATCGCCGGTCTTGACCTTGTCCATCTTGGCGATGACGCCGATGTCACCGCAGCCAAGTTCCTTGACCTCGGTGGTTTTCTTACCGCGCATGGTGTACAGGCGGCCCAGCTTCTCCGTGCTGCCGGTACGGGCGTTGACCATGGACAGATCGGGGGTGATGGAACCGGAGAGAACCTTCACGAAGGAGTACTTGCCGTACTGGTCAGAGACGGTTTTGAACACGAAAGCGGTAGGTACGCCGCCGGGGGAGACCACGAATTCCTCGGTCTCGCCGTCAGCACGGGTGGCCTTGTGGTAATTGCCCTCCATGGGGTTGGGCAGCAGGTCCACGATGTAGTCCATCAGCATCAGGCTGCCCATGCAGTTGACGGCGCTGCCGCACAGCACGGGGAACATGCTCAGCTCCCGGACGCCCTGGCGCAGGCCCTGGATCATCTCGGCGTAGGTGAAGTCCTCGCCGCCGAAGAACTTATCCATGAACTCCTCGCTGGTCTCGGCCACGGACTCCTTCAGAGCGTCGTTGAACTCAGTGATGACGTCCATCTTGTCGTCGGGAACCTCGATCTCCACCCGCTTCAGGTTCTGCATCTCATAGGCGCGCTTGTTCAGCACGTCGATGATGCCGGTGACCTTCTTATCCTCGTTCCAGATGGGGACCACCAGGGGAGCGATCTTGTTGCCGTACTTGGCACGCAGGGCCTCGAAGGTGGCGTTGTAGTCGGAGTTGTCCTCGTCGGTCTTGGAAATATAGATAAAGCGGGGCATATTCCGCTCCTCGCAGTATTTCCAGGCCTTCTCCAGGCCCACGGAAATGCCGTCCTTGGCGGAGCAGACGATGATGGCGGCGTCCGCGGCACGCAGAGCCTCCATGACCTCGCCGGAAAAATCAAAAGCGCCCGGGGTATCCAGCACGTTGATGCGGCAGCCTGTGAACTCCAGGGGAGCGACGGCGGTGCTCAGAGAAATCTGGCGCTTGGTCTCCTCGGGATCATAATCGCAGACGGTGTTGCCGTCCGCCACACGGCCCATGCGGTCGATGGCGCCGGTCATATAAAGCAGGCTCTCCGTCAGGGCGGTCTTACCACTGCCGCTGTGGCCCAGCAGGCAGACGTTGCGGATGTTCTGTACTGAATAGCTCATTGTTTATTCCACTCCTTATGTTGTGCTGTCGACACGGCACAGAGGCCGCGATTGGGAATTGACGGGTGTCAAAAGTCCTAATGTAGAAAGTATACAACATTTCCAGTGGCAATACAACACAAATTTTGGCAGGTTCTACATTTTGGGCAGGAGGTAGAAAAAACTCTTTAAATTTTTAACAAGTACGCAAAAAAACAGGAATCTGAAATCATGAATAGAGGAGGCTTCCGCACACCTCAGTTTCCTGATTTCCGATTCCTGATTTTTGATTTCTAATTCCCGGAAAGAATCAGCACCGGCAGGGTCCACAGCAGCAAAAACACCTCCAACAGCAGAGGCGTCAGCAGTCCGTAGGCCGCCTGGAACACCATATAAAAGACCAGCAGGGTCCCTACGATGCTGCCCAGCAGTCCGAATACCGCGGACCGCCGGACCGCCGCACACAGCCTACGGCTGCCCACCACAATCTCCGCATAGGGCAGCAGACCCTCCCGGAACAGCAAAGCCCGGGGCAGGTCCCGGTCGTGCTCCGCCTCGCTGAGGGCCACCCGGGTGGTCAGGTCCGGATACTCCACCCGCACACCCTTGTGGAACTTCCGCTTCAGAAGGGCCGGGGTAATGTTGGGGTCTCGGGAGGCCAGAATGGGGGTGATATGGGTGCAGCGCATGATCCGCAGGGCGAAATCCACATTTTCCGCTGGGTTGTACTTCACCGCAAACACGGCCACCAGATGGCGGTCCACCGCCAGAAAGACGCCGGTCTTCAGCTTGATATCTCCAGGGATGCGCACATCCATCTTCCGCATGAAGGAGACAGTCCCCAGCAGTACAGACTCCCCGTGGATGCTGGCGGACCAGCCGCCCTCCTCGTAAAAGCTGAAATCGTCGGCCTCCTCATACCGGCCCAGCTCGCTCCGCAGGAGACCGTCGAACAGCCGCTCCAGACCGCAGCCCGCATAGCGGGCCATGGTGGCGGCGTAGGCCATGACCTTCTGCCGCTCCTCGCCGTAGATCTTGATGCCGTTGAGCTGAATGGTTCCCGGTGGAAACAGGTCCGCGTCCGTGACGATCATGGCCCTGCGGCGACTGATCTTCTCCGCGCCGGACCAGCCGGCCACGGCACAGCCTGCCTTCTGCAGATGGCGGGCCAGTTTAGAGAAGGGAAGTCCCCAACATAGAGGCAGTGAGAAGGTGGCTCCTGCTGCCAGAATGGCGGACCAGTTCAGCAGGAAGTCACTCCCCCGCCCCTGGCCCAGTGAGCTGAGACCCGCGAATACGATGGAAGCCACCAGCACCACCGGCAGCAGCGCCGTCTGCCACAGGACCGCCCCATTCTCCCGCATGGCCGTGGTGTAGAACCCTGGAACGGAGCCACGCTGCTTGCAGGCGCCCTGGTCCGTGTCCGTCACCAGATAGGGCGGCTCATCGTCCAGGGAGGCCGTGCGGAAGGTGTCATAGAGCCCGCGGCTCTCCCGGCTGATGCCCCACTGGGCAAACACGAGGGCCAGGCAGGCCACGGCGCCGTAGGGCGGCACCAGACTCCGGTCCGGCAGCAGCAGGCAGGCCCCGCAATCCGCCAGGGCCGACAGGACAGACAGGGAGATCAGCAGTTCGCTGACGCAGTGCTTCCGACGCAGCATGATAATACCCTTGACAATCACCTGGCGGCACAGCAGCGCCGTGACAGCCAGGCAGGCCATCAAAATAATACTCTGGAACCGGAAATCCCCCGTCCACATGGGGATGACCAGGCCATACTGCTCCACTCCCATGAGAACCACGGGGACCAGGGCCGTCAGCAAGGCGGGCAGCAACCCTCCCTTGCGGCTCCGGTACTCCGCCCGGTAGTCCTCCGCCGCTTCAAAGGGCTCCAGCTCCGGGCCGATGGGTTCGATCTCCGGTTCCGGCTCCGGGGCGGGACTTTCGTACAGTTCCTCCGTCTCCTCCAGCTTCCGCCGGGAGAACAGGCCCCGGCGGGACTTCAGCAGCGGCTTCGCGTTCTCCTCCATCACCGCGTCCACGGTGCTGCCCACCACCTCTTCCAGAGAAATGGGCCGGGGAGATTCGGGAATGGCCTCCGGCTGTGGCTTCGGTTCCGGGGGCAGCGCCTGGGGGGCAGGCTCCTTCTCCGGCTTTTTGGGCGAAGTTCGCCGGGACGGCTGGACAGGAGGCTCCTCCGGTTCCAGGGACGGCTCCGCCTCCCGGACCGCCTGCTCCACGTCCTCCATGATCTTCTGCTCCCGGCTGCCGCCGTATTCCGCCAGGATCTCCTCCAGAGAGAAGTCCTCCACCAGAGGGGGAACATCCGTCAGCGGCGCGTCATATTTGGTTGTTTCCTGATGTTCAGACATGCGCAGCTCCTCTTTGGCTCGGTACCCGGTCCTTCACAAATCATCCCCGCTGGCGGACCGCCTCGTACAGCAGGATGGCCGCGGCGGCGGAGGCATTCAGGGAATTCAGCCGGCCCCGCATGGGGATACTGACCAGGAAATCACAGTTCTCGGCGGCCAGGCGGGTCATGCCGTCGCCCTCGCTGCCAATGACAATGGCGGCAGGGCCCTTCAGATCGGCGTCGTACAGGTTTGTGGTGCCGTCAGCCGCCGTGCCGAACACCCACACGCCCTGCTTCTTCAGATCCTTCAGCAGGGCCGGGATATTGGGCACCCGGGCCACGGGCATGTGGGCCACCGCGCCGGCGGAGGTCTTTGCCACCACGGCGGTGAGACCCGCGCTGCGGCGCTTGGGGATCACCACGCCGTGGGCGCCGGCGCATTCAGCGGTACGGATGATGGCGCCCAGGTTGTGGGGGTCTGAAATTTCGTCACAGATCACCAGCAGGGGATTCTCCCCCTTGGCGGCAGCGCCCTCCAGGATGCTCTCCACGGCGACATACTCCCGCACTGCCGCCAGAGCGATGACGCCCTGGTGAGCGCGGGTGCGGCTCATGTTGTCCAGCTTCCGCCGGTCGGCGTCCACCACCACGATGCCGGCAGCCCGGGCCTTGGAGGCAATATGCCCCAGGGTCTTGTCGGTCTCGCCTTTCAGAATATAAATTTTATCAATGGTCTCCCCCGCCCGCAGGGCCTCGATGACAGCGTTGCGGCCTTCGATCACGCCGTCAGCCTCGGCGGTCAATGCGTTTTTCTTCTGTTCGTCCATACTTTTTTCCTCTCATACAGAATATTGTTGCATTCAGAAGTTAGTATACCATACCGGCGGGATACAATAAAGTATGAATTTACAGAAACTTCACGAAAAAAGGACCCCCGCGCCTTGCCCCTTTTCCGGGTTTATGGTATATTATGTTTCAGTTTTTTGCTTCTTCGAAAGGAGTTCCTGATATATGGATCAAAACAACAAAAAGAACTCCCGCCCCAACGGCGGGAAAAACAGCAACTGGCGGGGCCTGCTGTCTCTCATCAGCTGGGCGCTGCTGCTGACCATCATCGTCAGCTACGCCACCAGCTATATGAACAGTGCCGGGCACCGGGCCTCCTCCGTGACGCTGGAGTACGGCGACTTCCAGCAGATGGTCATTGCCGGCGACGTCCAGTCTGTGGACTTCGACAACGAGGAGGAAATCCTGCTCATCACCCCTGTGGACGGTTACGTCTACACCGCGCCGGACGGCACTGTGTACACCAAGGGCACCGACGAAAAGGGCAATCCCGTCTACACCTCCGATAAAATGGGCAGCGTCCCCGTCTCCCTGCAGTTCTTCACGGTGAAGGTCCAGTCCAATGACGCCATTGTGGCCTTTTTGAACGAGCACGGTGTCTATGACATCAACGAGGATTACAAGGCTCCCATGGGCATCATGATGATGCTCCTGATTAATATGGCCCCCTTCTTCATCATCATGGCAGTTATGCTGCTGGTGATGAACATCGCCGCCAAGAAAGGCGGCATGGGCGGCATCGGCGGTATCGGCGGCGTGGGCAAGGCCAACGCCAAGGTGTATATGGAGAAGTCCACCGGCGTCACCTTCGCCGACGTGGCGGGCCAGGACGAGGCCAAGGAATCCCTGACGGAAATCATCGACTTTCTGCACAATCCCGGCAAGTACACCGAGATCGGTGCCAAGCTGCCCAAAGGTGCCCTGCTGGTTGGCCCTCCGGGCACCGGTAAGACGCTGCTGGCAAAGGCCGTGGCCGGCGAGGCCAACGTGCCCTTCTTCTCCATCAGCGGCTCCGACTTCGTGGAGATGTTCGTAGGCGTGGGCGCCAGCCGTGTCCGCGACCTGTTCAAAGAAGCCTCCAAAGTTGCCCCCTGCATCGTGTTCATCGACGAGATCGACACCATCGGTAAGTCCCGCGATAACCGCATGGGCGGCAATGACGAGCGGGAGCAGACCCTGAACCAGCTCCTGGCGGAGATGGACGGCTTTGACCCCACCAAGGGCATCATTCTCCTGGCTGCCACCAACCGTCCGGAGGTGCTGGACCAGGCATTGCTCCGTCCCGGCCGGTTTGACCGCCGCATCATCATCGACCGTCCCAACCTGGCTGGCCGCCTCGCCACCCTTCAGGTTCACACCCGCAACATCAAGCTGGCAGAGGACGTGAACCTCAAGAAGGTGGCCCTCGCCACCGCCGGCTGCGTGGGCGCTGACCTTGCCAACCTGGTGAACGAGGCCGCCCTGCGGGCCGTCCGCAAGGGCCGCAAACTGGTGACCCAGGAGGACCTGCTGGCCGCCTTCGAGCTGGTTATCGCCGGCACGGAGAAAAAGGGCAGCGTCCTTACCGAGTTCGAGAAGAAGCTGGTTGCCTACCATGAAGTGGGTCACGCCATGGTGGCCTACAAGCAGAAGAACAGCGAGCCCGTCCAGAAGATCACCATTGTTCCCCACACTCAGGGCGCTTTGGGCTACACCCTGCTGATGCCCGAGGAGGACAAGACGGAGCTGCGGACGAAGGACGAGCTGATGGCCAAGATCACCGTCTCCATGGGTGGCCGGGCCGCCGAGGAAGTGGTGATGAACACCATGACCAACGGTGCCTCCCAGGACATCCAGGACGCCACCAACGTGGCCCGGAACATGGTGGCCATGTTCGGTATGAGCGACGAGTTCGGTATGATGGCCCTGGCCTCCCGCCGCAACCAGTATCTGGACGGCGGCTACGGCATGGACTGTGCCCAGGACACCGCCGCCCGCATGGACCAGGCGGTGAAGGAAATCCTGGACAAGTGCTACCAGACCGCTGTGGAGATTCTGAAGGAGAACCGGGAGGACATGGACAAAGTGGTGGCCTACCTGTTGGAGAAGGAAACCATCACCGGCGCCGAGATGGTTGCTATCATCGAGGGCCGGGACCCCGAGCTGGTGGAGGATGCCTACGCCTCTACCCGTGCCCGGGAGGAAAAGGGCTTCCGCCCCTCCCAGCCGGAGGTCATCGAGGCACCTGCCAAGAAGGTCCACATGATCTCCCAGAAGATTGAGGCCCCGGAGGCTCCCTCCGAGCCTTCGGAAACGCCCGCGGAGGAAGCGCCGGTGAAACCGGCTGACGATATCACGGAGACCCCCGAGGAATAAAAGAGTAATAAATCAAAACAGGCATGCCCGGACAAGGCACGCCTGTTTTGATAAGGAGATACGATTATGAACATCCGCCCCGCCTCCGCCGCCGACCTGGTGGCTATCACCGCCATCTATGACGCCATTCTGGACCGGGAGGAAGCCGGACCCGTATACACCAACTGGCAGCGGGGTAAGTACCCCATCACGGACACCGCCCGTCAGGCCCTGGAGGCCGGAACCCTGTATGTGGGCGAAGGGGACGGCTTTCTCTGGGGCGTGGTGAACCTCAACGGCATCCAACTGCCGGAGTACAGGCAGATCCCCTGGTCCATTCCCGCCCAGGAGGACCGGGTGGCTGTCATCCACACGCTCTGCATCCACCCTGCCCGGGCAGGCAGTGGCCTTGCCCGGCGAATGGTGGCCTTCTGTGAGGAGGAAGCCCGCCGCCAGGGCAAAACCGTCATGCGGCTAGACACCTGGGAGGGGAATCTGCCTGCCAATCGAATGTATCCCGTCCTGGGTTACCGGTATGCCGGGGCCGCGGAATTCTTCTTCCAGGGTTTTATCCGGGAAACTCTGAACTGCTATGAAAAAAAGCTGTAAAGAATGGCTTGGAGCGGAGCTCCAAGCCATTCTTTTACATCATACCGGTGGTCTCTTTTCGATAAACTCTCACAAAATACCATATCTCCGCCACAGCGGTGATCGTCCAGGAGAACACATACAGCAGGTACAGGGAAACAATGGTCCGGAACCAGGCAAATACGGTATAGACCCAGATGATCCGGAACACGCAGGACCCCAGAATCACGATGACCATAGGCACCGCGCTCTTGCCCAGGCCACGGGAGGCGGCAATGGTGCAGTCCATAAAAGCCGACACGCAGTAGGACAGGCTCATGATGGTCAAGCGGTGCATGCCTGCCTCTACCACCGCCGGGTCTGTGGTAAAGAGACCCAGGAACTGGCGGCCGAACACCAGGAGCAGCAAGCCCAGAAGCAGTCCGGCGCCGAAGGAATAGGCCATGCTGACGGAAAAGCTCCGGCGGATGCGGTCCTTCTTCCCGGCGCCGTAATTCTGGCCGATGAAGCTGCCGCAGGCGGTATAGAAGGCCGCCATCACGTCATAGACCAGAGCGTCCGCGTTGGTGGCGGCGGAATTGCCCGCCACCATGGTGGCACTGAAGGTGTTGACGCCCATCTGGATAAAGAGATTGGCCAGGGCAAAAATGCCGTTCTGCATCCCGGAGGGAACTCCGATGGCCAGAATGGCCTTGGTGCGCGTCCTGTGGAGCCGCAGGTCTCTCAGCCGCAGGCCGTAGCTCTCCCGGCTGCGAAACAGCGCCGCCAGCACCAGGACAGCGGAGAGATACTGGGAAATGATACTGGCAATGGCTACCCCCGCCACATCCAGCTTGCAGACGATGACGAAAAATAGATTCAGCACCACGTTGACGACGCCCGCAATAGAGAGATAGCACAGAGGTCGCCGGGTATTGCCCACCGCCGAAAATACGGCGTTGCCCAAATTGTACATGGCCAGGGCCGGCATTCCCAGGCAGTAGATGCGGAAATACCGCACCGCGCCGCCGATCAACTCCGCCTTGGTATGCAGGGTAACCAGGATCACCCGGGCGAAGCCGCAGCCCGCTGCCAGCAGCAGGATGCCCACCGCCGCGGACACCAGGGCGGCGGAATGGACGGTATCCGACAGTCTCTTCCGGTCCCCGGCGCCGAAGTGATGGGCCGCCAACACATTGACGCCGCCGGACAAGCCGATGAGGAATCCGGTAAACAGGGACACCAGGATGGTGGTGGAGCCCACCGCGCCCAGGGCCACGGAGCCCGCGAAGCGGCCCACCACCGCCACATCCGCCATATTGAACAGGACCTGCAAAAGGTTGGAGAGGATCAGCGGGATGCTGAACACCATGATCTGCTTTCCCAGAGGGCCTGTGGTCAGATCCTGCTGCGCCGTTTTCATTCCTCTCACGCTCCTTTGCTTTTCTCCATTTTGCCGCCCATCAGTGTAGCACACCCCATCCCCCCGGGCAACTGTAATTTCCCCCAAATTCCCTGCTTTTTTCCCGCTGCTAACCGTCGGTTGACAAAAAGAACGGCCCCGGTTGGTGGAAACAGGAGCCGTTTTCCGCTATACTGGTCTCAACTCCCACAGAAAGGAACCTGTCTATGAGCATCGGTCAGCGCATCTCGCAGAAGCGAAAGGAATTGGGTCTCTCTCAGGAGGCCCTGGGGGACCGGCTGGGGGTATCCCGCCAGTCCATCTATAAATGGGAATCGGATTCCGCCCTGCCGGAGGTGGAGAAGCTCATTGCCCTCTCGAAGCTCTTCGGCGTATCCGTAGGGTGGCTGCTGGGGGTGGAGGGCGCCGTCCCGGAGCAAACCTCCGGTGAAGCCCCTGGCGAGCTGACGGAGCAGCAGCTCAAAATGGTGGAGGAGATCGTGGGCCGCTACATCGCTGCCCTGCCCAAGCCAAAACCCCGGCGGCGGTGGCCCTGGGTGATCGCGGCGGCAGTACTGCTCTTTGCCGTGTGGAGCCTGTTCCAGCGCCTGGACCGGATGGACCAGCAATACAACAACCTCCAGAACTCCGTCAATAATGTCACGTACTCCGTCAACAGTCAGATCGGCGGCATTTCCAACCGGGTGGAGGAGATTTTGAAAGCCCAGAACAACCTGACTGCGGAGTACGGTACGGAACTCACCCATACCAATCTGCGTGAGAACCGTGCGGTATTCAGCGTCTACGCTGTGCCCAAGACCTACGTAGAGGGTATGACGGTGAAGTTCTCCGCCGATAACGGTGCTGGAGGCATCCAGAGCAGCCTGGGCGAGGAGGGCTTCAACCAGCGCTTCTCCACCACATTAGCCTGTCAGCTGACGGACAGCATCGCCCTCTCTGTCTCTTTCCTCTACCCCGACGGCACTCGCCAGACCCAGTTGCTGGACACCTATGAGTGCCTTTATACAAATTCCCTGCCCTGCGTGGAAGTGAATGACTACGACCTCATGTCCATGTACTATAAAAATGGCGCCATCCAGCTGAAGAACTGCTATGTCACAACACAGGAGGACACCTATGAGCGGATTCCCGGCATCTCTTCACCGAAAGTGAAGACGATTCAGGTAGGACTGTTCAAAAACCGCGAGCTGGCGGCTTGGGCGGAGCCCTGCAACCAGCCTGACGATTACCACGGCTTTGAAGGCCACGATTTCTACCGTCTGCCGGACATGGAACTTCCTGTGAAAGTTGGGGACATTGTCTCCGTGGCCGCTATGATCACCGATGAATATGGCCGCTCCTTTGTCCGCATCAGTGGAGATTATACGTTGGCCGAGGGCGGTGGCACGCTGACCCATGCCAGTGAAATGAAGCTGGACTCCGCCACTTCCGAGTGGGGATTTTCATAAACGCAAAGCGCCCGGACTTGCGTCCGGGCGCTCTGTTTCCTTAGGCGGCAGAGCGGTGGCTCCCCGCCCTACGGGTGCGGTATACGGAGCGAATGCCCACATCCGCCCATTCACTCAGGCCAGTTCCGCCTGTCCGGTATACAACTGATAATACCGTCCGTGCTGGGCGATCAGGTCGTCGTGGTCGCCCCTCTCAATGATCTGGCCCTGCTCCAGGACCATGATGGCCTTGGCATTGCGGACCGTAGACAGGCGGTGGGCGATGACGAACACCGTCCGGCCCGCCATGAGCCGGTCCATGCCCTTTTCGATAATCTTCTCCGTTCGGGTGTCGATGGAGCTGGTGGCCTCGTCCAGAATCAGCACCGGCGGGTTGGCGCAGGCCGCACGGGCGATGTTCAGCAGCTGCCGCTCGCCCTGGCTCAGATTGCCTCCGTCGCCGGAGAGAACCGTCTGATAGCCCTTGGGCAGGCGGCGGATGAAGCTGTCCGCCCCCGCCAACTTGGCAGCGGCCTCCACCTCCTCGTCGGTGGCGTCCAGACGGCCATAGCGGATGTTGTCCGCCACCGTGCCGGTGAACAGATGGGTATCCTGAAGCACCACGCTCAGGGAACGCCGCAGGGAGTCCTTTTCGATATCCCACACGTCGATGCCATCATAGGTGATGGTGCCGGACTGGATCTCGTAGAACCGGTTGATGAGGCTGGTAATGGTGGTCTTGCCGGCGCCGGTGGAACCCACGAAGGCGATCTTCTGACCCGGTTTGGCAAACAGGGAAATGTCGTGCAGAATGATCTTGCGGTCATCGTAGCCGAACACCACGTGGTCAAACCGCACGTCGCCCCGGAGGGGCACCAGTTCCCCGTCCGGGCGTTTCCAGGCCCAGGTGCCGGTGTCGAAGCCGGCCTCTGTCATATGACCTTCCCGGTCCTCCATGACCCGCACCAGCTGCACTTTACCCTGGTCCGGCTCCGGCTGGGCCTCCATGACCTCAAAGACGCGCTCCGCGCCGGCCACGGCGGAGAGGATGGTGTTCACCTGCTGGGAGATCTGGGTGATGGGCTGGCTGACCTGCCGGGTATACTGTAGAAACGCGGCCAGACCGCCCAGGTCGCCGCTGCGGATGGCCAGCAGGCCGCCCACGCAGCAGGTAATGGCGTAGTTGATATAGCTGAGGTTGCCCATGGCAGGCATCATGGCGCCGCCGTAGCTCTGGGCCAGGGCACCCGCCTTCCGGTAAGCCTCGTTACGCTGGTAGAAGCCCTCCTTGGCGGCATTCTCGTGGTTAAAGACCTTGATGACCTTCTGGCCCTCGATCATCTCCTCGATATAGCCGTTGACCTCGCCCAGAGCCTTCTGCTGTGCGGCGAAGTACCGCCGGCTGCGGCCGCCGATGGTTTTGACCACCAGCAGCATCACCGCCAGCATGGCGAAAGTGATGAGGGTCAGTACGGGGCTGAGCACGATCATCATGGCAATGGTACCTGTGAAATTCAGCGTGCAGGAGATCAGGCTGCCAAAGCTGTTATTCAGTGCCTCGGAGACCGTCTCAATATCGTTGGTGTAGCGGCTCATAAGCTCGCCGTGGGTGTGGGTGTCAAAGTATTGCAGGGGCAGCTTCTGCATCTTCTCGAACAGGTCGGCGCGAATTTTCGCCACGGTGTTCTGGGACACATGGACCATGATGCGGGCATAGCCGAAGGAGCAGGCCGCACCCACGATATACACCGCCGCCATGACGCACAGCATCCTGGCAAGGCCCCGGAAGTCACCGGGCAGGATATAGTCGTTGATCAGTGGCTTGATCAGGTAGGAGCCGCCCACCGTGCAGGCGGAGCTGATGACCAGCAGGAACACCACCACGACCAGGTGGGCCTTATACCGGCCCAGGTAGCGCATCAGCTTCCCCAGGGTCCCCCGCAGGTCCTTGGGCTTGCGGAAGCCGCCCTTGGGACCGCCGCCGGGACCGTGACCCGGTCCGCCGTGTCTCATGGGAGGCATGTTCTTCTCTTCAGCCACCGATGCTCACTCCTTCCTGCTGGGACTGGTAGACATCCCGGTAAATCTCACAGCTCTTCATCAATTCCTCGTGGGTCCCCTGGGCCACCACCCGGCCGCCGTCCATCACAAGGATCAGGTCCGCCTCGCAGATAGAGGTCACTCGCTGGGCAATGATGATCTTGGTGGTGGCCTTCAGTTCATTGGCAAAGGCGCTCCGGATTTTCGCATCCGTGGCGGTATCCACGGCGCTGGTAGAGTCGTCCAGAATCAGAACCCTGGGCTTTTTCAAAATGGCCCGGGCAATGCACAGCCGCTGCTTCTGGCCGCCGGAGACGTTGACGCCGCCCTGGCCCAGGTCGGTGTCCAGGCCATCAGGCATCCGCTCCAGGAATTCATCGGCGCAGGCCGCCCGGCAGGCCGCCCACAGTTCCTCCTCCGAGGCATGGGGGTCGCCCCAGAGCAGGTTCTCCCGGATGGTACCGGAAAACAGGGTGTTCTTCTGCAGGACCACGGACACCGCGTCCCGCAGGTGCTCCATGGTGTACGCCTTCACCGGCCTGCCTCCCACGGAGACCGTGCCCTCTGTGGCCTCGTACAACCGGGGAATCAGGGACACCAAAGTGGTCTTGGCGCTGCCGGTGCCGCCCAGGATACCCACGGTCTGACCGGACCGGATGTGGAGGCTGATATCGTTCAAAATCCACTCCGGGCTCTCCGGGTCATACTTGAAAGACACATGGTCGAAATCGATGCTGCCGTCCTCCACGGCGGCGGGAGTCTCATTGCCGTCCGCGCCGGTGACAGTCTCTGCCTCGCCGTCCGTGATGGCGGGCGTCTCGTCCAGCACCTCCACGATACGCTTGGCGCAGGCTACGGACCGGGTCAGCATCATAAAGATCATGGAGACCATCATCAGGGACATCATGATCTGGGTGATATAGGTGAAGAAGGTGATGAGCTTGCCGGCCTCCAAGGTCCCGGCGTAGACCATTTTGCCGCCGAACCACATAACGGCGATGATGGTGCCGTAGACGATCAGCATCATGATGGGCATGTTGATAACAACCGCACCGAAGGCCTTCTCCGAGGTGCCTTTCAAATCGTGGTTGCGCTTGGCGAACTTCTTCTCCTCATAGGCCTCCCGGACGAAGGACTTTACCACCCGGATACCGGCCAGGTTCTCCTGAACCACCAGGTTCAGGGCGTCTGTCTTTTCCTGCAGGGAACGGAAGATCGGGCTCACCCGGGTCAGAATGACAGCCACCACTACGATCAGCAGGGGCAGCGCCACCAGAAACACGTTGCTCAGCTGCAGGCTGATGCGGACGGACAAAAACAGGGCCGCCACCAGCATCACTGGTGCCCGCACCAGCAGGCGCATTCCCATCATCAGGGACATCTGCATGTTGTTCACGTCGTTGGTCAGCCGGGTCACCAGGGACGCCGTGGAAAACTTCTCGATGTTGGAAAAGGCGAACTCCTGAATGTGGTCGTACTCCGCCCGGCGCAGGTTTGCGCCGAAGCCCTGCCCCGCCACCGAGGAACAGACGGCGCTGCCCAGTCCGAAGAACAGGGAGACCAGAGCCAGTACCACCATCAGTACGCCCTTTTTCATAATATAGGTCTGATCGCCGCCGGCAATGCCCACATCCACGATGTCGCTCATCACCAACGGGATCAACAGTTCAAAGATTGCCTCCGACGCGCTGCACGCCACACCAAGACCGATCCACCTGGCGTAGGGTCTGGCGTGGGGCCAAAGTCTTTTGATCATACCGTCCGATCCTCCTCCAGATTGTGTATCACCCGCTCCAGCAGGCCGCGGAGCGTCTCCGCCTCCTCTTTCGTCAGGCCGCGGGCAATCAGCGTTTCCGCATCCAGAAAGCACTGCTTTACCTGTTCCTCCCGCTCCAGTCCGGCGGGCGTCAGCGCCACCAGCCGCTGGCGGGCGTCAGCGCCGCTGACGGTCCGCTCTACCAGCCCCTTTTCCTCCATCCGGTCCAGAATACCGTTGACGGTGGAAGGCTTCACTTTCAAACTGTCCAGCAGTTCCCGCTGGGGCATCTGGCCGCCGTTCTGCCGCAGATGCAGCAGAACGTGGGTCTGGGCCGGGGTCATGCCAAACCGGGACATGCGGGCGTCCATCCGCTCCCGGACAAGATGGGCACAACAGCCCAGCATGGGGCCCAGCGCCTTTGGATGTTCCATACGCTCCCCCTTCTTAAAATAATTAGTGTGCTAAATATTAGCAGGCTAAATAATACCACGTCAACGCCTTATCGTCAATGTGCAAAATCACGATATATTTTGAACGATTTATGAACGAAAATCCCCGAAACCCATATTCTTGTAAACAAATTGTGAAGGTTCCCTCTGGCCCGTTGACATTCTTTTTCCGCCCCTGTATGATAAAACCATCAAGCAGGAACGCTTGATTGACACACACCATTTTCCCTCTCCTTTCTCTATATCAAACAGGAGTGCGGGCGGTCCGAAAGGGCTGCCCGCACTCCTGTTTCTGCATGTCTCCGCACTCTTCCGTAATTTATCGAATTTCAATAAATTATCATTGACTTTCGATAATTCGTATGATAGGATACCGGTAAAAGTCCAGTGGTATGTAGTCAAGTAAGTAAAACGGAAAGATTTGCCGAAAAAC
>CAMFAL010000008.1 GCA_945948185.1 uncultured Clostridia bacterium | reverse complement strand
TTGTCCTACATAGGGGGCCTTTTGTCTATTGTCCGTTTTTACTGGAGCTGTTCACACCGTGCTAAAAGCCTTTTTCCAGTCGAATTTCATGTGTCACCTTCCAATTCCCGCAAATGCGCTCGGATGTCTTCCAGATCAAAGGAGGAACAGACCCGCTCGTCCTGCCGGTCCAGGGCCCGGTAGTGCTGGGAGATGAGATTTTGCTGAATGATGTAAGGTCCCACAGTTTCCACGAACCGCCACCATACCCGGCCACCCATGGTCCTGGGATAGCGGGGGTGCAGGTCCTGAAAGGCCAGAGCACGGATCATGTCGCCTGCCTCGCCGCCCAACAGGCTGGAGAGAACCTGACTGTCGGAAAAAATGGCGCACAATGCCACTGCCCCGGTCCACCCCAGGGAGGTGCGCCCCTTTTCAATTTCCACTAGTGTCTTTTTGGATATCCCCAGCACCTTGGCCATCACGTCCTGGGTAAAGCCGTACTCCGTCCGTACCAGCTTCACCTGCCGGTCCAACTCTGCAATAAAGGATTCTCTTGTCATGTGCTCACCGCCTGTTTCCTAATAGTGTAATTTTACACTATTAGATACCTTTTGTCAATATAGGAAGGCTCCCGCCTGAACAGGCGAGAGCCTCACTGAGGGTCATTTTACTTTTCCAGCCCTGCCCAAGCAGCAAGCCAACGACCCTCCTGGTATACCAGTTCGATAGTCAGGTAATCATAGGAGTCCTCCAACTGCCGGTTTTGGACAGAGATGACCGCCCGGGTGGGGTTCCGGTCACTGTCGGTGGTGTAGTCAATGGAGGATACGCTGCGGCCCTCCTCCAGAGAGACGTCCATAATGGCGTCCTCCGCCAGCAAATCGGCGACGCTGCTCAGGTCACCCGCAAAGAGGGCTGGGATCAGACGATCCCCGGCGGCCCGCAGTTCCGAAAGCCAGGGGGGAACAGCCTCTCCAGGGGTCACCACCCCAAAAGTGCTGATCATATCAGCAAACCGGGCGCCGTGGCCCTCGGCGGCCTCCAGGAAGTACCGGGACATCAGGATGAACACGCCGCCCTGTCGGTCATCCACCAGATAGACCTCCGCCTGTTCCGCATCCCAGGCGGTGCCGTTGCTGCCCGTGACCAGCAGACCTTCCGTGATGGCGGCGTCCTGGGGATCAGAAACAGTGGCATAGGTTTCCGCCAGGGTCTCCGCCGCCAGAGCGGCGGCATCTTCCAGAGAGATGTCCGGTTGGCGTGAAATTTCGAGACTGCAAGTGGGCAGATCTCCCATATTCGCTAAAGGTTCGATGGTGCAAACGCCGTTTTCTGTGACCTGGCAGTAATTCTTCTGATCCACATAGAGGATGAAGTCAGAGCACTGCGAGGAGGTGTCATAGCAGAGTTGGTGCAGATAAAAAGTACCGATATCTCCTCCGGAGAGGTGCAGCGTCTGGACAGGGATATCTGTTTCCGGAGATTCCGCGGGAGGCGGATCGTCCGGGGAAGGAGGTCTCTCAATGGGAGAATGGAGCCGGAGATATCCACCCAACGCCAAGATTAGACACGCTGCCGCGACTAGGCCCATGGGGAGAAGCCGGGGGGATTCTGCCTGCTCACTGCGGGCCAGAAGGGCCGCATCTGCACCGCTCATGGCGGAAAAAAGACGTTCCTGTTTCGTCATAGCAGTTCCTCCTTTTCCAGATACCGCCGCAGCTTTTCCCGGCTGCGGCACAGGCTCGTTTTCACGGTGCCGACCCGCAGGCCGTAACGGGCGGCAATGTCTGCCACAGGCTCCGCAAACCAGTAGCGCCGCAGGAACAGGCTGCAGTCCCGCCGGGAGAGAGTGTGGAGAAACCTGCTGACAGCCTGCTCTAACTCTGTGTCCTCCACCGCCTGGGCAGCGCTGGGGGCATGGGGGATGCAGTCCGTCAATTCCTCCAACACCAGGGTCAGTTCGCCGCCGCCCCGCTTTTCCGCCCTTTGGGCGCAGAGACGGTTGCAGGCGATACGGCGGGTGATGGTGCCCAGAAACGCCCCCAGATATGTGGGACGGTGGACCGGCATGGCATTCCAGGCACCGGCCCAGGTGTCGTTGACGCATTCCTCCGCGTCCTGGCGGTTTCCCAGGATACGGTAGGCGATGGTATGGCAGTAGCCGCCGTACTTGGCGCTGGACTCCGCAATGGCGTCAGAGCTGCGCTGCCAGTAAAGGTCTACGATCTGGTGATCTTCCAAATGCTTCAACTCCTTCTGTAAAAGGGTTCCTATTTATCCAGTCAGAAAAAGAGGCGAAAGGTTACGGCTACTGAGAAAGAAAATGAAAAAATTCGGAGCGGTCAGGGGACCGCTCCGAATTCAACGGCAAATATTGTGATCTATCAGCCGCGGTTGCCGGAGTTGGTAGTATCCTTCAGCAGTACGTCATGAGCGCCGCCTTCCACGATGGAGACGGAGGACACCAGAGTCAGCTTGGCCTTTTCACGCAGTTCGGGAATAGTCAAGGCACCGCAGTTGCACATGGTGGAACGGACCTTGGCCAGGGTGGTGGCCATGCCGTCGGACAGGGAGCCGGCATAGGGAACGTAGGAGTCCACGCCTTCCTCGAAGCTTAGCTTTGCCGCGCCGCCCAGGTCATAGCGCTGCCAGTTGCGGGCACGGGCACTGCCCTCGCCCCAGTATTCCTTCATATAGCTGCCGCCGATGAGGACCTTGGCGGAGGGGCTTTCGTCAAACCGGGAGAAGTAACGGCCCAGCATGCAGAAGTCCGCGCCCATGGCCAGGGCCAGAGTGATGTGGTAGTCCTGAACGATGCCGCCGTCGGCACAGATGGGTACATATACGCCAGTCTCCTCAAAGTACTTGTCACGCTCTGCTGCCACGTCGATGACGGAGGTGGCCTGGCCGCGGCCGATACCCTTAGTCTCGCGGGTGATGCAGATGGAGCCGCCGCCTATGCCGATCTTCACGAAGTCCGCGCCGGCATCCGCCAAGAAGCGGAAGCCCTCGCCGTCCACCACGTTTCCGGCACCCACCTTCACGGTGTCGCCGTAGTGCTCACGGATCCACTCCAGGCAGCGCTTCTGCCACACGGAGTAGCCCTCAGAGGAGTCCATCACCAGCACGTCCACACCGGCCTCTACCAGGGCGGGGACCCGCTCGGCATAGTCCCGGGTGTTGATGCCGGCGCCCACCACATAGCGCTTCTGGCTGTCCAGCAGCTCCAGGGGGTTGCCCTTGTGGGAGTCATAGTCCTTGCGGAACACGAAGGAGACCAGGTGGCCGTCCTTGGAGACAATGGGCAGGGCGTTGAGTTTGTGGTCCCAGATGATGTCGTTGGCCGTTTTCAGGCTGGTGCCCTCAGGGGCGGAGATGATCTTCTCCACGGGAGTCATGAACTCGGCCACAGGGGTGGCGGGATCCATGCGGCTGACCCGGTAGTCACGGCTGGTTACCAGACCCAGCAGCTTACCGGTGCCGGTGCCGTCCTCGGTGACGGCCATGGTGGAGTGGCCGGTGCGCTCTTTCAGCGCCAGTACGTCCGCCAGAGTGTCGGTGATCCGCAGGTTGGAATCACTGAATACGAAGCCGGCCTTGTAGTTCTTGACCTTGCGGACCATCTCGGCCTGCTGGTCGATGGGCTGGGAGACATAGATGAAGGCGATGCCGCCCTCCTTGGCCAGGGCAATGCCCATCTTCTCACCGGAGACAGACTGCATGACGGCGGAGACCATGGGGACGTTCATGGTCAGGGGACACTCCTCGCCCTTCTTGAACTTCACCACAGGGGTCTTGAGGGAGACATTGGCGGGGATGCAGTTTTCATCAGAATAGCCGGGTACCAGCAGGTACTCGCTGAAGGTATGGGAAGGTTCCGTAAAATAGTAAGCCATGTGGCCACCTCGTTTCAAAGATTTAGGTATTATCTTACCACAGATGAGGAAAAACGCAACTTAAATGTTGAAATAATCCCTGGCGGAATCGAACAGATGCAGGTCATAATCGCCGGGGACGTTGCGGTACAGGGCGGGACCGATGCGCTCGGAGTGGCCCATCTTGCCCAGCACCCGGCCGTCGGGGGAGGTGATGCCTTCAATGGCCCACACGGAGCCGTTGGGGTTGAAGTCCACATCCATGGTGGGGGAACCTGCCAGATCCACGTACTGAGTGGCAATCTGGCCGCTCTCTGCCAGCTTCTGGAGCAGCTCCTGGTCGAACAGGAACCGGCCCTCGCCGTGGGAGATTGGCACGCTGACCACGTCGCCCACATTCACCCGGGCCAGCCAGGGAGAACGGTTGGACGCAATGCGGGTGCGGACGATCTTGGACTGGTGGCGGCCGATGACGTTGTAGCTCAGAGTGGGGCAGGTCTCGTCGGTGTCGATGATCTCGCCGTAGGGCACCAGACCCAGCTTAATGAGGGCCTGGAAGCCGTTGCAGATGCCCAGCATCAGGCCGTCCCGGTTTTTCAGCAGCTCCATGGTGGCGTCCTTGACGGCGGGGCTGCGGAAGAAGGCGGTGATGAACTTGCCGGAGCCATCGGGCTCGTCGCCGCCGGAGAAGCCGCCGGGGACAAAGATGATCTGGCTCTCCTTGGCCGCCTTGGCAAAGCGGGCGGCGGAGTCGGCCACGCCCTGGGCGGACTGGTTGTTCAGCACCAGAATCTCCGGTTCCAGTCCGGCGTGAGCCACGGCGCGGGCGCTGTCATACTCGCAGTTGGTGCCGGGGAACACGGGAATCAGGACCTTGGGCTTGGCGATGCCCACCTTGGGGGCGGCATGGGTGAAGGCGGGGGCCTCCAGCACGGGCACGGGGCTGTTGTCCGCAGGGGTGCGGTTGGGATAGATGTCCTCCAGCACGCCCTCGTTCAGGGCCAGCAGCTCGTTAATGGGAGCACTGTCAGGGCCGATAGCGACCACAGGCTCCGCCGTAGTGACGCCCAGGCGGGCGGCGTATTCGGCGGAAATCTCCTCCGTCAGTTCCGCCACGATGGCGCCGGGCATGGCGCTGGAGTACCAGATGTCTCCGGTGGCGTCAGCGGTGAAGCCCACGCCGTTGCCGAAGGACATGTTCATGACAGCCTCGGCCAGACTGTTTTCTACAGCCCAGGCGGCCTTGACCTTACAGGCTTCGGAGAGGGCGTGGAAGCCCTCCCAGGCAGCCTGCTGGCCGTCGGCGGTGCCGTCGCACAGGAACACGTACACGGGATGGCCCGCTTCCTTGAACTCACCGGACAGGACTTTGCCCGCCTTGGAGGGGGCGATGGCGAAGGAGATCAGGGTGGGGGGCACGTCCATATCCAGGAAGGAGCCGGACATGGAGTCTTTGCCGCCGATGGCGGCGATGCTCAGATCCAACTGGGCATCCAGAGCGCCCAGCAGGGCGGAGAAGGGCTTGCCCCAGCGGGCAGGCTCCTCCCGGAGCTTTTCAAAATACTCCTGGAAAGTCAGGTAAGCGGTGTGATAGTCGCAGCCGGCAGCCACCAGCTTGGCGACGGAGGTAATGACGGAATGATAGGCACCGGTATAGGGATCCACGCTCATTTCCTCGGGATCGAAGCCCCAGGCCATGACGGAGCAGTCCTCCGTATCCTGACCCGGCAGTACCGGCAGCAGGGCGGCCATGGCCTGCGCGGGGGTCCGCTGCGTCTTGCCGCCGAAGGGCATCAGCACGGAACCGGCGCCGATGGTGGCGTCGAACCGTTCGCCCAGGCCCCGCCGGGAGGCGGACTTCAAACTGGCGGCGATGTCTCGCAGGTTCTTGGAGCTGCTGCGGCCCAGGTCCGCCCGGTTCTTAGATTCTACCCGGACCGTGATGTGCTTGGCGGCACCGTTGGTATCCAGGAAGGCACGGCTCAGATCCACGATGGTGGCGCCGTTCCACTTCATGACCATGCGGGGGCTCTCGGTGACCACAGCCACCTGATAGGCCTCCAGGTTCTCCGCCTCAGCGGCGGCGATGAAGGCGGCGGCATTTTCGGGAGCCACCACCACAGCCATGCGTTCCTGAGACTCGGAGATGGCAAGCTCGGTGCCGTCCAGGCCCTCGTACTTCTTCCGCACGGCATCCAGGCTGATCTCCAGGCCGTCGGCCAGCTCGCCGATGGCCACAGACACGCCACCTGCGCCGAAGTCGTTGCAGCGCTTGATGAGGCGGGTGACCTTGCCGTCCCGGAACAGCCGTTGAATCTTCCGTTCCTCGGGGGCGTTGCCCTTCTGGACCTCGGAGGCCATGGTGGTCAGAGATTTGCGGTTGTGGCTCTTGGAGGAGCCGGTGGCGCCGCCGATGCCGTCACGGCCGGTGCGGCCGCCCAGCAGGATCACCACGTCGCCGGGGGCGGGACGCTCCCGGACCACGTTTTCAGAGGGCGCGGCGCCAACCACGGCGCCGACTTCCAGGTGCTTGGCAACGTAGCCGGGGTGATAGACCTCGGACACCTGGCCGGTGGCCAGGCCGATCTGGTTGCCGTAGGAGGAGTAACCGGCGGCCGCCGTCTGGGCCAGCTTGCGCTGGGGCAGCTTGCCGGGGATGGTGTCCGCCACGGGGGTGCGGGGATCGCCGCAGCCGGTGAGCCGCATGGCCTGATAGACGTAGGCACGGCCGGACAGGGGGTCCCGGATGCAGCCGCCGATGCAGGTGGCGGCGCCGCCGAAGGGCTCAATCTCCGTGGGATGGTTGTGGGTCTCGTTTTTGAACATCAGCAGCCAGTCCTGCTCTTCGCCGTCCACCGTGGCAGTGACGTGGATGGAGCAGGCGTTGATCTCCTCGCTCTGGTCCAGGTTCTGCAGCAAGCCCCGCTTTTTCAGGGTCTTGGCGCCGATGGTGGCCATGTCCATGAGGGTTTGGGGCCGGACAGCGGCCTTTTCTTCGCCATAGACCTCCACACGGGCGGCCAGATACCGCTCATAGGCGACCTTGGTGGCCTCGTCCAGAATTTCTACTTTGTCGATGTGGGTGGAGAAGGTGGTGTGGCGGCAGTGGTCGGACCAGTAAGTGTCCACCACCCGGACCTCCGTGATGGTGGGGTCCCGGTGCTCGTCATCCCGGAAGTAGCCCTGCAGGAACTTCAGATCGTCCAGATCCATGGCTAGGCCCAGCTTGTCCAGCAGGGCCGCCAGGGAGGCCTCGTCCATGGAGGTGAAGCCGGTGATGGTCTCCACGGAGGTGGGGACCTCATACTCCATTTTCAGGGTCTCCACAGTCTCCAGGCCTGACTCCCGGGCCTCCACGGGGTTGATAACATAGTGCTTGATCTTGTCCACGTCGGCGGGAGTCAGCTCGCCGGAGAGCAGATAGACCTTGGCGGTACGGACAGTGGGGCGGTCTCCCTGGGTCATGAGCTGAATGCACTGGCTGGCGGAGTCTGCCCGCTGGTCGAACTGGCCGGGCAGGTACTCCACAGCAAAGGCGGTGTAGTCTCCGGTGGGCAGGGCGGCGGTGGCGTGGTCCACCTGGGGCTCAGAAAAGACGGTCTGGACCGCACGTTGGAAAGTGGCCTCGTCCAGGCCCTCCACATCATAGCGGTTGATGAGCCGCAGACCCGACAGGGCGGAGATGCCCAGCAGGGACCGGAGCTCGTTCATGAGGCCCGCGGCCTCCTGACGCAGGGTCGGCTTTTTCTCTACATAAACGCGACGTACCATTTACAGTTCCTCCATTGCCGCCAGAGCACGGCGGCCGATGTCGTGACGCATGTACTTGCCCTCGAAGCCCACCGTTTCGGCGGCGGCGTAGGCGTCCGCCAGAGCTTCCTTCAGGGTGGGGGCGGTGGCGGTGATACCCAGCACCCGGCCGCCGCTGGTGACAAGGCGGCCCTCGCCGTCCAGCTTGTCACCGGCGTGATAGATGGTGACGTTGGCGGGAGTGGTTTCGGGCAGGGTCAGACAAAAGCCCTTTTCATAGTGGCTGGGATAGCCCCCGGAGGCCAGGATGACACAGGCGGCGGCGCCGTCAGACCATTCGACCTCCAGATCGGCCAGGGTCTCGTCCTCCACGGCCTGCATGACGGTCAGCAGGTCGGTTTTCAGCAGGGGCAGTACCACCTGGGTCTCGGGGTCGCCGAAGCGGCAGTTGTACTCAATGACCTTGGGACCCTTGGGGGTGATCATCAGGCCGAAGTACAGGCAGCCCTTGAAGGGGCAGCCCTCGGCCCGCATGGCCGCAAGAGTGGGCAGGAAGATGGTTTCCATGCACACATCGGCCACCGCTTTGGTGTAGCAGGGGTTGGGGGCAATGGTGCCCATGCCGCCGGTGTTGAGGCCGGTGTCGTTGTCCCCGGCCCGCTTGTGGTCCATGGAGGACACCATGGGCCGGATGGCGGTGCCATCGGTAAAGGCCAGCACGCTGACCTCGGGACCGGTCAGGAACTCCTCAATGACGATCTCGTTGCCGGAGTCGCCGAAGGCCTTGTCCTCCATGATGGTCTTGACTGCCGTCTCGGCCTCGGCGAAGCTCTGGGGAATCAGCACACCCTTGCCCAGCGCCAGGCCGTCGGCCTTAATCACGATGGGGAAAGAGGCGCCTTTCAGGTACTCCAGCGCCTTAGCGGGGTCATCAAAGACCTCGTAAGCGGCGGTGGGGATGCCGTACTTCTTCATCAGGTTCTTGGAAAAGACCTTGCTGGCCTCGATGCGGGCGGCCTTGGCGTCAGGGCCGAAGCAGGGAATGCCAGCCTCGTGGAGCCAGTCCACGCAGCCCAGGGCCAGGGGATCGTCCGGTGCCACCACAGCGAAATCGATGGTGTGGGACTTGGCGAAGTCCACGATGGCGGGAATGTCCTTAGCGCTGATCTCGGGGACGCACACCGCGTCCTGGGCGATGCCGCCGTTGCCGGGCAGGGCGTAGATGGTCTCCACGCTTGGGTTCTCTTTCAGTTTTTTGATAATGGTGTGCTCGCGGCCACCGCCGCCGACGACCAGAAGATTCATGGAAGCCCTCCTAAAAATTTGCCGGAGGCAAATGAATTTAAATTATTTTTGTCAGGGCGTGTATCTGACAAAAATACCTTGACGCAGCCGCCGTGGGCGGCGTTCACCAGCGACCGATGTCACTGGTGGTGGGGGAGGTCGAGGAAGAGCCTGCTCCCCCTCGAAGAGGTTTTAGTGGTGGAACAGCCGCATGCCGGTAAAGCACATGGTGATGCCGTACTTGTTGGCGGTAGCGATCACATGGTCATCCCGGATAGAGCCGCCGGGCTCGGCGATGTACTGCACGCCGGACTTGCGGGCACGCTCCACATTGTCGCCGAAGGGGAAGAAGGCGTCGCTGCCCACAGTCACGCCGGACTGAGTGGCAATCCAGGTCTTCTTTTCCTCGGCGGTCAAGACCTCGGGCTTGACCTTGAAGGTGCTCTGCCACACGCCGTCGGACAGAATGTCCTCATACTCGTCGGAGGTGTAGATGTCGATGGCGTTGTCCCGGTCGGGGCGGCGGATGTTGTCCACAAACTGCAGCCCCAGAACCTTGGGATGCTGCCGCAGATACCAGTTGTCCGCTTTCTGGCCCGCCAGACGGGTGCAGTGGATGCGGCTCTGCTGGCCGGCGCCCACGCCGATGGCTTGACCATCCTTCACATAGCAGACGGAGTTGGACTGGGTGTATTTCAGAGTGATGAGGGAGACAATCATGTCGATCTTGGCCTGCTGAGGCAGATTGTGATTCTCGGTGACGATGTTGCTCAGCAGTTCTTCGTCGATCTTGAAGTTGTTGCGGCCCTGCTGGAAGGTGATGCCGAACACGTCTTTGTACTCCTGGGGAGCGGGGACGTAATCGGGATCGATCTGGACGACATTGTAGCCGCCCTTTTTCTTGGTTTTCAGAATTTCCAGGGCCTCGTCGGTGTAGCCGGGGGCGATGACGCCGTCGGATACCTCGGCCTTCAGATAATTGGCGGTGGCGGCGTCGCAGACGTCAGAGAGAGCCGCCCAGTCGCCGTAGGAGCACAGGCGGTCGGCGCCCCGGGCGCGGATGTAGGCGCAGGCGATGGGGGAGAGCTCCGCACCGTCGTCCACAAAGTAGATCTTCTTATCCACATCGCTCAGGGGCAGGCCCACGGCGGCGCCGGCGGGGGAAACGTGCTTGAAGGAAGCGGCAGAGGGCAGGCCGGTGGCGGCCTTCAGCTCCTTCACCAGCTGCCAGGAGTTGAAAGCGTCCAGGAAGTTGATGTAGCCGGGTTTGCCGTTCAGCACGGTGATAGGCAGGTCAGAGCCGTCCTTCATAAAGATGCGGGAGGGCTTCTGGTTGGGGTTGCAGCCGTATTTCAGTTCCAGTTCGTTCATGGAAACGCACCTCAATTCTCGGTAATTTGTTTGCATAGCATCTCTGCCGCCTGGGGGAGCAGGACCCATTCCGCCTGCTCCATCACCCGGCGCTGGAGGACCTCCGCCGTGTCGTCGGGGAGAATGTCCACGGCCTTTTGCAGCAGAATGCGGCCACCGTCGGGGATCTCATTCACCAGATGGACGGTGGCACCGGTGACCTTCACGCCCTTGGCGAGGGCGGCCTCGTGGACTTTCAGACCGTACATCCCCTTGCCGCAGAAGGAGGGAATCAGGGAAGGATGGACGTTGAGGATGCGGTCCGGCCACCGCTTCACAAAATCGGCGGACAGGATGGACAGGAACCCGGCCAGAATGATGACATCCACCCGGTATTCCGCCAGCTTTTCGTTCAGGGCGGCCTCGAAGGCATCCTGAGTCATCTGCTTCTTAGGGACGGCGACGCCGGGCACGCCATGGTTGGCGGCCCGGGTCAGAGCATACGCGGTCTCGTTGCTGGCGCAGACCAGCACGATCTCCCCGTGGGGGATGGCACCGGCTTCCTGTGCCTTCAGCAAAGCCTCCAGATTGGTGCCGCCGCCGGAGACGAATACGGCGATGCGGGCTTTTGTTAGCATAGTGTGACACGCTCCTCGCCGGAGACGATCTCGCCCATTACATAGGCGCCGCAGTCCAGGGCGGCGATGGCCTTGTCCACGTCCTCCTTGGCGACGATGACGGCCATGCCCACGCCCATGTTGTAGGTGTTGAACATGTCGTGCTCGGGGATATTGCCCTTCTGCTGAAGCATGGAGAAGATGGGCAGAGTGCGGATGGCGGCCTTGTCGATCTTGGCGGTCAGGCCGTCGGGCAGACAGCGGGGAATGTTCTCGAAGAAGCCGCCGCCGGTGATGTGGCTGATGCCCTTCACATTGGCGGCCTCAATGCAGCGCAGGACGGGCTTTACGTAGATGACAGTGGGCTCCAGCAGGGCTTCGCCCAGGGTGCGGCCCAGCTCGTCAGAGTAGACGTTCAGGTCAGCGTGCTCCACGTCAAAGACCTTCCGCACCAAGGAGAAGCCGTTGGAGTGAATGCCGCTGGAGGGCAGAGCCAGGATCACGTCACCGGGGACCATAGTGTTGTGGTCGATGACCTTGGCCTTGTCCACCAGACCTACGGAGAAGCCCGCCAGGTCGTAGTCATCGGCGGCCATCATGCCGGGGTGCTCGGCAGTCTCGCCGCCGATGAGGGCACAGCCGGACTGGACACAGCCCTCTGCCACGCCGGAGACCAGGGTGGCAACCTTTTCCGGCTCATTCTTGCCGATGGCGATATAGTCGAGGAAAAACAGGGGCTTCGCGCCGCAGCAGATGATGTCATTGACACACATAGCCACGCAGTCGATGCCCACGGTGTCATGCTTATCCATGAGCTGGGCAATGCGGATCTTCGTGCCCACACCGTCGGTACCGGAGACCAGCACGGGCTCCTTCATTCCGGTGAAGTCGGGGGCGAACAGACCGCCGAAACCGCCGATATCGGACACGACGCCGGGGATCAAGGTGCGCTTGACATGGGCGCTCATAAGCTTCACGCCTTCGTAGCCGGCCTCAATATTCACGCCGGCGTCCCGGTAGCTGTCAGAAAAACTACGCATCTTCCTCTTTCTTCCTTTCACTGATCTTACATTCAAAGCGGTCCTTGCCGCTGTCCTGGGGGATCGCGGTGGGATAGCCGCCGCCGAAGCAGGCGGTGCAGAAGCCGCCATGGGTGTTGTCCGCCAGCTTCACCACGTCATTCAGACTCAGATAGCCCAGGGAGTCCACGCCGATGATCTCAGCGATCTCTTCCACGGTGTGGTGGTTGGCGATGAGCTTGTTCTTGTCGTCAATGTCGGTGCCGTAGTAGCACTCGGAAACGAAAGGCGGCGCGCTGACCCGCATGTGGATCTCTTTGGCGCCGGCCTTGCGCAGCAGGTCGATGGTGCGGCGGCAGGTGGTGCCCCGGACGATGGAGTCATCGATCAGGACCACCCGCTTGCCCTCCACCACAGACCGGATGGGGTTCAGCTTGATGTTGACCTCGTTTTCCCGCATGTCCTGGGTGGGGGAGATAAAGGTGCGGCCAATGTATTTGTTTTTGATGAAGCCCATGCCATAGGGAATGCCCGACTGCTTGGCATAGCCCATGGCGGCGTCCAGGCCGGAGTCCGGCACACCGATGACGATGTCCGCCTGGACAGGGTGCTCCAGCGCCAGGAAGGCGCCGGCCCGCTGGCGGGCGATGTGGACGCTGCTGCCGTCGATGACGGAGTCGGGCCGGGCGAAGTAGATGAACTCAAAGACACAGAGCTTCTTGGGGGCCTTGCCGCAGTGGGAGGTATCGGATTTGACGCCGTCCTTGTCCACCACCACGATCTCGCCGGGGAGAATGTCCCGCTCGAATTTGGCACCAATGGCGTCCAGGCCGCAGGACTCAGAGGCGAACACAACGCTGCCGTCTTTCAGCTTGCCCATGCACAGGGGCCGAAAGCCGTGGGGGTCCCGGACGGCGATGAGCTTGGAGGGGGAGGAGAGCACCAGGGAGTAAGCACCTTCAATGCGGTCCATGGCGGCAGCGACGGCGGCCTCGATGGAGGGGGACTTCAGCCGCTCCTGGACGATGATGTAGGCGATGACCTCGGAATCGGTGGTGGTGTGGAAAATGGAGCCCTTGCTCTCCAGCGCCTGCCGCAGTTCATGGGAGTTGGTGAGGTTGCCGTTGTGGGCCAGGGCCATGCGGCCCTTGTAGTGGTTCACCAGAATGGGCTGGACGTTCCGCTTGCTGTCGGAACCGGTGGTGCCGTAGCGCACATGGCCCACGGCGATGTTGCCGGTGCCCAGAGACTTGAGCCGCTCCTGGGGGAATACCTCACTGACCAGACCCACGTCCCGCCAGGAGGAGAACACGCCGTCATCGTTTACCACGATGCCGGCGCTTTCCTGGCCTCGGTGCTGTAAGGCGTACAGGGCGTAATAGGCCAGGGAGGCCACGTCGGCGGTCTCTTGGGAAAACACGCCGAACACGCCGCATTCCTCGTGGATATGGCGCTCGGAGATGATACCGGCCGCTGCCGCCTCTCCGTTGAGGCGGCCCGCCGGGATGGTATATTCAGTTCGCATCGTGGTCCAGAAGCCGCTTCATGATCTCCGCATAGGCGTCCTCAACGCCGCCCATGTCCCGGCGGAAGCGGTCCTTGTCCAGTTTCTCGTGGGTCTTGCTGTCCCACAGACGGCAGGTGTCGGGGCTGATCTCATCGGCCAGGACGATGGTACCGTCGGCAGTCTTGCCGAACTCCAGCTTGAAGTCCACCAGGGTCACGCCGCACTCGCTCCAGAAGGCCTTCAGGACCTCGTTGACGGCGAAGGAATACTTCTTGATGAGGTCAATCTCTTCCTTGGTAGCCAGCTTCAGAGCCAGAGCGTGATACTCATTCAGCAGGGGGTCGTGGAGATCGTCGTTCTTATAGGAGAACTCGATGGTGGGCTGCTCGAACACGATGCCCTCCTCCACGCCGTAGCGGGAGGCGAAGTGGCCGGCGGAGATGTTGCGGATAATGACCTCCAGGGGCACGATGGAGACCTTCTTCACCAGGGTCTCCCGCTCAGAGAGCTCCTTGACGAAATGGGTGGGGATACCGGCCTGTTCCATCTTGACCATCAGGCGGTTGGTCATCTGGTTGTTGATGACGCCCTTACCCACGATGGTGCCCTTTTTCAGGCCGTCCAGGGCGGTGGCGTCGTCCTTGTAGTCCACGATGACCAGTTCAGGATCGTCGGTGGCATAGACCTTCTTGGCCTTGCCCTCGTAAATCTGCTCTAACTTCTGCATGATATTCGTCCTCCTATGTAAAATTCTATTGATATTTTATTCTTTGCCGTTCCAGCAGTAGGTACAAATTTTATCGCGGTCGATGCCGATGGCCTCCAGCAGGCCGTCCAGGGACTGGTAGCCCAGGGAGTCGAAGCCCATCTCCTCGCAAATGGAACGCAGCAGGCATTTGCCGCGCTCCGTGGAGGCGTCGGCGTATTCCTCCAGATGCTGCTGGCCCTCGTCGCCCTCCAGGTCCTGGATCTTACGGCGGGCCAGCAGGTCCATGTCAGAGTTGCCCCGGGAGAAGTTCAGGTATTTGCAGCTGTACATGATGGGCGGGCAGGCGGAGCGCATGTGGACCTCCTCGGCGCCGCTCTCATAGAGAAATTCCACAGTCTCCCGCAGCTGGGTGCCCCGGACGATGGAGTCGTCCACGAACAGCAGCTTTTTGCCTTCGATTAACTCGGGTACAGGAATTTGCTTCATCTTGGCCACCTGGTTGCGGACCTCCTGATTGGCGGGCATAAAGGAACGGGGCCAGGTGGGGGTGTACTTCACGAAGGGGCGGGCAAAGGGCTTGCCGCTTCGGTTGGCGAAGCCAATGGCATGGGGCAGACCTGAATCCGGCACGCCGGCTACGTAGTCCACCTTGGGCAGGCGGCCCTGGGCCACTTCGTCCCGGGCCATGATCTCACCGTTGCGGTAGCGCATGACCTCCACGTTGACGCCCTCATAATTGGAGTTGGGATAGCCGTAATAGGTCCACAGGAAGGCGCAGATCTTCATGTCCTTCCCGGCGGGGGACAGGGTCTCATATCCATCCGCCGTAATGCGGACAATCTCCTGGGGCCCCAGCTCATAGGCGTCCTGGTAGCCCAGCTTGTGATAGGCGAAGGATTCGAAGGAGACGCAGCAGCCGTCATCGTTTTTACCTATCAGCACCGGCAGACGGCCCAGCCGATCCCGGGCGGCGATGATGCTGTCTGGGGTCAGAAGCAGAATGGTGGCGGAGCCGTCGATAACTTCCTGAGCGTGGCGGATACCCTCCACCAGGGAGTCTTTCTGATTGATGAGGGCGGCGGTCAGCTCTGAGGCATTGACCTTGCCGCTGCTCATGGCCATGAACTGATGGCCGTGGTCAGAGAAATAGGTCTCCACCAGCTGCTCGGCATTGTTGATAATGCCCACGGTGGAGATGGCGTACAGACCCAGATGGGAACGGACCAGCAGAGGCTGGGGGTCGGTATCGCTGATGCAGCCGATGCCGCTGCATCCGTGAAAATCGTGCAGGTCCGCTTCAAACTTCGTGCGGAAGGGAGTGTTCTCAATGTTGTGGATCTGCCGCTGGAATCCGCTGGCCTTGTCATAGATGGCCATGCCGCCACGACGAGTGCCCAAGTGGGAGTGATAGTCCACACCGAAAAAAATGTCAAGTACGCAATCCCGCTTGGAGATAGCGCCGAAAAACCCGCCCATGTTGTTACTCCTGATTCTTTAATTTCGTTGTCTTATTCTTCCAGCTCCGCCTGCAGCTTCGCTTCCTTGTCGGCAATTTGCTTCGCCATGTCCACCCGGGCCTGGTCCAGCTTCGCGGCCAGGGCGTCGTCGCTGACAGCCAGAATCTGGGCGGCCAGCACAGCGGCGTTCTTGGCGCCGTTGATGGCGACTGTCGCCACGGGGATGCCGCTGGGCATCTGAACGGTGGCCAGCAGGGCGTCCAGACCGTCCATGGCACCGCCCTTCATGGGAATGCCGATGACGGGAAGAGTGGAGTTGCCGGCAAAAGCACCGGCCAGATGGGCCGCCATGCCGGCGGCGCAGATCAGCACGCCAAAGCCGTTTTGCCTGGCGTTTTTCGCAAAGTCCGCCGCCTCGGCGGGGGTGCGGTGGGCGCTGAGAATATGGGCCTCATAGGGAATGCCGAAGGCGGCCAGCTGCTGGCAGGCACCCTTGACCACGGGCCAGTCAGAATCGCTGCCCATGATAACGGCAACTTTTTTCATGGTGACGCTCCTTTTTACGTGATTTTTTGTAGGATCAAAGCTTTTTCCGCATGACCGTATGACGGAAGAAGCCATCAGCAAAGTACTCGCTGGAACAGAATACGGGATTTCCGTCGATGTCGAAGTCCACCTCGTCCATATGCAGGATGGGGGAACCCACCGGCACCTGCAGGATCTCGGCCAGGGCGGCGTCGGCAACCATGGGCTTCAGGTCCGTCAGGTCCAGATAGGGATATACCCCACAGAACTTCTGCAGGAAATGGAAGATGGGCAGCTTTAGATCCTTAATGGTGTAATCGCCCTTGGCCAGGGCCTTGTCCAGCACGTCCTCACAGTAAATGGCGGGCTTTCCGTCCGCTGTGCAGAGACGGGATACCCGGAGAATGGGGGCGCCCTCCTCTATGTGCAGCTTGGCGGCAATGTCTGCGTCTGCGGTGCCCTCGGACACCTGGACGGATGCCACCGCCGGGGTGAAGCCGCTTTGGCGGATCATGTCCAGGAACTCCACCTCGATGTCCATGCGGGTGTGGGCGTTCAGAACATGGCGGTTAATGATGGTGCCCACGCCGTGGCGGCGGGTGATGAAGCCCTCCCGCTCCAGGGAGGCCAGAATGTCCCGCAGTTGGGTGCGGCTGATGCCCAGCTTCTCGGCCAGAACACTTTCCCTGGGAAGACGCTCGCAGGCGGCGTATTCGCCCTCCTTCATGGCGGCCAACAGCTGGGCGCGGATGGTTTTGGACTGGGTCGGCTGACTGCTCATACCGGTCACCTCATACTTGCATTAAAAGTAGTACCATTAAAGGTCGTACCTATTGTATAAGATTTGTTCTGCCGCCGCAATTGACAAATCTGACAGTTTGTGACAGCCTTTTTCCGCATGCCTTTGTAGGAGCGGAAGAAGGGAAATTTCAGGCGGCTGTTTGTGTAATTTTATGGAGGACAAATGTCCGTAAAGTACTGTAATAGCTCATATCAAAAGAGTAAAAACACCATGGATAGATCGGAATACCTTATGAAGAACATCATATTGATCGATAGCCCGGCATCGGTAAGAGCGTGGTGGGCCGGTATCCATACAGATGCTCACGCGGGACATGCTTTGCGTCATGCCGGCCTCCACCAGCTAGGAATGAAAGGCGTGATTCGTGTACTGGAAGCCTCTGCCACTATGAAAATCGGATGAGCGTGAGGCTCAGCTGCAGCGGCCTTATCAAAGGTATCAAATACCAGTGCGCTATCATTCGTATCCCCCATCTCAGAAATCACGATATGCCTGTCAGACAGGTCCAGAATGAAGCTGAGATACGCTGTATTTGGCGGCATAAGAAAACCGCAAAATTCGGTTGGATACCTCGGCAGCCAACTAAATTCTGCGGTTTTTACAGCGGCACAGTTTTGTGAAAAGCTGTGGAAACTGTTGCTTTATTTCATTGTTCTCTTGACAGGCTGTAGTTTGCTCCACGGTAACGGGAATCCTTTCCCAAGGCCTGATCACTGGTCCGAAGCATCCCGAAAGTCTACGTCCACGGCATCCTGCTGAGCGTTGGAGGCCTTTTCAGCCTGCTTGATGACCCGGGTGACTTGGGTGGAGATCCAGATGTCGCTGACGCCGTCGTAGATCAGCACGGCGCCGATGATACGGACCGCGGTGGTGAAGGCCTCGAAGGGAGCCAGCACCAGCAGAAGCCCCAGAGCCAGGGTGACGGCGCCCAGGATGACGGCGGCGCTCCAGCGGGCAGACTGGTTTTTTCGCAGGGTCAGGGCACCGCCCAGATTACTGATGCCGTGGAAACAGATCAGTACGCCGATGATCCGGGGAATGATGACGGCAATCAGGGTGGGCCGGGCCATGAGCCAGATGCCCACGGTTGCCAGGATGACGCCTGTCAGGAGATGTGCGGCGGAATAGAGAGTGCCGTCCCGGCTGCGGAGAAACTTGAAGATATCCGACAGACCGCACAGCACCAGGACCGCTCCCAGCAGCGTGCACAGGGCGCCGGTGGAGCGCTCCGGCCACAGCAGCAGCACCAGGCCCAGCAGGATGTACAGGATGGCGGAGAAAAGGGCGTTTGCCTTGATCCGTTTCAGCAGATTTGTCATGGTCACCGCTCCTATCTGTTGTAAGTGTAACCAGTATACGCCGGTTCTTACGATTTTGAAAGCATTTTCCTCCAAAAATTGCGGATTTTTCTCAGGTTGCATTTTACGCGGGCCCGTGGTATCATGTACATCTGAAAATCATTCTCAAATTGAAAGAGGACTATCCTGTGAAAAAACTGATGCTGTGTATTTGCTGTATTCTGCTGCTGGTGGGCTGCGCCCCGGCTGCCCCGGCTCCGGAGGCGGATGAGGGACGGCTCCGGATCGTGGCGACTGTGTTCCCAGCCTACGATTTCGCCCGTGCCGCCGTGGGAGACGGCGCGGAGGTGGCCCTGCTGTTGCCTCCCGGCGTGGAAAGCCACTCCTACGAGCCAACCCCGGCGGACATCCTGGCTGTGCAGAACTGCGACCTGTTCATTTACCTTGGCGGCGAGAGCGACGCCTGGGTGGACACCATTCTGACGGCGGTCCAGCCCAGAGGGGAGACTCTGCGGATGGTGGACTGCGTGGACCTGCTGGAGGAGGAGCATGTGGAGGGCATGCAGGCGGAGCGTGGCCACGACCGTGAGGGCCACGACCACGACGAGGACGAACACCATGAGGAGCCGGAGGAGGACAGCCACGGCCTGGGAGAGGTGACCGGCATGGACGAGCACGTCTGGACTTCTCCCGCCAACGCGGCGGAGATCACCCTGGCCATCGGCGAAAGATTAGCGGAGCTGGACAGTGCCCGCAAGGAGGCGTACCGGGAGAATGCCGAAGCCTACGCGGCGGAGCTAACAGACCTGGACCAGCGGTTTGAAGCGTTTTTCGACGCGCAGCCCAGCCGGACCATCGTCTTTGGCGACCGCTTCCCCCTGCGGTACTTTGCGGAGCGGTATGATTTGGACTATTACGCGGCCTTCCCGGGCTGCGGGACCCAGACGGAGCCCTCGGCGGCCACCATTGCGTATCTGACGGAGAAGGTGCGGGCAGAACAACTTCCCACCGTCTGGTATATCGAATTTTCAAACCATTTGGTGGCGGACTGCATTGCGGAGGCCACCGGGACCCAAACCGCCATGTTCCACACCTGCCACAACGTATCAAAGGCGGAGATTGAGAGCGGCGCCACCTATCTCTCCCTGATGGAGCGGAATCTGGAGGTGCTCCAACAATACTTTGCCTGATATGAAAAATCCCCACAGCCGTTTGGCTGTGGGGATTTTATCATTCCATACGCTTTAAGGCCTCCAGTACCATGGTCCACAGGCGCTGAACGGAGGCGATGTGCAGCCGCTCCCGGCAGGTGTGGATCTCCGTCAGGTCCGGACCCATGGAGACGCAGTCCAGACCGGGGAGCTTTCCGGCAAAGATGCCGCACTCCACACCGGCGTGGATGGCCTCAATTTTGGGTTCATGGCCGTACTGTTCTGTAAAGACCTCCACCAGCAGCTCCCGCAGGGGGGAGTCGGGGCGGTACTCCCAGCCGGAGTAGTCGCCGAAGACCGCCACGCTGCCGTCCAGGGTCTCCGTCAGGCAGGTGAGCCGCTCCACCAACATCTGCTTCTGGCTGTCCACGCTGCTGCGGACGCAGAAGGAGGCGTTCACCGCGCCGTCCTCCGTGGTGAGGATGCCCAGGTTCAGAGAAGTCTGCACCAGACCGGGAATATCAGCGCTCATGGCCTGGATGCCGTTGGGGGCGCAGGTGAGGAAGGCCAGAGTACGGCGGGAGGAAGCTTCGTCCATAGGAAGGCCGGTTCCAACCTCACTGACGGAGATGAACACCGCCGGATCCGTGGCCCGGTACTCGTTTTTCAGTTCGGCGTCCAGACGGGCGCAGACGGCCTTTACTGCCTGGCTATCCGCTGTGGACACCACTGCGATGGCCTCCCGGGGGATGGCGTTGTCCTTCAGACCGCCGTCGGCGGAGATCAGGCGCAGCTCGGTTTCCCGGCTGCAGGCGTTCAGTACCCGGCCCAGCAACATGCAGGCGTTGCCCAGACCCTTGTCGATCTCCACGCCGGAGTGGCCGCCCCGCAGACCGCCCACGGTGACGGTAAGGACCTGACCGTCAAAGGCTTCCCGATGCACGGGCAGAGTGCATTTGGTCAGATTGCCGCCGGCACAGCTGACGGTAAAGACACCCTCCACCTCAGAATCCAGGTTCAGCATCCGGCGGCCATGGAGCATGGATACGTCTTCCATGCCCACGGCACCCAGCATACCAATCTCCTCATCCACAGTGAATACAGCCTCCAGTCGGGGATGGGGGATATCGTCCGCGTCCAGAATGGCCAGAGCCATGGCCACGGCGATGCCGTCGTCGCCGCCCAGAGTGGTGCCCTTGGCGTAGACGGTGTCGCCCTCCACCGCCAGGTCCAACCCCTCCTTGTCCATATCCTTGGCGCAGTCAGGGGCCTTTTCGCAGACCATGTCCATGTGGCCCTGGAGGATGACCGGCTGGGCGTTCTCGTAGCCGGGGGTGGCTTCTTTGATGATGATGACATTGTCCAGGTCGTCCTGGTACGCCTCCAGGTCCCGCTCCCGGGCGAAGGCCATGAGCCAGTCGCTGACGGCCTTGGTGTTGCCGGAGCCGTGTGGGATGGCGCACATTTCCTCAAAGAAACGGAATACGCCCTTGGGCTCCAGATGTTCCAAAATCGGCATGGTAGTTGCTCCTTTACAGGTTAATTGATTTATTTCTTCAGACGGTAGCTTCCGCCGCCGGTGGTCTCGATATACTGCTGGTCCAGCAGAAAGTCGATAACCTGGCCGGCCACTTTTTTGCTGTCCTGCACACGGACCTTGTGGCGGGACCAGAAGGACCCCGCTGTCATGCCATCCACCAGCGCCGCAATCTCAGCCTTTGTGACGGTGCCGTGTTTTTTCAGGTGATTCACCACCCGGCTGCCGCAGGCGCTCATGAGGCTCCGCTGAAGGTCCTCCCGCTGATCCATGGATTTTTTCAGGCCCCAGGCATAGAGAATGGCGCCCGCCACGGCAAACAGAATGATGCCCAGAATGATCTGTCCCGTGCTCATTTCGGTGCCCTGTCCTTTCCAGCGTAGTAGATGAAGCCGTTGTTCCGCAGGATCTGCATATACTTGACCAGCCGCTCATACAGCGGCTCGGCGTCCTTGCCGAACTCTGCCTTCACCAGCTCCGCAATGTCCCCCACCGTCCGCTGACCGTCGATCAAAGGGAAGATGAAACTGCCCATGGCGTCCAGGTCAATATGGCTGACCCGGGGGCGGTGGAAGAACCTCTGGGCGATCCAGGCGTAAAAGCCCCGGTGGACCATATGGATGGTAACCTTGCCGTTTTCGTCCCTGTCCCAGCTGTTTTTCTCAGAGATGGCCGGGATATACTCCAAATAGTTTTCCTGTTTTTTCACCATAACGGCCCTCCTGTGAAAACTGGGCTATATACCATAGTATATAGCCCAGTTCTTCGTTTTACAATGAATATTCGATCAATTTTTAGAGGATTTCTTGACTTTGTTGCAGAAGAATACGATGGTCAGCAGCAGCAGGGCGAAGAACACCAGGCCGCCGATGTTGCCCAGGTTGATGATGCCGGAGATATCGGAGTTGATGTTCAGAACAGCGAAGACAGCCAACAGGATGCCCACGACACCTTCACCGGCGATCATGCCGGAGGTGTACAGGATACCAGACTGGATGCTGTCGTTCTTCTCCTTCTCGGAGGCGTACTTGCGCTTCTCCACGAACAGCCGCACCAGACCGCCCAGCATGATGCCGGCGTTCAGGTGGATGGGCAGATAGATGCCGATGGCCACGGGCAGAACGGGCAGGCCCAGGATCTCAATGGCCACGGCGATGAACACGCCGGTGAACACCAGAGCCCAGGGCATCTCACCGCCCATGACGCCCTCGATGACCATCTTCATCATCATGGCCTGTGGAGCGCCCAGCTCCTCGGAGCCAAAGCCCCAGGCGGCATTCAGCAGGTACAGAATGGCGCCGATGGCCACGGCGGAGACGCAGACGCCGATCAGCTCACCGTACTGCTGCTTCTTGGGGGTGGCGCCCAGCAGGAAGCCGGTCTTCAGGTCCTGAGAGGTATCGCCGGCAATGGCGGCAATAATGCAGATGACGGAGCCAATAGCGATGGCACCCACCATGCCGGAAGCGCCGGTGGAGCCGGTGGCTTTCAGGATGATGGTGGCGATCAGCAGCGTGGCAATAGCCATGCCGGAGACGGGGTTGTTGGAGGAGCCAATCAGGCCCACCATGCGGGAAGAAACGGTTGCGAAGAAGAAGCCGAAGATCAGGATGATCAGAGCGCCGATCAGGCTGACGGGGATACTGGGGAACAGCCACATGAACACGGCGATGACCAGGCAGACCACCAGGACTACCTTCATGGAGATGTCCTGCTCAGTGCGCAGCACACCGGTGCTGCCCTTGCCGTAATCCTTGAAGGCTGCCACGAAGGTGCGGACGATCATGGGCAGGGACTTGATCAGGCTGATAATGCCGCCGGCCGCCAGGGCACCGGCGCCAATGTAGCGGATGAACTTGCTCCACAGGTTCCAGGTGCCGCCGTCAGCCCACAGCTCGGCCACGCTCATGGTGGCGGGATAGATGACCAGGTTGCTGCCGAACAGGGCGATCATGGGCATCAGCACGAACCAGGCAATGGTGCTGCCCGCGAACATGTAGGAGGAAATACGGGGGCCGCAGATGTAGCCCACACCGGCCAGGGCGGGCAGAACGTCCACGCCGAAGCCGGAGCCCTTATAGGCGTCGATGGTGTAGTCCACCTCGCTGGGGAACAGCTTCAGGCCGTCGGCCACGAATTTGTAGACGGCGGCAATGCCCAGGCCCCAGAACACGGTGGAGGCTTTGGCACCGCCCTCTTCACCGGCCATCAGGACCTCGGCGCAGGCCTTGCCCTCGGGGTAACCCAGGGTGCCGTGCTCCTTGACGATCAGGGCGGAGCGCAGGGGGATCATCATCATGATGCCCAGTACGCCGCCGCACAGGGCGATCAGGCCGATTTCCACCATGGAGGGCACGTCGCACAGGCCTTCAGTAGCCCACATGAACAGCGCGGGCATGGTGAAAATGGCGCCCGCGGCTAGGGATTCACCGGCGGAGCCGATGGTCTGGACCATGTTGTTCTCCAGAATGGAGTCCCGCTTGAAAATGAAGCGGATGACGCCCATGGAGATGACGGCTGCGGGGATAGATGCGGAAACAGTCATGCCAACGCGCAGACCCAGATAGGCGTTGGCGCCGCCGAACAGGACAGCCAGCAATGCACCGAGAATCACAGAGAACACGGTGAATTCAGGCACGACCTTGTCCGCCGGAATGTAGGGTTGGAATTTCTTCTCTTCCACGTTTTTCTCCTCTTTCTTTTTCTTTCCTGCGGCAGCACTTTACCGTGATACTGCCGCATGCGTGTCCGCCATAGACGCACACAATGGCCATTATACGGGATGAATTGGCCAAAGTCAAGAAAATTTAACGGATTCCTAACGCATTTTTTCGGCAGTTTTTGTGATTTTCCCGAAAAAAGGAATGTTCTTTACGAACGTTCCTTTTTAGATCAGCGTTTGTTCCGGCGGGATGGGGTGGAGGGTTTCCGGGGAACGGTGTGCCCTCCGGAGGCGGACCCATGGCTTTTCTGCCCGGGGGCTGGACGGCGCTCCCTGGCGGTACCTTTGGTGTCCTTGCTGCCAGTGCTGCTACGGTCCTCCCGGCGGCTGCCCTTCCGGGGAGCGGAGGCCTTCTTGCCGGGTTTTCCGCCGCTGGGAGCGGATTTCTGCCCGGCGTAGGGCCGGTTCCCTCCCGGGGGTCGGATCAGACACTCTTTTCCAAAGCCGATCAGGTCCTCCCGCCCGGCTTTTTCCAGGGCCTCCCGCACCAGATAGTAGTTCTTGGGGTTGCGGTACTGGATCAGGGCACGCTGCATGGCCTTCTCATGGGGGTCCGTGGCCACGTATACCGGCTTCATGGTGCGGGGATCCAGACCGGTATAGTACATGACGGTGGAGATGGTGGAGGGGGTGGGATAGAAGTCCTGCACCTGCTCCGGCATGTAACCCAGGTCACGCAGGTACTCTGCCAGGGCGACAGCCTCCTTCAGCGTGGAGCCGGGGTGGCTGCTCATGAGGTAGGGCACAACGAACTGTTTTTTGCCCAGCCGCTCATTGAGCCGTTGATATTTGGTAAGGAATTTCTCGTAAACAGCGTTGGGGGGCTTGCCCATCATCTTCAGCACCGGGTCGGCAATGTGCTCCGGGGCCACCTTCAGCTGGCCGGAGATGTGATGCTCCACCATCTCCCTCAGGAAGGTCTCGTTTCTGTCGCATAGCAGATAGTCGAATCGGATACCGCTGCGGATGAACACCTTCTTTACCCCTGGCAGAACCCGGAGCTTCCGCAGCAGCTCCAGATAGTCCATGTGGTCCACCTGAAGATTTTTGCAGGGGGTGGGGAACAGGCACTGGCGGTTGGGGCAGACGCCTTTCGTCAGCTGCTTCTGGCAGCTGGGGTGGCGGAAGTTGGCGGTGGGGCCGCCCACGTCGTGGATGTAGCCCTTGAAGTCCGGATCCGCAATGACCTGTTTTGCCTCCTCAATGATGGCCTCATGGCTGCGGGTCTGGATGATGCGGCCCTGGTGGAAGGTCAGCGCGCAGAAGGAGCAGCCGCCGAAGCAGCCCCGGTTGCTTGTCAGGCTGAACTTGACTTCCTCAATGGCGGGGACGCCCCCGGCCTTTTCATAAGAAGGGTGATAGGTCCGCATGTAGGGCAGGGCGTAGACGTGGTCCATCTCCTCTGTGGAGAGGGGCTCCTGAGGCGGGTTCTGCACCACGAAGCAGCCCTCCCGCTCATAGGGCTCCACCAGCCGCTTGGCCACGAAGGGGTCCGTGTTGCAGTACTGCTTGTAAAAGCTCTCAGCATAGGTGCGGCGGTTGGCGCACAGGGCCTCCCAGGAGGGCAGGGTCAGGGCGTCGTATACGCTCTCCAGACTGTTAGTCTTGTAGACGGAGCCCCGGATGTAGGTGATGTCGGACACCGCCAGACCGCTGTCAAGGGCCTCCGCCACCTCCAGGATGCTGCGTTCGCCCATGCCGTACAGCAGCAGGTCCGCCTGAGCGTCCAGCAGCAGGGACCGCTTCATGGCGTCGGACCAGTAGTCGTAGTGGGCCAGGCGGCGGAGACTGGCCTCAATGCCGCCCACCACGATGGGCTTGTGAGGATACCGCTGGCGGATCAGGTTGCAGTAGACGGTGGCGGCGTGGTCCGGCCGTTTGCCGATGACGCCGCCGGGGGTGAAGGCGTCGGTCTTGCGGCGCTTCTTGGACACGGAGTAGTGGTTCACCATGGAGTCCATGTTGCCGCCCATCACCAGAAAGGCCAGACGGGGTTCCCCCAGGGCCTGGATGCTGGCAGGGTTCTTCCAGTCCGGCTGGGAGATGATTCCAACCTTATATCCGGCGTCCTCCAGCACCCGGGAGATGATGGCGTGGCCGAAGGTGGGGTGGTCCACATAGGCGTCCCCGATCACATATACAAAATCACATTGGTCCCAGCCACGGCGCTTCATATCCGCCAGGGAAATGGGAAGAAAATCTCGTTCCATAAGGCTACCTCATCAGGTTAATAAAAACAGTATAGCAGATGATGCAGAAAATGTCGATATCCAAGAAAAGACCGCTCCGGTAAATGCCGGAACGGTCTTAGTGAGATGCGGGATATTCAATCCGCCATGATGGCCCGGACTGCGGCGGCGGTGTCCGTTTTGGGAAACAGCTCGTAGCCCAGCAAGCCCGTGTAGCCAGCCTCCTCCAGGCAGGCGTATACGGTCGGGTAGTTGATTTCGCCGGTGCCCGGCTCGTGTCGGCCCGGGGCGTCCGCAATGTGGACGTGGCCGATCTGGTCTCCGTAGGCCCGGATATTGCCGCAGAGATCGCCCTCGTTTAGCTGCATGTGGTAGGCGTCGTACAAAATTTTCAGCATGGGGGAGCCGACGAGGCGGGTCAGCTCGGCGGCCATCTGAGTGGTCTGCAGGAAATTGCCCGGATGGTCCGTGACGATGTTCAGGGCCTCCAGATTCATGCGGATGCCGCTCTCCTCCGCCAGTCTGGCGCAGTCCCGCAGGGTGTCGAACATGGCGCAGAGCTTGACCGTGTGGCTCAGCTCCGGATAGGCGTTCAGTACCACACCGCCCTCGCCAAGGCCGTTGGAGTGGATGGTGAGGGAGCGGGCGCCCACTCGCTTGGCGGCCTCTACGGAGCAGCGCAGAAAAGCCAGATACTCCGCCTTCTGAGCGGGATCGATCAGGGAGAGAACGGCGTCGCCGTTGAAGCCGGCAATGCCGATGCCAGCCTGTTGGGCGGCGGTCCGGACCGCATCCAGGTCCTTGTCCTCCCAGCTCCAGAATTCCACAAAGTCAAAGCCGTCCGCTTTGGCCGCCCGGAAGCGGTCCAGGAAGGGCAGCTCGGTGTACAGGGTCTCGATGCAGGCACATTTTTTCAGAGACATAATGGTTCCTCCCGGATCAGCCCGCGAAGCGGCAGGCGTTGTAGACGCAGATGGCGATGATGAGGCACAGCAGGCCGGCGAACAGCTTATCCGTGGTGGCGGCGGAGATCTTCTTGTTGACCTTGGAGCCGATGATACCACCCAGCACGCCTGCCGGAACCATCAGCAGTAGATAGGCCCAGGGAAACTCCGGGATGGTGCCCTTGACGCAGGAGGTCAGGAAGCTGGCAATCTGAGAGAACATAATGATGTACAGAGAGTTGGCGGCGGCCTTCTTGGTGTCCATGGAGAAGGCAAAGTACAGCACCGCCAGGTTGATGGGTCCGCCGCCGATCCCCAGGAAGGAGGAGAGAATACCCATGATGCCGCCGATGGCAGCGCAGGCCACGGGGTTCTTCACCTGATAGGAGGGGATTCGCTGGCGGAGGAAAGCACTGTACACCAGGGTCAGCAGGGTCACAATGGCCAGCACGATGGCCTGCACCATGCCTACCAGGTTGTCCTGGCCTGCGGCGGCCTTCACCGTCTGGAACAGGGCATTGCCCACGATGCCGCCCACCACGGCACCCACCGCCAGCAAGCTGCCGGTCCGCAGCTCCACCAGATGGGCCTTCCGCTGGCGAAAGACGGAGATGACGGACATGGACAGCACTGTCAGGCCCGAGAGAAAGCTGATGGCGCTGACGCTCATGATGTTCATGGCGTCCAGCACCGGCTTGATGATGACGCCGCCGCCGATGCCGCAGATGCCGCCGATGACGGAGGACGCCAGACAGATGATAAAAATGAGAATGCCCATGGGAGGAACCTCTTTTCAGATAGGATCGTGGTTCAAAATGTTTTCTTTATCATAACAGAGTTGAGGAGTGGGGTCAATCACTGCCGGAAACATGGCCGGCGGCACCGGCAATCCTGATTTAGTAGTTGAACTTGTCGATGCTGACGGAGTCGCAGTACCGGGCCTTCAGGGTCTGCAATTGGGCAAAGATCTCTGTACTGCAATGGGCATCCTGCAGAGCCTGCTCCGTCCAGGTCTCCACCAGCAGCAGGTCGTCCGGCGCCTCGGCGGCAAAGAAATAATCGTATTTCAGGTTACCCTCCTCATGGATGGAGTTCTCGCGGACGCCAAGGCCGCACAGAGCATGGTAAAAGTCCTCCCGCTGACCGGGCTTGCAGTGATAGGTGACATTCCAAGTTAACATCATCAATATCTCCTTTTTGTGGTTCAAGGCTCCGGTACCAGCCGGGCCATGTCCTCCGGAAGGGGAGCCGTCAGGTGCAGCACCTCCCCGGTGACGGGGTGGGTCAGGGTCAGGGCGCAGGAATGGAGCGCCGGACGGGGGATCAGGGCCGGGTCCTCGGTGCCGTAGAGCCAATCCCCCGCCAAGGGGTGGCCGGTGGAGGCCATGTGGACCCGCAGCTGGTGAGTGCGTCCGGTCTCTGGGACCAGCTTTACAAGGGACAGGCCGCCCTGTTTGGCAAGCACCTCGTAGTGGGACACGGCGGGCAGGCCGTCAGGCCGCACCATCCGGGCGACGGTGGAGGTCTCGTCCCGGCCGATGGGGGTATCAATGGTGCCGGTCTCCGGCTCCGGACAACCCACGCAGACGGCCCGGTATTCCCGGTGGAAGCGGTCTGTGTGGAGGCTGCGGCGCAGCAGGTCGTGGACATAGCCGCTCTTGGCCACCACCATCAGTCCGGTGGTGCCCTTGTCCAGCCGGTTCACCGAGTGGAACACGAAGTCCGTCCCCCGGCTCCAGGCCAGAGCCCCCGCCACAGTGGGGGTGTCCGGCAGAAAATTGGATGCGTGGGCCGTCATACCGGCGGGCTTGTTGACCACCAGCAGGTAGCCGTCCTCCCATACGACAGGCAGGGGCCAGTCGCCGGGAGTGGGCAGGACCTTGGGAGGCCGGTGGTCTCCGGCCTCCGCTGTCACCACATCTCCGGCACGGAGAATGAACGTGGTTCGGGCGTGCTGCCCGTTCACCAGAATGCCGTTTTCCGCCCGGGTCAGGCGGGAGATGGCGTGGGAAGAAAAGTGAAGCTTGGCTTTCAGAATATGGCGGACGGTGGCGCCGTCCTCCTGGGGAGAGACGGTGTAAGAAACGGTTTCCAGAGGCTTGCCCCCCTTTCGGTGTTCAGAATAACACAAAAATTCCCGTTTGCATAGATGGACCGTGGGAACGACGGGCCGCTTGTGCGGGGCGGCGGTTCGTGGTAAACTGTGTCCAAGATATCGTTATCATGGACATGCAAGGAGGTCACTATGGCCAACATTGTGGAGATCACCGACCTGGCGGCGCCGGAACTGGACGTGTTTGCCCGCCTGACAGAGGCCCAACTGCGCAGCCGGGCGGAGGCGGAGAAGGGCATCTTTATCGCGGAGAGTCCTAAGGTCATTGAACGGGCCCTGGACGCGGGATATGAGCCTCTTTCACTGCTGATGGAGCGAAAGCACATTGAGGGACAAAGCCGGGACATTATCGCCAGGTGCGAAGGACTTCCCATCTATACGGCGGACCGGGAGCTGCTGGCGGACCTCACCGGCTACACCCTGACCCGGGGCGTGCTGTGCGCCATGCGGCGTTCCCGGCTGCAATCGGTGGAGAACCTGTGCGCCAACGCCCGGCGGGTGGCCGTGCTGGAGGGCATCGTGGACTCCACCAACATTGGCGCTATCTTTCGCTCCGCAGCGGCCTTGTGCATCGACGCCGTCCTGGTGACGCCCACCTGCGGCGACCCGCTGTACCGACGGGCAGTGCGGGTCAGTATGGGTACGGTCTTTCAGGTGCCCTGGACCCGCATCGGTGATACGCCGGAGGAGTGGCCCCATCCGGGACTGGAGCGGCTGCGGAGCCTGGGCTTCAAGACCGCTGCCATGGCCCTTAGGGACGATTCCGTCAGCATCGACGATCCCCGGCTTCGGTCAGAGGAAAAGCTGGCCATCGTCCTAGGCACGGAGGGGGACGGGCTGGCACCCGCCACCATCGCGGACTGTGACTATACGGTGCGTATCCCTATGGCCCACGGGGTGGACTCCCTGAATGTGGCGGCCGCCAGCGCGGTGGCCTTCTGGGAATTGAGAGTGCGATAAGATAAAAGGATGCCGTCCCCCGTAGGGGACGGCATTTCTTTACCCGTTCTGAGCGTCAATTTTCTCTTTCAGCTCCGTGAGATACATCCAGCGCTCCGTTTTTTCCTCCAGCTTTTCCTCCAGCTCCGCCTGTTGGGCCTGCAGCTCCTGGAGCTTCACGTAGTCGCTGCCGCACTGGCCCTGGGCGGCCTTGCATTCCGCAATCTGCCCCTCCAGGGCAGCCAGCTCGTCGTCGATGGTCTCAAACTCCAGCTGCTCTTTATAGGAGAATTTCAGCTTCCGCTCCCGGGGACGCTCCGCCGCGGCCTTTGATTTCTCCGATTTGACAGGCGCTTCCTCCTGCCGTTTCTGCTGCCAATCTGTCCAGTTGCCGGTGTAACGCAGGATCTGGCCGTCTCCCCGGACATCAAAGATGGACTCCGCCAGCTTGTCCAGGAAGAAACGGTCGTGGGACACCGTCAGGATGGGACCGGGGAAGCTCTGGAGATAGTCCTCCAGGATAGACAGGGTCATGACATCCAGGTCGTTGGTGGGCTCATCCAGCAGCAGCACGTTGGGGGCCTCCATCAGCACCGACAGCAGGTAAAGCCGTCGCCGCTCGCCGCCGGACAACCGTCCGATGGGCACGGACTGGAGGTCACCAGGGAACAGAAACCGCTCCATCATCTGGTTGGCGGTGAAAGTGCCTTCGTCAGTTTTCACCTCGTCGGCGATGTTATGGATGAAATCGTAGACCCGCTGGTTCAGATCCAGTTCCCGGCCCTCCTGGGAGAAGTGGCCGATTTTCACCGTGGTGCCGGTCTCCACAGTGCCGGAGTCCGGGGCCAATTCCCCGGCGATGGTATGCAGCAAAGTGGATTTTCCTGCGCCGTTGCGGCCCACGATGCCGATGCGGTCGTTCCGCAGCAGGTTGTAGGAGAAGTGACTGATGATGGGACGCCCATCAAAGGACTTGGACACGTCTTGCAGCTCGATGATTTTCTTGCCCAGGCGGCTGGAGGCCGCCGCCAGCTGGACGGTGTCGTCGGTCTCCGGGGCGTCCTGGTCCAGCAGGGCTTCGCACCGCTGGATGCGCTCCTTGCTCTTGGTGGTCCGGGCCCGACAGCCCCGCATGATCCACTCCCGTTCCACCCGCAGGATGGACTGGCGCTTGCGTTCGCTGGCCTCCGCCATCTCTGCCCGCTGGGCTTTCAGCTCCAGATACTTGGAGTAGTTGGCTTCGTAATGGTACAGCTTGCCTCGGGAGAGTTCCGTGATGTGGTTTACCACCCGCTCCAGGAAGTAACGGTCATGGGTCACCATCACCAGACCACCCCTGAAGCGGCCGAGCCAGTCCTCCAGCCAGGCGGTCATCTCCGCGTCCAGGTGGTTGGTGGGCTCGTCCAGCATCAGGATATCCGCCGGGTGGATCAGGGCTGCCGCCAGAGCAACCCGCTTCCGCTGCCCGCCGGAGAGGGTGCCCACCTTCTGACTGTGGTCCGTAATGCCCAGCTTGTTCAGCATGGACTTGGCCTCGTATTCGTTCAATTCCCGGAACTCCGCCGGAAAGTGAAGAAATACCTGCTCCAGCACAGTGGCATCATCATCCATGGCCGGATTCTGGGCCAGAAGGCTTACCTGTACGTTTGGGTTCCGGGAGATGACCCCGGCGTCGGCCTCCGTGACCCCGGCAAGGACCTTCAGAAAGGTGGATTTGCCGGTTCCGTTGATGCCGATGATACCGGTTTTGTCCCCTTCGTTCAAATAGAAATTCACATCCTCCAGCAGCTGGCGGCTGCCGAAGTTGATGGAGAGATGCTCCGCGGATAACAGCATAAGGGCCTCCTAAAAGACAGTCGATATAACAAATGCAGTATACCACGGTTCCCGTTCATATACAAGCAGCTTCACCCAGGCGGAAAGGGCCTGAGATCATTGACATAGCCGTGGAAATGGTATATTTTATCCATATTAAATACAATATCGGTATGAGTCCTTTCGTGAGGATAAAGGGAATTCGGTGGAAGTCCGAAGCGAACCCGTCACTGTAACAGGGAGCAAGGCGCGGTATGCCATTGTGAGATCATCTTGAAAAGGCGCGCCCGGCTGTGATCTGGAGCCAGGAAACCTGCTCATGCTGCTTTTTAGACCAAGACTGCGGTGTTCAGTCCATGGATGATCGGGCAGTCTGCCCTGTTGTCGGGTAGCCGTAAGACTGCCCATTTTTTGCTTCCGAGGGCTTCATGTTGTCCAGATTTCCTAAATGGGAGTGCAGGGCGTTGGGGGGGCTTGCGCCGTTCCACCGGCGGCACTGTGTGTTCCCAGCGGGGACTGGTATTCTCACGGGTCAGGCTGGTGGCCGACGCCCCCCCGGATTCCGTATTCTCCCGAATGGAGCTACTGGAGGAGGCTGGACTGCAGAAGCCCTGACCGGCAGCGCTCAGGAATGCTACGGTGTCTGTGTTGATCTGGTGACCTACGGCAAGATCATTGGCGGCGGTATGCCGGTGGGTGCCTACGGCAGCAGGCAGCTGATGGAATTGGTGGCACCTCTGGGACCGGTGTATCAGGCCGGTACGCTTTCCGGCAATCCCATGGCCATGGCCGCGGGCCTGGCCCAACTGCAGATTCTTCAGAGCACATTTACATGGAGCTGGAGCTGCGGGGCATCTACGCGGCCCCCAGCCAGTTCAAGGCTATGTTCCTCTCCGAGGTCCAAAGCGATGAGGGGATGGAACAGATCATCCAGACCGCCCGGGAGATTTTCTGATTGAAAGGTCGGACGGGAGCGCCAAACAAAAGTCACCGCAGATGGTTGGCATCTGCGGTGACTTTTTGTGTGATACAGGAAACGACTGCCCGATGGTTGGGCATCATAAACGGAAGATCAAAATTCGAGGAGAAATGGTCGATGAACGAAAAAATATAGGTGTCCTCCGGATTGTCGGAAGTGACGGGATTGGACTTTACCTTGGACAGCTCCTCGCTGAACCGGCTACGGGTGATGCCGTGGTCCTGCAGAAGCTGCCTGAGAGTGCCGGAGCCCTCGGCGAAGATGCCGAGCATCAAGTGTTCCACGGAGATGTATTCGTCGTGGAGCTTCTCCGCCGTCTTTTCGGCCACGGTCAGGACCTTACTGGTCTCAGGGGAGGCGTAGACCTGTCCGCTGCCGCCGGAGACCTTGGGGAGACTGTCAAGCTGGGCGTCCAGCTCTGCCAATAATCCGCCGCAGTCCACCCCCATTCGGCTGAAAATGGAGTCGATCAGGCCGCCGTCCTGCTTTAGCAGGGCGTACAGCAGATGCTCCGGCGTTAAATACTGGTTGCCCTTTTCCTCCGCCAGAGATTGGGCATCCCGGATGGCCTCCAGCGTTTTCTGCGTATATTTTTCCGTACTCATAGAGTATCCCTCCGTTCCTTATAGGGCGATATGGCCCGACAATCATTTCATCGGACCTTATTATAACCGGACTTTTAGCACTGTCAAGGAGAGAGTGCTAAAATTCATAAAGCAAGCAAAAAATGTTCACAGCTTTTTCAAAAATGGCACCGATGGCAGGGGAGATTTTCAATTCCAGAAAATGGAGGTTCATTTGAATCGTCAAATGTGAGCGCAGACTGGTAATGTAAGGTAACGTGATCGCAAAATCCGAAAGCGGATAAGAAGCTGCCATATCGGAGCAGATCAAATGTCTGCCGCTGGCAACGCACCGTCACCCGGCTCTGGCCGCCGTAGGTGCAGGTGAACAGGGTCAGGGTCCAGCCGCCGGAGACCATTGCCTCCACGTCGTACTTGCCCAGGGTTTCCAGCTTCGCCACGACATAGCGGAACACATTGCCCTCCGTATCGGTAAAGCGCACCTCGTCTCCGGGTTTCAACTCCTTCAGGCGGCCGAAGTGGGTCTTGTAGTTGTGGGCCGCTACGATCAGGCTGTCCTGATAGGCGGAGCCGCTGTAACGGCAGGGAGCGGTCCGCAAATTGGGATAGCTCCACGTCTCCATCACCGGCAGCTCCAGTCCCAGGGACGGCACCTCCAGTACGCCGATATAGCGGCTGCCGTCTACCTCCACCGCGGGCATATCCCGGCCGGGGTCAAGGAGATAGTCGGGGATCTCCGCTTCTCCTGGCGCCGCTGGTTCTGGTTCCTCCCGGCGTTTGGCATTCAGGTCCATTTCCAGCAGGACCTCTTCGGCGGAGGCGGAGGCCCGTTGCTCGTCCCACAGGTTATAGCAGGTGAGAAAGAGGGCCGCCGCTATCAGCAGCAGCCCTCCAGTCATCAACCAAGTTCCTTTTTTCTTATGTATGGAGGCCTCGGCGATAGAGCCCGCCTAATCCAGGGCAATGGTTCGGTCCTTCAGGCGTTCCTTCAACTGCATGATCTGGTCGCGCAGCTGCTCATTTTCCTTTTCCTGGGAAATCAGCAGTTCCAGCAGATCGCTGCGGTGCAATTTTTTCAGCTCCTGGTCCGTCATATTCGGTCCTCTCTTCTCTGCAAAAATTTCCGCATCCGGCGCGGACAGGAAACGACCTTCCATTATATTGACAAAAGCATCACATTTCTTTCCTAAGGTCAACATTTTATGCCAGAAAATTCAAAAATTTTTGCAAAATCTTGGGAAAACTTCTCAATTCAAAATTTAAATATTATATGCACCTGCTTTCCACCTGTTTACTGAAATTTGCATATTTTTCCCGATTAATGTTCGTAAAGATGAAGTAGAACAAGGTGAATGAAACATCCTGTGAAAAACCGATGAGTGAGTAAGCTCATGAGTCCCTTTTCAAGATATGTGTTGCTGATGAAATCGTTGAATAAGCGAGTAAATCATCGAATATTATGCGGTGAACTTCAAAACAGACGGTAAGAGATTTATATAATATACGATGAAAAGTGAAGATTTTCGTCTAAACAAATAAAAAACTGTTTGAAATAGAAGTAATAGGTATAAAAAATATTACTTTCATTTTGGGATTGCCTTGCGTGCCTGCGTTAGCTGGGGGCAATAATTCAGGAACAGAAATTTTCCTTTTTTAATGAGGCGGAAGCAGTACAAGTTTTTATTAAAATGCGTATGCGCCTGAGATGACATGGGATTTGGAACAGGAAATGTTAGAAAATAAGGGAGAGGGCAAGGCCAGAACAAAAAGCTAAATTTCTGAAACCGTTGCGGTTTCAGAAATTTGACTGTACGGCACGGACAATTTGGATATTTGCCTGTCTCGACTGTAACTCCAGTGGAACTGCGCAGTGCGTTAAAAGAGCCGGTCTGCAACTTTTCCGAAAGGTTGTATTGACAGCTATCGATTATTAGCTTATAATTTAGCTAACGTTTATTAGCCGAGGTGGCACAGATGAATTTTTATATCCCGGATCGCTGGGCGGCACTGGCCTCTCAGTATCCAGAACTGACCGTGGGGCGGATCACGCTGCAGGAAAAGGGCATGTATCGGATCCGCACCATCATGGGCGAACACAATGCTCTGGTTTCCGGTAAGTTCCAATTCAATGCGCAGTCCGTGTCCGATTACCCCGCCATAGGCGATTATGTAATGGCCGATTGTGCCCATCCGGATACTGCCGTCATCCATCAGGTGCTGCCCCGTAAAAGCCTGTTTGCGCGCAAGGCGGCAGGTACCACCAAAACGGAACAGGTGGTAGCTGCCAATGTCGACACCGTGTTTCTATGCATGAGCCTGAACAACGATTTTAACCTGCGCCGTCTGGAGCGCTATCTGGCTGTCGCATGGGAAAGCGGAGCCGATCCGGTGGTTGAGCTGACAAAAGCGGATTTGTGCGAGGATCTATCCCGGAAGCAGCTGGAAGTGGAAGGTATTTCCATAGGCGTAACGATCCTGACTACCTCTGCCATGGAACTGGACGGCTACCGGCAGATCACACCTTATATCACAGAGGGCAGGACCGTTGCTTTTGTGGGCTCCTCCGGTGTGGGCAAGTCCACGCTGATCAACCGCCTGATGGGGGAAGAACGATTGGCAACAGACGGCCTGCGAAATGATGATAAGGGCCATCACACCACCACCCATCGGGAGTTGCTGTTTCTGCCTAACGGGGCTATGGTCATTGATACACCGGGAATGCGTGAACTGGGCATGTGGGATGCCGCTTCCGGCGTAGAGCAGACGTTTGCGGATATTGAAGAACTGGCAGCCCGGTGCCGCTTCCGCAACTGTTCCCATACGAATGAACCAGGCTGTGCCGTTCGTGACGCTATCCGGTGCGGTGAACTGGACAGCGGCCGCTGGCAGTCCTACCAAAAGCTGAAAAACGAGAACGCCTATGCCGCCGACAGTGAAAGCTATCTGGCCGCAAAAGAAAAGAAATTCAAGGAAATCTCAAAAGTAAACAAGTATAACAAAAAGAGGTAATATCCATGAAATATCCAATCAGTGAAAAATATAATACGCCGGAACTCATGGCAAAGATCATGGGGCCAAACCCGATGAAATTGGAAGAAGAACTGCTGACCGGGCACCAGATTCCTGCCGGGAGCGTGGTCTGTGACCTCGGCAGCGGGCAGGGGCTGACAAGCGTGTTTCTGGCGAAGGAATACGGATTTGCCGTCTATGCCGCAGACCTGTGGAGTGATCCAGAGGAAAACCGGCGTTTCTTCCGGGAAATGGGATTGTCCGAAGGGGAGATTATTCCCGTCAAAGCAGACGCGACCGACTTGCCCTTCGAACCGGAGTTCTTTGACAGTATCGTCAGTACGGATTCCTATAACTATTTTGGCCGTGACCCGGAATTTCTGGATCAAAAACTGCTGCCCTTTGTCAAGAAAGGCGGATATGTTTACATGGCAATCCCGGGTATGAAACAGGATTGCCATGATTGTTTGCCGCCGGAATTACTGCTGTCCTGGACGCCAGAGCAGCTGGACTACATGCATGACGTGGCTTACTGGCGCAGCATGGTCAGTCAGAGCCGGGATGCCGAGATCATCGAAGTCAGCCAGATGGAATCCAATGAAGAAGTTTGGGCTGACTGGCTCAGGCAAGAGAATGCATATGCAATCGGTGACCGCAAAGCCATGGAAGCTGGCGGAGGAAAGTATTTGAACTTTATCAAAATCGTGCTGAGGAAAAAATAAATTTATGATGTTCTTTCCGGCTGTGACTTGAAAGGCGAAAAGCAGCACCTGAATATTCTAAGTGTCCATCTTAAAATATCCAAGGAGCGCGACTTTGGCGGATCAAGTGAAACCCCGGTCGAACTTGTGAGGTTCGACCGGGGTACATTTGGAAGATATGGATAATTTGGATATTTCCCGCCACTCAGCCGCAAATCCAGTGCAGCGAATCGCGGCTGAAAGCGATGAAGGTTTCTGCCTGGCTGGGTTCTCAATCAAACCGAAGCCCAGCGCAGCGGGTTCGGGTTGGAAAGGAGCTGCAGCAGAATGAGTGAGCGGTGACTTTTGAAAAAAGTCGCCGCAAGCGATATGATGCTTGCGGCGATATGGCGGAGGAGAAAGGTTTCGAACCCAATGCAATAATCATTATAATAGATATAATAGATGTTCATCGAGCCAAAAGATCATGTCATGGTTATTGATAGATGTAAGGGTCACATCAGCCCATACGGATTTAAGACTTTTTCCGTCAAACAATTTTGCCTCGGTCATCTCTTGAAAGGTCGTAAAATCACAGCGTTCTCCTGTACCCGTTGATAACCAGAAAATATCCAATCCGGAAACCTCCTCCTCTGCCTTTCCGAACCAGAGACCATCGTGTTCGCCCAAGGAAAATTCAATATCAATGCTTTCCTCAAGTCTTTTCAAATCCAGCGCAAAGATCTTTTTCAAATCTTCAAAAGAGATCTTTACACCGTATTCCGCAAGCCATTGTTCCCGCCATTTGTTTTGGTCTTCATCCGTAGGCAATCGGTAACAGCCATCCTCCCATACAAGCTCATGACATTGGAGCATTTTTTCAATTGCTGAATCAATTCCCAAATGAATTTTTATCGGCATGCAGTAAGCAACCAATTCATCGTATGTGCAGTGACCGGACATCTCTACGCAGCCTTTGATTGACTTATGCAGTTTGCCTTCAGCTCGGAGCCCCCATATACCACTCAGTGGATTGATGGTAGCCACAACTACTACAACTGGGAAAATTCTAAACCATACCCCAAGGACAATATCCGCAATATCCGATCGATTCATGAGATTGGCTGAAATATAGACACCAAGAAGCAAAAACGCTGCATATGTCCATATCCCGATAACAGACCAGCGACAATTTTCTTCCCGTGTAATCCAGTCCAGGACCTTCTCATACCAAGTCTGTCCGGCAATTGGACGATATTGCTTTTTCTGCCGCTTCATAACAAAAATCTCCAATCGTTTTGTTCTGGTTGTATCATATCAAAGATTCCCGCTCCGTGCAATTTTGTCGCCAATTGAAAACAAAAGCTGACAGATTTCTTGTTGAAATCTGTCAGCTTCAGACTGTCAAAGAACACCGGTTCTCAAAAAGCGAGAACTGGTGTTTTAGCATAGTTATGAAAGAAACAGAAAAAGAATCGTGGAAAAACAGGAGCTTTGCAGCTCCAGATTGCCAGTTTTTTGA
>CAMFAL010000007.1 GCA_945948185.1 uncultured Clostridia bacterium | reverse complement strand
TGGAAGCTGCGGCCGAAGATGTTGGACTGCCAGATCTTGCTGGTGTCTCCCTCAAACTCCTGCAGCAGGTAGTTCACCATGTCCTCAGACTGCTTCTCGTTGCCCACAATGGGGCTGACCGCCGTCTCGATATCCGCCCGGATCATATGGATGCTGGGAGCGCTGGCCTTGAGGCGGACGCCGTACCGACCTCCCTGCTTCATGATCTCCGGTTCCTCCAGCTTCAGCTCGTCGATGCCCGGCACCACAATGCCGTACCCCGTCTCCCGCACATCCTTCAGTGCCCCCGCAACCTTATCATACTCCTTCTTGACCTCCGCCAGACGGGTCAGCAGGCTCATCAGGTCGCCGTCATCCCCCACCTGGAAGCCGGACTGCTCCGACAGAGTCTGATAGAACAGTCCCCTGGGCAGCCGCAGCTCCGCCGCAGCCACGCCGGTACCCAGATCAATGGAGGTGACGGCAGCCTCGCTGATGCTGTCGCAGTCCCGCAGGGCGGCAATGACGCCGTCCACCTCCCGGATGTGGCGCAGCTGGGCCGTGGTTTTCCGCACCGCCTCGTAGAGCCCTTCCTTCAAAGGATGGTCCGGGGGCAGGGCGTCCACCCAGGGCGGCAGGAACAGGTCCAGCTCCTGCATAGGGAACTCGTACAGGACGGCCTTCAAAATGTCCGCCACAGCGTCCTCATTCAGCTCCAGGCAGTTCACCGGCACGCAGTTCACCTCATACCGGGATGCGATGTCCCGGGCAATGGCCTGAGCCCGGTCACTGCGGGGGTCCTGGGAATTCAGCAGGACGATGAAAGGCTTCCCCAGCTCCTGCAGTTCCCGGATGACCCGCTCCTCCGCCTCCAGGTAGTCCTCCCGGGGAATATCCGCCACGGTGCCGTCGGTGGTGATGACGATGCCGATGGTGGAGTGCTCGGCGATGACCTTTCGGGTGCCGATCTCCGCCGCCTCCGTCATGGGGATCTCATGGTCATACCAGGGGGTAGTCACCATGCGGGGAGCATCATCCTCGTACTGGCCGATGGCGCCCTTTACCATGTACCCCACGCAGTCGATGAGACGCACGGAGAAGGCCGCGCCACCGTCCAGCTGGATCTGGGCAGCTTCTTCGGGCACGAATTTGGGCTCCGCTGTCATAATGGTCCGGCCAGAGCCGCTTTGAGGCAGCTCATCCCTGGCCCGCTCTTTCCGATAGACGTTCTCAATGTTGGGGATCACCTGGGTCTCCATGAACCGCTTGATGAAGGTGGACTTACCGGTGCGGACCGGCCCCACCACACCGATGTAGATATCCCCCGCCGTGCGGGTGGCGATATTCTGATAAATACTGGTATTCATAGCAACCTCCATGCACCTGACGGCGCCTGTTCAGATTTGGCAGCCCCGCGCATAGAGACTGCTCATTTCCGGCCATCGTCTTGATTTACTCTATGTCCCATGCTGGCAAAGTATGACGGCCCGTCTTTCTTTGGCAAACTGCACAAAAGTACAAGTCTTCTTTCTCCAGGATTCGTTCCTTTTCCGTCTTTACAGTGATAATTTAGCATGGTAAACTACTAACGTATTAAACGAGCGGAACGCCGCTCAGGATTTTGGAGGATATTTGTATGAAGAAGTTGTTTGCATTGCTGCTGGCAGCCATGATGGTCCTGTCCCTGGCCGCCTGTGGCTCCAAGGAAGAGTCCGCCGCCGAGGAAAAGCCCGCTGCGGAACAGCCCGCTGAGACTCCCGCCGAGGAGCCCGCCACCGACAGTGATCTGGCTGCCATTCAGAGCAAGGGCACTCTGGTGGTCGGTATCACCGACTTTGCTCCCATGGACTACAAAGATGCCAACGGCAACTGGATCGGCTTTGACGCCGACATGGCAAAGGCCTTTGCTGAGAGCCTGGGCGTGAATGTGGAGTTTGTGGAGATCGACTGGGACAACAAGGTCCTGGAGCTGAACAGCCAGGCCATTGACTGTGTCTGGAACGGCATGACCCTGACCGACGAGGTCACCAGTGCCATGGAGTGCTCCAATGCCTACTGCAACAATGCCCAGGTGGTCATTGTTCCCGCCGACAAGGCTGACCAGTATCAGACCGTCGAGGCCTGCGCCGATCTGGCTTTCGCCGTGGAGGCCGGCAGTGCCGGTGAGGCGGAAGTCAGCGCTCTTGGTTACAGCTTCACCCCTGTCAAGGCCCAGTCTGACGCGCTGATGGAAGTTGCCGCCGGTACTTCTGATGCCGCTGTGATCGACTCCCTGATGGCCGCCGCCATGGTGGGCGAGGGCACCGGCTATGCCGACCTAACCTATACTGTGGGCCTGAACAGCGAAGAATACGGTGTTGGCTTCCGCAAGGGCTCTGACCTGGCTGCCGCACTGAACGACTTCTTTGCCACCGCTTACACTGATGGCTCCATGATCGCCTGCGCCGAGACCTATGGTGTCCAGGCTGCTCTGATTGCACAGTAAGCATCTTCCCTTTCCCGCATACCAAACAGAGAGCGGCCAATCCCGCTCTCTGTTTTTGGCGGTCTTACCCTCTGTGAATGAGGGGTAACCCTACCACAAGAGAAAGCAGGGCAATTCTATGGAATTGATACTTGAACAAATGCCGGTGGTCCTCCACTCGCTGAACATCGGTTTTTTACAGACGCTGAAGCTGTTTTTCGTGACGCTGATCGGCGCCATTCCTCTGGGCCTGATCATTGCCTTTGGCTCCATGAGCCGCTTTTCCCCACTGCGCTGGATGACAAGGCTGATTGTCTGGGTCATTCGCGGCACCCCGCTGATGATCCAGCTGCTGATCATCTACTACTTCCCCGGCCTGGTGCTGAAGAACAACTGGTGGGGCAGCGGCGAGGCCGGACGCTTCATCGCTTCGTCAGTAGCCTTTATCTTCAACTACGCATGCTACTTCTCCGAGATCTACCGGGGTGGCATCCAGGGCGTACCCAAGGGGCAGCAGGAAGCAGGTATGGTGCTGGGTATGACCAAGAGCCAGATTTTCTTCAAGGTCACCTTGCTGCAGATGATCAAGCGTATCGTGCCGCCCATGTCCAACGAGATCATCACTCTGGTGAAGGATACCTCCCTGGCCCGCATCATCGCATTGCAGGAGATCATCTGGGCCGGTCAGGCTTTCCTGAAGGGTTCCCAGGGCATCTCCGGTGCCATCTGGCCGCTGTTCTTCACCGCGGTCTACTATCTTATCTTCAATGGTATCCTGACCGTCCTGCTGGGACGGCTGGAGCAGAAGCTGGATTATTTCCGTTAAGGGGGTGCTGATATGGCGATTTTGGAAGTACATAACATTGAAAAACACTTCGGCGCGACCCGTGTGCTGGAGGATATCAGCTTCTCCCTGGAGCAGGGACAGGCGCTGGCCATCATCGGCTCCTCCGGCAGCGGCAAGACCACGCTGCTGCGGTGCCTGAACTTTTTGGAAACGCCGGACCAGGGTACCATCGTCGTTCAGGGCAAGACCCTGTTCGACGCGGCAGACCCCGCCACTCAGCGAGAGAGCGAGATCCGCAAAAAGCGGCTCCATTTCGGCATGGTGTTCCAGTCCTTCAACCTCTTTCCCCAGTACACGGCGCTTCAGAACGTGACCCTGGCCAGCCAGCTGCTGGCCAAGGAGCAGCCCGATTTCAAGGCCAACAAGGCCCGGATTCTGGCGGATATCGAGGCCCACGGCAAGGAACTGCTGGCTCAGATGGGCCTGGCGGACCGGGCGGGCCACTATCCCCACCAACTCTCCGGCGGCCAGCAGCAGCGGGTGGCCATCGCCCGGGCCCTGGCGCTGAAGCCGGACATTCTCTGTTTTGACGAGCCTACCTCTGCTCTGGACCCAGAGCTTACCGGCGAGGTGTTGAAGGTTATCCGCTCCCTGGCGGACCAAAAGACCACCATGATCATCGTCACGCACGAAATGGCCTTTGCCCGGGATGTGGCGGACCAGATCATCTTCATGGACGGCGGCGTCATCGTGGAGCAGGGCGACCCCCATCAGGTCATCGAACATCCCCGGGAGGAACGGACAAAGCAGTTCCTGGCCCGCTACGCGGAAAACTGAATCATTGCAAAAAAGCAGCGGACGGTACACTTCCCGTCCGCTGTTTTTTCTATTCAGGCCCGCTTCCGGGGGATCAGCAGCAGCTTTTCCTGCGGAATGTCTCCCTCCCCTTCCAGTTGGTTGGCCGCCAGGATGGAGGCAATGGTGGTGTTGTACTTTTTGGCCAGGTCCCAGGCGGTCTCCTGCCTGCCCAGACACCGCAGCACCAGGGACGGCGCCCCCGTCAGGTCCTTGGGTGCTTCCGTGTCCAGCTTGGCGGCGGAGATACACACACGCTTGACACGGCTGACGGCCTCTACCCGGAAGTCCACCGGGAACCGCACCTCAATGCCACGGTCTCCAAGACTGCTCTGCGCTTCCTCAGTACAGACCGCCCGGGCTGTCACCTTGCAGTCTGCAGGCAGCTCCAGCTGGCAGCTAACATCAATACACCGCTCCGCCACCAAAGGCACGCCCCCCTCGTCCAGATAGAGGACCCGGACCGCGGCTCCGGTCCGCAGGACCGTATAGTCCCCTTCCCGGCTGACAGAGACGGCGCCGCAGCAAACATCCAGAGACAGAACAGACTCTGCCACCACGCCGATCTCCAGCACCTCCCGCACGGTCTGACGGCGGGACATGGTCTCGAAAAAGCCTGTGAGCGTCAGAGGCGCTGCTTCGTAGGTCATATCATAAGCTGTGGAGTACAGGTCATTCACCAGCGTCAGTTCCTGTTCCTCCCGCAGCAGCGCGGTGGCATGGAGGTACAAGGTCACGGCAATCTGGCGGCCCTCGGGATCATCTCCGTCAATCTGGAGGTCCGTCCCGGTCAACTGCATCTGCAGTGAGGGATCAGCCCCTTCCGGGGCACCTTCAATCTCCATGATCTGGGAAAAAGGAAGTTCCGCGGAGGTAGAGCCGAAGGCTCCCTCGGCGGTACGGTACAACAGGGAGACAGAAAAGACCCCCTTGAAGATCAGCTTGCTGCCGACGATCTTGGTCTCCGTGACTGTGCTGGTGATCTGGCTGGTCAGCAGCTCTGCCGCCCCGCTGCGGCCCGGCGAAAGATTCATTTCTTCTGTAAAGGTAAAATCCTTTTCAGATATTTGCGTTAAAAGAATGGAGTGCTGTCGCTCCTGCCGTTTTTCCACACGCAGCTCTTTATCAGCCTCCACATCCGTGCAGAAACTAATGGGCGCTTTCTGGTATCCCGTAATCCTGGTCACCAGCTTGCAGTGGGTAAAGATTTTCCTGGGATTCAGCATCCTGGTCTCCAGAAATTCTGTCTCCGTATCCGCCGTCAGGCAGGTACAGCCGGGCAGACCACGGCTGTCGCTTTCGGCGGTAAAGGGAATGGCAAATTCCAGCGTTCGGATGCCGCCCTCCGCCTCCGGCGTGTACAGCACCGTGACGCGTACCGTGCCGGAGACCTCCGCCTTTCCGTCCCGCAGCTCCCTGCTGTGTATGTAGACCTTTCCGTCGGTGGTGATGATACGGGCAATGTCCGGGCAGTAGTCCGGCACGATCGTCTCCGCCGTCTCCTCCTGGGTCAGGGTCAATTCTCCCCCTGTCTCGTATGCGTCCAGGCACGCTTTTTTCAATTCCAGCTCCATGAAGGGTCCCTTCCTTTCCCGGCAGTTCATGTCCTACTCTATGAACCGCCGGGATGGCTTATGCCTGAATACGGAACAATTTCCGCAGGATGCCGCGCAGGAATTTGGGGGATCTCCAGACCACAATATTCATATCAATGCTCCTTTCTAACGCCGACAGCAGGCGCAGCCGCATGCGATCAGCAGAAATGCCACCAGAAACAGCAGGGCGCCTACCGGGAAGATGGCTGCGATCAGGATGCCGGCGCCTAAGGCCACGGCACAGATGCCCAGAATCCGACAGCCATCTCTGTCGCCATGAAACATGATGCCACGCCTCCTTTCCTCTGTACCAGTATATACGGGAGGGAATGTCCCAGGTGCGAAAAAATACCGCCGAAGGTGTTCAGCCTTCGGCGGTACCGTTATTTTTTGACTTCCTGCCAGTCTTTCAGCGGCTTCAGCTCCTCATAGAGCCGCAGATAACTGTCGTGGCGGCTCTTCTGGATGTCACCCCGGCGAACGGCTTCCAGCACGGCGCAGCCCTTTTCCTTGGTATGGCTACAGCCTACGAACCGGCACTGGTCCAGATAGGGACCAAACTCCCGGAAGGTCTCCGGCAGGCGGTGCTTCAGTTCCAGATTCAGCTCGTCGGTCTCAAAGGAGGAAAAACCGGGGGAATCCACGATCTCCGCGCCGCAGCTGAGCCGAAACAGTTCCACATGCCGGGTGGTGTGGCGGCCGCGGCCCAGGGCGTCGCTGACCTCCCCCACCTGAATGTGAAACTCCGGATCCAGGGCATTCAAAATACTGGATTTTCCTACGCCGGAATTACCTGTAAAGGCAGATAGCTTTCCATTTATCAAGGGCTTCAGTGCCTCCAGTCCTTCCCCTGTTTCCGCGCTGACCCGCAGGGTCTGGAAGCCCGCTGCACGGTAGATGCCGTAGAGTTCATCGGCGCTGTCCAGATCACACTTGTTCAACAGGATGATGACCTCGCATCCCTTCAAGGCGGCGATAGCCGCCACACGGTCAATGAGGAAGGGATCGGTCCGGGGAATGGCCCCGGAGGCAATGACCACCAGTTGGTCGATGTTGGCTACGGCAGGGCGGGCAAAGGCGTTGCGCCGGGGCAGGATCTTCTCCACGAAGCCCTCGCCGTTCCCCAGCTCCCGGACCTCTACCCGGTCTCCCACCAGGGGGGAAATTCCCTCCTTACGGAACTTACCCCTGGCACGGCAGGTCAAAAGCCCACTACCAGTATCCACGTAATAGAAGCCGCTGAGAGCCTTTTGGATGCGTCCTTCAACCATAGCCTGCCTCATTTCAGTTGAATTGCAGATAGTAGCTCTGATTTTGGTCCATGATACCGTCAAAACAGACCTTGATGAACTGATTTCCGCTGCCAGTGACGGTAACCGCGGCTACTTCATCGCTGCAGTTCAGCGTGGCAGAGAATTGCGGCTCTGCTTCATTGCCGACATAGACTGTCAGCTCTACCGTAGTCCGGTCGTCCTGGGGCAGTTCCACTGTGAACTCCCGGCGAACGGTGGACAGTCCGGAGCTGACCTTAAAGGAGATACCGTCGCCCTCCTTGGCGGTGCTGTAAGCGTTCAGGCTCTGCCAGATGATCTCACCACCCGGGCGGTCGCTGTCTACCGTGTCGGCGCCCAAGCAAATTAGTCCCGCATTCTCAACCTGTTTCAGAGCCTGGTCATAGCTCATGCCTACGAATTTAGGCACCTGAATTTCCTTGATATCCTTGCCCTTGCTGACGACCAGTGTGATGGTATCGCCTTTTTTCAGTTCCTCCTCCTTAGCGGGGATGGTGGAGATAATATGGCCAGCCTCCATAGTGTTGTGGAACTGGTATTCTGACTCGTCCGGGATATCTATGGTCAGCTTGTACTTCTCTTTCAGGTTAGACAGAGCACGGTCAGCCTGCGCAATGGTCATGCCTGTCACATCAATCATCTTTCCGGTATCCTCACCGGCACTAAGCCAGACCTCAATAACCGTATTGGGCTTGCGAATATCATTCTCCGCCGGATTTTGTTTTGCAATGGTATCCACGGGATAGGTGTCACTGAACACCCGCTCGTCCGCCACCTTGATCTCAAAGACACCTTTAATGCCTTCCAGCTCCTGGGCCTGTTCCACCGTGAGGCCCAGCACGGATTTGACCACGTACTGATCCACAGGCGTATTGACGGATTTCAGAATAGAGGAGAGGAGGGTAACGGCCAGGACCACAGCCAGCAGGCCAGCCACCACCAACAGGGTCGTTCTCTTCCAGTTGGACTTGGGAGCAGGTTCATCGTCCTCTTCATAATCCCGGCACCGGGGCTGTTCCCGAGCGGGCGTGGTCCGGTAATGCGGTGTTGTTACTGCGGTCCGGGCACCGCCGGTCCGCAGCAGCTGGGTAGGCTCATCCGTTTCCTCCGGGCGCAGATCGGAGAGCTCAAAGTCCAGGCTGACGCCGGGATTTTTTCGGAAAGCCTCCAGGTCGACGATCATGGCATCCGCGGAAGGATACCGCTTCTCCGGGGCCGCGGTCATAGCCTTCATACAGATCAGCTCCAGCTGCTCCGGGATATCCTTGTTGATCTCCCTGGGAGCCAGAGGGATGGAGCTGAGGTGCTGAATGGCCACGGAAACGGCGCTGTCCCCCTCGAAAGGCAGACGGCCCGTCAGCATCTCGTAGAGCACCACACCGGCGGAGTAGATGTCGCTTCGGGCGTCGGTGCGGTCTCCCCTCGCCTGCTCCGGCGAAATGTAGTGCACGGAACCCAGAGCCTCCTGGGTCAAAGTCTGCGCGGAATTTTCCAAACAGGCGATGCCGAAATCGGCCACCTTCACGCTGCCATCCCGCAGGACCATGATGTTCTGGGGCTTGATATCCCGGTGAATGATGCCGCGGCTGTGGGCGTGGCTCAGTCCCCGCATAATCTGAGTGATGAAGTGCAGAGACTCGCGCCAGTTCAGCTGCCCCCGCTTTTCCATATACTGCTTCAGGGTAATGCCGTCGATCAGCTCCATGACGATGTACTCGGTGTCACCGCCGCGGGACACATCATAGACAGACACGATGTTGGGGTGAGACAGCTGGGCGACCGCCTGAGACTCCGCGTTGAAGCGGCGGCGGAAATCCTCGTCCTGGGCCAGGTCGGCCTTCAGGATCTTGACAGCCACCAACCGGTTCAGCCGGTGGCACTTGGCCTTGTAAACCACCGCCATGCCGCCTGTGCCGATGCGCTCCAGGATCTCATAGCGGTTGTCCAGCATTTTTCCAATGTAAGGATCCATAGTCTTACCCCCTTTCTCACAGTTTCTGCATCAGGACTACCGTCACATTGTCCGGTGCGCCCTGGCTCTTGGCAATCTCCAGCAGCCGCTCCAGACAGGAGTCGGGACTGCCGCGGTGAATGACTTCAAACAGCATTTCCTGGTCGGTGACGGTGTTCACCAGACCGTCGGTGCAGAGAAGCAGGTACTCCCCCGCCTGCATGGGACAGATGTAGCCGTCGCATTGGGCATCGGCATCCGGGCCAAGAGCCCGGGTAATGAGATTGCGGTTTGGATGGCGGCGGGCCTCCTCGGCGGTGATGTCGCCCCGGTCCACCATCCGCTCCACCAGAGAGTGGTCCTTGGTGACACGGGTAATTCCGTTTTCAGAAATATGATAGGCCCGGCTGTCTCCCACATTGGTGACCACAACGCCGCCCTGATAGGATACGGCGGCCACCAGGGTGGTGCCCATATTCCGGTAGGCCTCATGTTCTTCGGCCGCAGACCGGATGGCATCGTTGGCGAGAGAGACCGCATAAGCAGAGGCGGAGCGAAGCTGTTCCGGTTCCATCTCCGGCGTCAGGATCTTCTCCGCTTCTTCCATAAAGGTCTTTGTGGCGATCTGGCTGGCCAGCTGCCCGCCGGCGGAGCCGCCCATACCGTCGCAGACCACACAGATCGTGCGGCTGGGATTTTGGTGGATCAGGTAAGCATCCTGATTCTCTCTGCGGACCAGGCCGATATCGGTAGTCCCCCAGGCATGCATCATAGCGGCTTCTCTCCTTTCCTGGCTTCTTCCATGGCCTTCCGGCGGAGCTGTCCGCAGGAGGCGTCGATATCCCCGCCCAGGCTCCGCCGCACTGTGGCAGTGATACCGTGGGACTCCAGCCTTCTCTGGAAGGTAGCGATACGCTTGGAGGGTTTAAAAGGACTCTCCACCACATCATTGAGGGGGATCAGATTCACATGACCGGGCATCCCCTTCAGCCTGGCGGCGATGAGATCCGCCTGCCAGTCCTGGTCGTTGACGCTGTCAATCATGGCGTATTCAAAGGAAATACGGCGGCCGGTCTTTTTGAAATAGTCATGGCAGGCCGCAAACAGGTCCTCCACCGGATACGCCCGGTTCACCGGCATGATCTTAGAGCGGGTCTCGCCGTCCGGCGCGTGGAGGGAAACAGACAGGGTCAGCTGGGTTTTCAGATCTGCCAGCCGCCGGATGCCGGGGATTACGCCGCAGGTGGACAGGGAGATGTGCCGCATGCCGATGTTCATACCGTCGGGATGGTTCACCAGCTGCAGGAATTTCAGCACATTGTCCAGGTTGTCCATAGGCTCCCCAATACCCATCAGCACGATGTTGGAGACATCCAGCCCGGAATCCAGTTGGGTGAACAGCACCTGATCCAGCATTTCAGCAGGTGTCAAGTCCCGCACCTTGCCGGCAATGGTAGATGCGCAGAAGGCGCAGCCCATGCGGCAGCCCACCTGGGAGGAGATGCAGACCGTGTTGCCGTGGTGATACCGCATCAGCACGGACTCGATGCAGTTTCCGTCCCCCAACTCCCACAGGTATTTGATGGTGCCGTCCTGGCGGGAAACCTGCTTGCGGGCCACTTTAGGGGCGGTGATGAAGCAGTTTTCCGCCAGCTTTTCCCGGAGGGCCTTGGGGAGATTGCTCATCTCGTCAAAGCTGACCGCGCCTTTGTGGAGCCAGGTGAACACCTGTTTTCCCCGGAAAGCAGGCTCCCCCATATCCCGTAGGGCGTCGGTGATCTCCTCCAGTGTCATGGATTTCAAATCGATCATAAAAAGGACCTCACGGATGCCGCGTCATGCGGCAGATGTAAAAGCCGTCTGTCCCGTGGCGCTGGGGCCACAGGGTCAACCGGCCCTGCGTCTCCCCCACCGACTGGGGCAGAGAAAATGGATCCATGGAAAAGCCCGGGTGTTCCGCCAGAAAAGCGGCAGTTACCTCTTCGTTTTCCGTGGGCAGGATGGTACAGGTAGAATAGACCAGGGTTCCGCCGGGGCGTACATACCGGGCGGCATTCTCCAGGATCGCCGCCTGGATCACCGGCAAGGCGAACAGGTCGTCCAGCTTCTTATAGCGGGTGTCTGGTTTCTTCCGGATGATGCCCAGTCCCGAGCAGGGGGCGTCCACCAACACGGTATCAAAGGCCTCTTCCCACTCCGGCTGGAAGATCCGGCCATCGGCGGCAGTGGTCTCCACACAAGTGATCCCCAGACGCTCTGCACCGTCACGGACGCGTTTCAGCTTGTTTTCATGGAGATCACAGGACAGGATACGGCCCTTGTTGCCCATGGCAAAGGCGCAGGAGAAGGACTTTCCGCCGGGAGCGGCGCACACATCCAAGACCTTCTGGCCGGGCCGCACGTCCGCAATCAGGGACACCAGCCGGGCCGCCGGGTCCTGCACCAGAAATTTTCCATTCTGAAAAGACTTCAAGGCGGTCAGGTCTCCGGTGCCGGAGAGCTCCAGGCAGTCCGGCACCCAAGCATGGGGCACAGCCTGAACGCCGCAGACAGTCAGTTCCTCCAACAGGGCCGCCTGGGTGGTGCGCAGGGGGTTCACCTGCACCGTCAAGGGAGCGATTCCGTTGTTGGCGGCAAGGAACGCCTCGGTCTCCTCCCTGCCCAGCAGCGGCATCAGCCTCTTTACCAGCCACTTGGGATGGCTGTACTGGATAGAGAGATATCGCTCCGGGTCCCGGTCCGGGATAGCGGGCAAGTCGTTCTTATGCTGGGCAATCTTCCGCAGCACTGCGTTCACAAGGCCTGCGGCCTGACCCCGCTTGAAGAGCTTGGCCAGATTCACGGATTCGTTGACGGCGGCGCTGTCCGGGATCTTGTCCAGAAACAGGATCTGATAGGCGCCCAGCCGCAGAATATCCGACAGCGGGGGCTGCAGATGATCAATGGGTTGGGAGCAGTAAGCGCCGAGGTAAAAATCCAGCAGCTGCTGGTTTTGCAGGACACCATAGACCATACGGCTGCACAGGGCAGCATCGGGGCCGGACAGGCCGTCCCGGGCAATCTGGGCCTTCAGGGCGGCGTCCGCCCAGGCGCCTTTAGTCCGGCAGGCGATCAGCACACGCAGGGCAGTCTTACGGCTCATTCGCGGCCTCCTCCCCTGCGGCCGCCATTGCGGCCCAGGAAGATCAGAACATAGCGCAGGAGCTGCAGCATGGACATCAGCAGCGCGGCCACATAAGTCAGTGCGGCTGCCCGCAGAACCTTCTCCGCGCCCCTTACCTCATCCCCGTCCAACAGGTAACTGTCCTCAATCGTGGCGATGGCCCGACGGGAAGCATTGAACTCCACCGGCAGAGTCACCAGCTGGAAGATGGTGGTCAGGGAGAACAGCAGGATGCCCACCAGAAACAGAGGCTGGCTGTACAGCACCAGGCCGATCAGCAGCAGGATGAAGGAGAACTTGGAGCCCAGCTGGGTAACGGGGATGATGGCGCTGCGCACGCGGATGGGGCCGTAGCCCACGGCGTACTGTACGGCGTGACCGGCCTCATGGCAGGCCACCCCCACCGCCGAAATGGTGGCGGAAGCATACACATCCTCAGAGAGATAGATGGTGTTGTCCCGGGGATCATAGTGGTCCGTCAGACTCCCCCAGCAGGGCCGGATGGGCACGTCGTAGACGCCATGAGCCCGCAGGACCGCCTCGGCAGCCTGGGCGCCGGTGACATGGCGCCGGTTGGCGACGCTGTACCGGCGGAAGCTGCCGCTGACCTGGAACTGGGCCCAGAGGGACAGCAGGAACACCGGGATCAGCAGGATGCAATAGATGTTGTTGGCCAGGAAATCGCCGTAGCCGTAGTAATAAGGCATAGAAACCTCCGATTCAGCATTCAATGGGATGGCCCAGCAGGTAGGCAGCAGCAGTCATCCGCTTACCGCCCTGGGCCTGAAGCTCTGTCAAGCGAAGCACCTTACCATCACCGCAAGCAATTTCAATGCCTGTTTTGCCCGCTGCCACGATGGTGCCGGGCCGGGCGGAGGTGTCTGCTCCGGTCTCCTCCGCGGCATAGAGCTTCATGGGTTCGCCGGAGATCACGTCGGTGGTGGCGCAGGGCCAGGGGATCAAGCCCCGGATCTGGCAGGAGATGGCGTGAGCGGACCGGCTCCAGTCCACGGGGGACATCTCCTTGGTCAGCATGGAGGCGTAGGTCATTTTGCTGTGGTCCTGAGCGGCCCGGACGGCGGTACCGTTTTTCAGCGCTTCCACAGTCTCGGACAAAGCCTCAGCGCCCAGCTCCGCCAAGCGCATGGTCAGGGTCAGGGCGTCCTCCCGGGAATCGATGGCAGTGGTCTTTTGCAGGATCACGTCGCCGGCGTCCAGTTCCTTGGCCATGTACATGATGGAGACGCCGGTCTCCTCCTCTCCGTCCAGGATGGCCCAGTTGATGGGGGCGGCGCCCCGGTATTTGGGCAGCAGGGACGAATGGACGTTGATGGAGCCGTATTTGGGGAAGTTCAGAATATCTTCCGGCAGGATCTTGCCGTAGGCCGCCACCACGATCAGCTCCGGTGCCAGCTTCTCCACGATGGAGAAGGCCTCGCCGTCCCGCATTTTCAGCGGCTGATAGACCTCCAGCCCCTGAGACAGGGCGTATTCCTTCACCGGTGAGGGCGTCAGCTTGTGGCCCCGATTCTTGGGCTTGTCTGGCTGGGTAAAGACGCCGCAGATCTCATGGCCGTCCTCCACCAGACGCTTCAGGGACGCCACGGCAAAGTCCGGAGTCCCCATAAACAGGATGCGCATGCTTACTCACCCTCCCCGGCAGCGGCGGCCGCCTCAGCCTCTTCCCGCTCCAGGTATTTCCGCAGCTCGTCCTCCGACAGGAAGTGGTCGATGTGCTCCACATACAGGTGGCCGTCCAGATGCTCGATCTCATGGCAGAAGCAGCGGGCGTTCATCCCCTCTCCCTCGGCCTCGAACCAGTTGCCGTCCCGGTCCTGGGCCCGGACCCGCACCACATTGGGCCGGGTGACGATGCCCCACTTGCCGGGGACACTGAGGCAGCCCTCCAGGCCGGTCTGTTCGCCGCTCTGGGCGATGATCTCAGGGTTCACCAGCTCCAGATACTCTCCGGAGTACTCGTCCATCACGATGCAGATCCGCCGCAGGACGCCCACCTGGGGTGCGGCCAGACCGGCGCCGTTGGCATCCGCCAGGGTGTCCTGCATGTCGTCCAGCAGGGCGTGGAGACGGGAATTGAATTCCGTGACAGGGCGGCAGACCTTATTGAGACAGGGCTCCCCCTGGGTGACGATTTTACGCAGTGCCATAGTGCTTACCTCCTTGACCGCTCACTCCATAGTGTTGCAGTCCACAAACATATTTAATCCGCGGTTTGCGCGGTCCAGTGCGAATTCCTTCAAAAGCCAGCTGACCTGCTCCCGGGTGGCCTTGTCATTGCGTCCCACCAGGAGAACGCGGTAGCGGTAGCGGTTGTTGAGCTTCAGAACAGGCGCAGGGGCGGGACCCAGTACCTCCGGCTGTGAGACCGCCAGTTCCGGCAATGCACAGAGCTGACGCAGTGTTTCCCGGACGCCTGCCGCCGCCCGCAGCACCGTCCCCTCCTCCGTGCCTGACACCGTGAAGGTGAACAGGTCCGCGAAAGGCGGATACCGCCGCAGCCGCCGCAGGCGAATTTCACCCTCATAAAAGCGGTCATAGTCCTGTTGGGCGGCACTGAGGATGACCTCGTTGCCGGGGGTGTACGTCTGGATGACGGCCCGCCCCGTTTTTCCGCCCCGGCCAGCCCGGCCCACTACCTGCGTCAGCAGACTGAAGGTCCGCTCCGCCGCCCGGTAGTTGTCGATATACAGGGATGTGTCCGCCGACAGGACCCCAACCAGAGTCACATTTTCAAAATCGAGCCCCTTGGCTACCATCTGGGTGCCCAGCAGAATAGGGATACGCTCCGATTCAAACTGCCGCAGCAGCTTTTCATGGCCGCCGGAGGCGGTGTCCGCATCCATCCGCAGGATGCCCGCCTCCGGGAACAGCTCCCGCAGCTCCTCCTCCACCTTTTGGGTGCCGGTGCCCACGTGCTTCATGATGCCGCCGCACTCCGGACAGGCCTCCGGGGCCCGCTGGGAGTGGCCGCAGTAGTGGCACATGAGCCGCCCGTTAGCGGAGTGGTAGGTCAGAGGCACGCTGCAGCGGGGACATTCCGGCACATGGCCACACTCGCCGCACAACAGCATCCGGCTGTTGCCCCGCCGGTTCAGAAACAGGATGCTCTGCTCTCCCCGGCTGAGGTTTTCCTCCAGCTCCCGGCGCAGGTCCGCGCCGATGAGCCCCGGATTGCCCGCCCGGATCTCCTGGCGCAGGTCTGCGATGGTGACCTGGGGCAGGCTGTGGGCGTTATAGCGGTGGTGCAGCAGGACTTTGTGGTAAACTCCCGATTCCGCCGCCCAGGCGGTCTCCACCGACGGGGTGGCAGAGCCCAGCAGCAGGGTGGCATTCTGCCGGGCGCAGAGGTATTTGGCGATGTCCCGGGTGTGATACCGGGGCGGATTTTCCGACTGGTAGCTGCCCTCTTGCTCCTCGTCCAGGATTATCAGTCCCAGATTTTTCAGAGGGGCAAAAATCGCGGAGCGGGTTCCCAATACCACCTGGACCTCTCCCCGGCGGATGCGCTTCCATTGGTCGTATCGCTCCGTCATACGGAGGGAGCTGTGTAGCATGGCCACCTGTTCTCCGAAATAGGAGGAGAATTTCCGCATCATCTGCGGAGTCAGGACGATCTCCGGGACTAAGACTATGGCGGTCCTCCCCTGGTCCAGTATTTCCTGAACCAGCCGAAGATAGACCTGGGTTTTTCCGCTGCCGGTGACGCCGTGCAAAAGGACTGCCTCCGGTTTTCCGCTTTTTGTCAGGGCAAGAATGTCGTCAAAGGCGGCCTGCTGTTCCCCGTTCAGGACGATGGGCGCCCCCGGCTCCACCTGTTGGGGTGCCGGGACCCGCAGCTCCTCTTCCTCCGTAAACGACACGATACCGGCTTTCTCCAGTCCCCGGAGTGTGGCCATGGAGGCGCCGGTAAAATAACAGATATCCGCACCGGAGGCCCGCCCTGTGGCGGCCAGCAGTCGCACCACTTCATACCGCATAGGGGCGCTGCGGCGCTTTGGCTCCATCAGGGCCAGAGCATCCTCGGCACTGACGGCCAGGTTCACCATACGGCGGGTCTTATCACTGATTTTGCGCTTTGCGGCAGTCTCGCAGACCACTACCCCGGCCTTCTGCAAAGCCTTCAGGGTGGCGGATACCTCCTCGCCGCAACCGTCCCGCAAGCTTTCCAGCCCGGCGCTGCCGCCGCAGTCGTACAGCATATCCAGTACGCCCCCGGCCCGGCGAACGGAGGATGCCAGCGCGTCGGCCATCTCCCGGTCCATCTCCGGATCTGCCAGGCTCCAGACCTCCCGCAGCTGATACCACAGCCCAGCTGGCAGGATGGTCTTGACGGCTTCAAAGAGGGTACAGAAATACCGCTGCCGCATCCAGAGGGCTAGAGCGATGCCGTCGCTGTCCAGGACTGGCTCCCGGTCCAGCACCGATGCCAGGGGCTTCAGGCCCTGGGACTTCTCTCCCGTGCTACGGGCCAGGATGATCCCCTCGGAGCTCCGGTTTCCCCGGCCGAAAGGCACGGTCACCCGGACGCCGGGGACCGCCCTCTCCAGCAGCGGCTCCGGCACCAGATAGTCATAGGGCTTATCAATGGAATAGGGCGCGGCGCTGACCGCAACTTTTACAATGACAGCGGTCTCCATGCCTCGCCCCTCCCCTGTTGTCTTACGCGTGTTTATTCCTCGATGGTCAGATCCATGTGGCTGGCGTCCAGCTTGCCGTCTGCCACCTCATTGATGGCCAGAGTGACGGGCTTTTCATCCAGATGCTCGCCGGTCTCCTCGGCGGTCTCAGCGATCTGGCGGGCCCGTCGGGCCACCACATTTACCAGCATATAGCGGTTGGGGACATAGCTTGTCAGCTTGTTCATTGCGGGATACAGCATCATAATACTCTACTTCCATTCTGCCTTTCAGGCTGAAATTTTGATATGGTCACTTGCCGCTGAGGATTGCCATGCGCTCCTTGGGCTTGCAGTGCTCAGCGGTCATAATGGCGTCCAGCTCGTTCACCGCGTCCTCCACAGTGTCGTTGATGACGAAATAATCATAGGTATGGGCGGTTTGGAATTCCACCTTGGCCCGCAGCAGGCGCTTCTGGATCTTATCCTGGCTGTCGGTACCCCGTTCCGTCAGGCGGCGCTCCAGTTCTGCCCAGCTGGGAGGGGCAATAAAGATACGCACGGTGTCCGGCCGCTTGCTGGTGACCTGGATGGCGCCCTGGACCTCAATGTCCAGGATGACGTCCTTGCCCTGATCCATAGCCTCGTCCACGAAGCGCTTGGGGGTGCCGTAGAAATTCCCCACGTACTCGGCGTACTCCAGGAACTGGTCCATGGAGATCCACTTTCGGAAGGAATCCACGTCCATAAAGTGGTAATGGATACCGTCCAGCTCTCCGGGACGGGGATCCCGGGTGGTGGCGGAAACGGAAAAATAGAGGTTTTTCCGCCGCTCCAGCAAGGCGCTGAGCACCGTGCTCTTTCCAACCCCGGAGGGGCCGGAGACGATGAATGTTTTTCCCTTGGTCATGCTCTCTCCTCCATATTGCCATCCAGCGGGCCGAACTTCTCCGGCGGCAGAGCCGACAGGATCACATGGTCACTGTCCATGATGAAAATGGACGCGGTCTTGCGGCCGTAGGTGGCGTCGATCAGCATCCCCCGCTCCCGTGTCTCCTGAACCATGCGCTTGATGGGAGCGGAATCCGGGCTGACGATGGCCACCAGCCGGTCCTGGGATACCAGATTTCCAAATCCGATGTTGATGAGCTTCATGGCATTACTCCACGTTCTGAACCTGTTCCCGCATCTTCTCCACTTCGGCCTTCAGGCCCACCACCACCTGGGCGATGGCAACATCGTTGCACTTGGAGCCGATGGTGTTGGACTCGCGGTTGACCTCCTGGATCAGGAAGTCCATCTTGCGGCCCATGGGCTCGTCGGAGGCAATCATAGTCCGCAGCTGGCCCACGTGGCTCCGCAGGCGGACGGTCTCCTCGTCCACGGCCACCTTGTCGGCGTAGATAGCGGCCTCAGTCAGAATGCGCTGCTCATCGATGGTGGTGCTCTGGAGCACCTCCTGCATCCGGGCGGTAAGCTTGGCCCGGTACTCCGCCACGGTCTGAGGAGAGCGCTCCTCCACCTGGCTGGTGTAGTTCTCGATATTGGTCAGACGGTTTCCGATGTCCTCTGCCAACTTAGTACCCTCCACGGCCCGCATGGCGTTATAGGCTGCTAGGGCGTCGTCCAGAACGGTACAGATATCGGCGCTGACGGTCTCCAGGTCCTCATCCGCCTTGGTGACGGTCAGCACGTCCGGGAACCGGGCAAGCTGCTCCGGAGTCACAGCGGAGGACGTTCCGGCCACTTCCGCCAGTTCCTGCAAAGCGCTGGCGTACTGGGCGGCCAGCTCCCGGTTGACGGTAACCTTGGCCACATCTGCGGCAGAGGCGTCCACGGTGATGAACACATCCACCTTACCCCGGGAAATGACCTGCTGGACATGCTGCTTGATGGCGTCCTCCGCAAAGCTGTACATCCGGGGCATCTTCACCGTGCAGTCCAGATAGCGGTTGTTGACGGACCGGACCTCTACGGTAATATCCCTCTTGTTCAGAATCTCTTTCGCCCGGCCATAGCCGGTCATGCTCTTGATCACGTTTTTTTCCTCCCTATTCTCAGCAACAGAACCAATATCCACCGCCATTGCATATCGTCCAGAGGCAACACAGGGGTACACAGGGGTTTACTGTGCAGGCATCCGTGCCGAACTGCTGTCCACCCGGACGGTAAGCGGACTGGGTTCCCTTTTCCATGAACTCCAGGGCCTGCCGGTACTCCGGGTTGCCCGGCTCCATCTGACAGGCGGTCTGGTAATACCGCTTGGCCTCGTCCATCCAGCCCCGCCGGTAGCAAACGGCGCCCCGCAGGAAGTTCCACTCCGCATTGTGGTCGCTGTAATTGGCCAGCAGCGCCTCGGCGCGGCTGAGGTCTCCAGACTGGATGGCGATGCGCACCTGCTGCAGGACGGAACTGCTGCTGCGGCCCTGATACTGGCCGTATTGCCGCTGGTATCCGCCGTAGCTGCCGCCGGAAGCACGGCTCCCTCCGCTCCGCCGGCGGTTGATCTCCTCGTAGGCGGCGTTGATCTCCTTCATCTTCTCCTGAGCCAGGTCCGCCAGGGGATTGTCGTGGTAGTTGTCCGGGTGGTACTTCCGGGCCAGATCACGGTATGCCTTTTTGATTTCTTCATCCGAGGCGTTTTCCGATACGCCAAGAGTTTGATAGGGATCGTTCATGTGGTCTCCTCAACATTCTTCTGTTTCTTTCTATCTGCTCCGCGCTCTGTGGTGCGGAAGGTACCGTCCAGAACAGCCTTTCCAATCTGAAACAGGCCAGTATAGATGGTTTCCGACAGCAATGGCGTCCAAACGCCGAAATCCCACAGCTCAAAGGCCGTGGCCATCATATGGATGGAGTGGTCCAGCGTGGCGGCGAATTCCCGGCGGCTGTCCGGGTTCCAGACTCCGTCTGCCAGACTGAACCGCAGCGCCACGGGATTATAACTCCCGGAGACGGAGTCTTTTTTCAGATCATCCGCAGCGTCGATCAAATAGACCCAGCGGCCCAGGTGGTACAGCAGCTGCTCCAGCACCCGCTGCCGGACAGGGTCGTCCACCTCTCCTGCGGCGCTGCCCAGCAGCACCGCGAAAGCGTCCGCCGCCCGATCAATGGAGGGGCAGCGCTCCGTCTCCAGCTGAGCCAGCAGGTCCAGCTGCCGGCGGACCGCCCGGTCAAAGCCGGGGCGTAGAGAGGACGCCCTCCGGTAAGCAGGCTCCAGAATGGCGGAGAGGCTCCGGTACTTCAGGCCGTGGAGCCAGTCATGGTCCGCCACGCCGTCCCGCAGCTGCCAGTAGGCCAGGATCACGCTCTCGTCAGCGGCCAGCGCCATGGCGGGATCCTCCTCCAGAAAGGCATGGGCGTGGACAGGGTGGATCAGGCACCGGGCGTTCCCGGCAGGCCCCTCCTGCCGTTGGGAGAGCAGAATGGCCAGGTAGGTGAAATCGTAATTCAGGATGAACCGGGCCGCGGTGCCGTACCGATGCCCCAGCGTGTGGCAAAGGCCGCAGTACATACGCCGGAACCGGTCCGCCTCCTCCGAAGGAAGAGCGGCCAGGGGTGGCCTGACGTAGCCAAACACCGGGTCAGAAAAGCCGGACGATGGTGAAGGACAAACCGCCCTTCGCCTTCAGATACCGGTCATAGCGGATTGCCACCACGATGCCGATGATAAAACCGATGACAGCCGCGGTGTACTGTACGGCAACTACGGCACCCAGGAAAAAGGCCGCCAGATAGCCCAGCAGAAACAAGACCACCGGGGTGGCATAGACCAGCGCCACGATGCGGAGCATCTTCTGGGTATCGCTCTGCACCACCACCTTCTGCCCGGGACGGGCACCGATGGGGTTGGCGGCTTTGGCCTTGACAGCCGCGCCGGAGACGCCGCAGCCGGCACACTCCTCGCAGTCATGGCCGCAGGCGGATTTCCGGGGAACGGAGATCACGGCATGGTTGGGATCAAGAATACGTTCAACAGTTGCGATTTGGGTCATGGTACATTACTCCTGTGTTCATGCTTCAGGTGAGGTTTCCGTGCCCTGTCCCGGTTCTTCCGTGGGTTCCTCCGGAAGCGGCTCATGGGGCTCGCGGATGCGGACCTGGACTTGATAGTTTCCGCTGACGCCGAGATCTCCCGCGCTGGAGGACACCTCCACGAATGCGGGGACTGTATAGGTGCCGGAGGCGGCGGAGTAGTTGGTGAGGTCAGCCACCACGGAGATCTGTTCTCCCGTGACTGCCTCCACATCCGCCGTGGTGCCGAATACGCGGACCGTCAGCTCCTGAGTCAGGATGTCCACCCGCTTTCCGCTAGGCAGGTTGGCGTAAGTGAACTGCTGGGTGGTCACCTCCGCACTGGTCATATCCGCAAAGCTGACGTCCAGCGTGGCTCTGGTGACGCCGCTGAGGTTCTGGCAGCCATCGGGGATAATAATGGGATAGGTGTGGTAGCGTGGACCGCCGTTCAGCAGATCCAGCAGGTCCAGCTCACCCAGGGTGATGGTCTCTACGCCCCGCAGGGCGGCGGCATCGCCGGAGACCACGATATACTCGGGCTTAATCTCGTAATCCAGGTTGGACTTCCTGGCACCGGGAGACTCCTTGAAGTCCACCACCAGCTTCAGTTCCTTGGTCACAAAGACCGGCAAGGTCACCTGGACGCTGTCCACCGTGGGATGGATGTTGGCACCGTCCAGCTGCTTATTGTTCTTGTCGTAATACCGGAAGGTCAACTCCTGGGAGACGGTCTCCTCGGCACCATCTCCCACATCCAGGACTACCTTCACATAGCTGACGGGGTCGATGTCCTTGGCCTGTCCGCGGATCTCCAGGGTATCCTGGGACAACTGCAGCTGTCCGGCGGAGTAGCCGTCCGCCACATGGCCGGAGAGCTCACAGCGGATATCCACGATGCGGCGGTTCAGCTCGCTGATGTTCACCGTCACCTGGTTGCTGCTGGGCTTCCTGGACATATCACTGGAGAATTTGTCGTCGTCATAGAAAAAGGTGCAGGGCACCTGCTGAACGCCGGCCTTCTCCACGTTGGAGAGGTCCACGTTGATGGTGATATCGTCCTGCTCCAAGCGGGAAATCTGGCGGCGTCCGCCCTTGACCGTGACGTCCAGGGAGGCGGTGGTCTCCTCCTCCAGCAGCATCAGTCCCCGGTCTGCCAGCTTGCTCTCCCCGGTGTAATTTACGGGGATGTCTATGATGGTCTTCTCAATCACACGGTGTCCGCCGTTGTTGCCGAATTCGTCGGCATAGATCCACATGGATATGGCCGCCAGCAGGGCCAGCAGGATGTAGAGCGCTTTCCGCTTTTTTCCTTGCTCATTCTGCATCGTCCGCACCTCCGTTCTGTTTGGCGCGCAGCAGGCCTGCGAGGCTGAACTTCTGCTTGTCCGGTTCGTTGTCCTCCTGCGGCAGCAATTCGTTCCGCAGAAGGTTCTCCAGTGTCTCCGGCTTCAGATGGCGCTTCAGCATGCCGCCGATGGCCACGGAGATGGAGCCGGTCTCCTCCGACACGATGACCACCACCGCGTCGGAGTTCTCGCTCATGCCGATACCCGCCCGGTGGCGCATACCCAGATCACGGCTCAGATTCACATTTTTGCTGAGTGGCAGCATGCAGCCGGCGGCCAGAACCCGGCCCTGCCGGACGATGACGGCACCGTCGTGCATGGGCGCCTTGACAAAGAAGATGTTTTTCAGCAGTTCGCTGGAGACGGAGGCGTCCAGCACCGTGCCGCTGCGGACCATGTCGTCCAGCAGAATCTCCCGCTCAAACACAATCAGCACGCCGGTGCGGGACTGGGACATCTCCGTGCAGGCCAGCACCGTCTGGCTGATGGTCTGCTCCATGCTGCCGGAGACCTCCGAATGGGTGAAGAAGGCCATGAAGCGGCGGCTTCCCATCTCCTCCAGGATCCGGCGGATCTCCGGCTGGAACAGGATAATGAGCGCCAGAACGCCCCACTCCACCATGCGGCTCAAAATGAAGTTGATCCCATTCAGCTGCAGCAGGCCCGACAGCACCAGAGCCGCCAGGAACACGAATAGACCCTTCAGCAGGCTGGCGGCCTTGGTGCTCCGCACCAGCAGGAACAGGTGGTACATCACAAATACCATGATACCGATATCCAGAATATCCGTTACCTGCAAGGTCAGCAGATAGCGGCCGATATCGGCTGGGAATTCCATCAATTTCAGATCCATGGAAACGCCTTCATTCCTTTCGGACCAGATTACATTCGTTTTCTTATTATATAAAAGATGGCTGTCAATTGCAAGGTGAATCAAGGGAAAATTCACGGACTGTTCAGAAAATCACCGCAGAATCGCATGGAATACATCAAGGGTCTGATAGATCTCTGCCGGGGTATTGAAGTCGGAGACGCTCAGGCGGACAGTACCTGTTTCCAGAGTCCCTGCCGTGCGGTGGGCAAAGGGTGCGCAGTGGATACCGGCCCGGACGGCGATGCCCCGTTCCGCCAGCTCCTCTCCCAGGATCTCCACGTCTTTCGTTTCGGACACTACCGATAGTACCCCCGCCTGCTGGCGGAGTCCGGGCAGGGCATAGACCCGCAGACCCGGGATGGTCCGCAGTCCCTCCGCCAGCAGAAGAGTCAACTGACGCTCCCGTAAGCAGATCGTATCCATCCCCCGCTGCTTCACATACCGGACGCCCTCCAGCAGCCCCGCAATGCCGGGCATATTATGGGTGCCCGCCTCCAGCCGATCCGGCAGAAAATCGGGCATCTCCTGATGAATAGAGAGGCTTCCGGTCCCTCCTTCCAGCAGCGTGTGAGGCGAAATTCCCTCACCGCACAGCAGAACACCGGTCCCCTGAGGGCCGTACAGGCCCTTGTGACCGGGCATGGCGATGAAAGCCGCTCCCATTGCCGTCATATCCAGCGGCAGGATCCCCGCTGACTGGGAGGCGTCCACGATCAGCGGGACCTTCCGCTTGCGGCAGATGGCGGCAATGTCCTCCACCGGCAGGATGAAGCCGAATACGTTGGAAATGTGGTTGCAGATGACCGCGTCGGTATCCGGCGTCACCATCCGGTCAAAAGCCGCCAGGATCTCCTCCGGTGCGAACAGCGGTCCGGACGCCACGGAGACCCGGGCACCCAGAGCCAGCAGCGGCCGGGTGACGGCGTTGTGCTCATAGCCGGAGACCACAGCCTTTCCTCCCGGCGGCACCAGGCTTTTAATGGCGATGTTCAGCCCGTGAGTGGCGTTCATGGTGAATACCACCTGCTCCGGGTTGGAAATGGAAAACAGCTCCGCCAGCTCACTGCGGCAGGCAAAGGCCGTCTCCGCAGCCCGTATGGCGGCCGGGTGGCCGCCCCGCCCCGGGGAGCTCATGGTCATCAGCGCCCGCTGCATGGCGGCGGCTACGGCGGGCGGCTTTTGAAACGTGGTGGCCGCGCTGTCCAGATAGATCATGGGGCCACCTCCCGGTAGGTGCCTTTCTGGTACAAAAATATCTGAACAGGGTCCAATGCTGCCCTGTGAATGGTGATCAGAGCCTGGGGCAGGTCGGCGACGGCCAGCCGCAGGACATAGGCACAGCCCAGGTCCGTCAGGTCCCTGGGGGCACGAAAGATCTGACAGCGGATGCCGGCCTTTTCCAGGGCCCGCTGCATCCGCTGGGCATAGGTGACGGACCGGGCAAGGATCAAATAGTGCTCCACAGACACTCCTCCTCTCTGCACAGTCTATGCTGCTCCGGAGGTTCGTGTGCAGTGAGACAGAAAAACAGCGGACTCCCAAATGGAAGTCCGCCATCGTTCATGCACTTGTTTTTTCCAGCAGCGCCACCGCGTGGGCCGCCATACCGGAACCGTCTCCGGTAAAGCCAAGCCCCTCCTCGGTGGTGGCCTTGATGTTGACCTGCTCCGGGTCGACACCCAGGGACTCCGCCACGTTGGCCGCCATCTGCGGGCGGTAGGGCCCCACCTTGGGTGCCTGGGCCAGGAGAGTGGCGTCGATATTCACCACTTCAAAGCCCTTCTCCCCCAACAGCCGGCCTACTTCCCGCAGCAGCTTGATACTGGAGATACCGGCGTAGGCCGGATCCGTGTCCGGGAACAGCTTGCCGATGTCCCCCAGCCGGGCGGCGCCGGTGAGTGCGTCCATAATGGCATGGACCAGCACGTCAGCGTCGGAATGGCCCAGAAGCCCCTTTTCCCAGGGAATGTCCACACCTCCCAGGATCAGCCGCCGTCCCTCCACCAAGCGGTGCACGTCATACCCATGTCCAATACGCAGATTCGTCATGCCCGGTCCTCCCTGTTCCGCAGGATCGCCTCCGCCAGGACCAGGTCCGCGGGGGTGGTGATTTTCAGGTTTTCCTCGTCTCCCTCCACCAGAAAGACCACCTTGCCCAACTGCTCCACAGCGGAGCAGTCGTCGGTGATGGGGATGTTTTTCTCCAAAGCGTCCTGGAGGGCCGCTTTCAGGATGCTGGCCTCAAAAACCTGGGGGGTCTGAACAGCCCGCAGGGCACCCCGGTCCAGAGTCTCCTCCACAGCGCCGCTGTCCCGTACCACCTTGATGGTGTCCTTCACTGGGACCGCAGGGGCCGCCGCGCCGCAACGGACCGCAGCCATGATGACATCGTCGATCAGTTCGGGCGTCACCAGGGGGCGGGCACCGTCCTGCACCGCCAGCAGCTCCGTGTCCGGAGATGCCTCCAAAGCGGCCAGCAGGACAGAATGGGCCCGGGTCTCTCCGCCCCGGACCACCTTGGTGCATTTTGTGATGCCGTATGTATGGCAGAGCCTGGAGATTTCCACCAAATCCTCTTCCCTGGTGGCCACCACAATCTCATCCACCGTCCCGGCGTTCTGCAAAGCAGTCAGCGTCCGAACCAGTACAGGGATGCCGTCCAGAGGCTCCAGCAGTTTATTGACGCCGCCCATGCGGCTGGAGCTGCCGGCGGCAGCCACCAGCGCCGCGCACCGGGGGCGGCGCCGTTCCCTCACTTTTTTCAAAAACGATAGCATGGTTTCCTTCCTTCCGGATATCTCACATAGGGACCGGCAGCTGCATCATGGCGCGGTCCAGCCGGCGCTCCACATCCTCGTATTCGCTGTTTTGGGCCAGCACGATCTCGGAGATCATGATCTGCTTGGCAATGTGGAGCATTTTCCGCTCCCCTGTGGAGAGGCCCCGCTGGGCCTCCCGGTGCATCAGCGCCTTCACCACCCGGGCCACCTCATAGAGGTCCCCGCTTTTCAGGCGCAGCATATTCTCCTGATAACGCTTGTTCCAGTTGGTGTTGGCCTCCACAGTCAAAGCGGGAATGGCATCAAGAAGCGTCTCAGCCTCCTCAGGTGTGATGATGGCGCGGACACCGATGGCCCCGCAGTTTGCCACCGGAATCTTTAGCACAAGGCCGCCCATAGGCATCTTAAAGACATAGTATTCCTTTGTGACTCCCGCGACCTTCTCCTGAATGATATTGTCGATAACGCCGGCGCCGTGCATAGGATGCACGACCAGATCCCCAATGCTGAACATGGCAAGTCCTTCCTTTTCCTGTCCGCGCGGTGACTGGTTCCCGCTCTGTCGGCCGATTTTCCCGTGATATTCCCGATACAGGTATATTATACCGGCTTTTTGGGCGTTTTACAAGTTTTTTTCTTAAAATTTAGAACATTTTTTGAAAAACAGGAAGGAAAAAGCAACGGACAGCCCGAAAGCTGCCCGCCGCTTTTTGAAAAACAGATCTTTACTTCTTGTTGGAGCGGCGCCAGATATGCATTTTCTCAGCTCCCGCAATCAGTTCCTCCCGGAACTGGGGATGGGCGATGTTGATGAGGCCCTCGGCACGTTCCCAGGTGGACTTGCCCTTGGCGTTAAACTTGCCATACTCCGTCACCAGCCAGTGCAGGTTGGTACGGGTGCAGGTGGCGATGGAGCCCTGCAGCAGTGTGGGACGAATGCGGGACTGGAGCTTGCCGGTTTTCTTGTCCATCACGGTGGAGGAGCAGCAGATGAAGCTCTTGCCGCCCTTGGCCAGGTAGGCGCCCATGACGAAGTCCTGCTGGCCGCCGGCGCCGGAGATGTGGCTGGTTCCGGAGGACTCGGAGGACACCTGGCCGTACAGGTCGATGTCCACAGCGCCGTTGATGGAGATAAAGTTATCGATCTGGGACACCCGTGCAATGTCGTTGACATAGCTGACGGGAGCCGCCATGCAGGCGGGGTTGTTGTTGATATAGTCGTACAGCTTCTGAGAGCCGGCGGCAAATGCGTATACCTGGCGGCCCTTGTCGAAGGGCTTGCAGGCGCCGGTCAGCTTGCCGGCCTCGGCCATGTCCACGAAGGCATCCACGTACATCTCGGTGTGCACACCCAGATCCTTCAGGTCGCTCTTGGCGATCATCTTGCCGATGGTGTTGGGCACAGAGCCGATGCCCAGCTGCAGGCAGGCGCCGTCGGGAATCTCGGGCACCACCAGGTTGGCGATAGCCATATCCACCTCGGAAGGCTCGCCGGAGCCGCCCAGGGTCTCCATGGGAGGATTCTCACCCTCCACGATCATGTCCACCTCGCTGATGTGGACGCAGTTCTCAAAGCCGCCCAGGCAGACGGGCATGTTCTTGTTGACCTCCACAATGACGGTCTTGGCGCAGTCACAGACGGCCTTCAGGTGAGAGCCGCCGGGGCCGAAGTTGAAGTAGCCGTGCTCGTCCATGGGCGCAACCTGGAACATGGCCACGTCCAGGGTTTTGATGCAGTTGCGATAGTAGCCGGGCAGCTCGGAATAACGCAGGGGGATATAATAGGAGAAGCCCTCCTTGATGGCCTTCCGCTCGATGCCGGACATATGCCAGGAGTTCCAGGTAAAGTGGTCAGCGGCATTGGGAGTATCAAAAATAGCGGGACGGCGGGTCAGGATGCCGCCGCGGATGTTGACGTCCGTCAGGCCCTCCATGCGCTTCGCCAGTGCCTTATCCAGCGCGTTGGCCGTGCAGATACTCCAGCCGTAATCCAGCCAGTCGCCGGACTTGACTACCTGAACAGCCTCGTCGGCGGTTCTCAGTTTCTGCTGGTAATCTTCCTGATAGCTCATTGTATTTCCTCCTGTATCGTTATATTCTATGCTTTTACTGTCGGAAAACTCACATTGTCAAGATTATAACAGGTATAGAGAGAGATTGCAATGAAAACGTGAAAAAAATCACAAGTTTTTTCAAAAAGATGCAGACCCATACGGGCCTGCATCTTTGCAGTCGGAACTTACTCCTCCACGGGAGTCTCATCGGCTTCCTCGGCGGCGGGAGCCAGCAGAGCGCGGATGGACAGGGAGATCTTCTTCTTCTCCTCGTCCACAGCGGTGATCTTGGCCTCCACGATCTGACCCTCGGACAGAACATCCTCGGGCTTCTCGATGCGGCGGTCAGCGATCTGGGAGATGTGGATCAGGCCATCCACACCAGGCACGACCTCGGCAAAGGCACCGAAGGTCATCAGCTTGACGATGCGGACCTCAGCCACGTCGCCCACGCTGTACTTGTTCATGAAGTTGGTCCAGGGATCCACGCTGTGGTCCTTGCAGCCCAGGGAGATCTTGCGCTTCTCGGGGTCGAAGGAGATAACGTACACGTCCATGGTGTCGCCGACCTTGCAGACCTCAGCGGGAGTCTTGATACGGCTCCAGGACAGCTCGGAGATATGTACCATGCCGTCCACGCCGCCGATGTCCACAAACACGCCGTAGCTGGTCATGGACTTCACGGTGCCGGTATAGTGCTTGCCAACCTCGATGGAGCTCCAGACGGCCTCCTGAGCGGCCTTGCGGGCCTCGTCGGTGACGCTGCGAATGGAGCCCACCACGCGGCGGCGGGCACGGTTGACCTCGGTGATGCGCAGCTGGACCTTCTGCCCCTTCATCTCGGACAGGTCAGCGCCGCGGGGCATACCGCTCTGGGAAGCAGGCACGAACACGCGGACGCCCTTGACGGACACCACGATGCCGCCCTTGTTCTCCTCGGTGACGGTGCCTTCCAGCACGGTCTTCTCCTCAACAGCGGTCTCGATGTTCTCCCAGACCTTCACAGCGTCCAGGCGCTTCTTAGACAGCTCTGCATAACCCTCGACATCGTTGACGCGGACAATGTAGGTCTCGATCTCGTCGCCGACCTTCACAATGTCCTCAGGCTTTGCATTGGGGTCATCGGTCAGTTCGCTCATCTTGATGTAAGCATACTGCTTAGCACCAACATCGACCAGAACCTCAGTGGGGTTGATGGCCAGAACGGTACCGGTGACCTTCTCTCCTGTATTTAAAGTTTTGAAAGACTGATTCAGTAATTCCTCGAAGGACTCCTCTTTACCCTCGGCCACTTTGATTTCTTCGCTCATCGTTGCATATACCTCCTTAATAATGCCAGCAGGTGTGGAGGCGCCGGCCGTAAGGCCCGCAACAGAGCAACCATGGAAGAAATCCGGCGAGAGCTCGTCCGCGTTCTCGATCTGGAGGACACGGGGGCATCTCTTCATGCAAATTTCCGTCAAATGTTTGGTGTTGGCGCTTTTACGGTCTCCCACCACGACCATCACGTCTACTTCGGCGGCGATAGAGGCCGCCTCTGTCTGACGCTTATGCGTAGCATTGCATATTGTATCAAATATTTTTGCGTTTGTACACTCTTTTTTTAGGATTTTCCAAGAAGTTTCAAAAAGTTCACGGATACAGGTGGTCTGAGCCACTGCTGTTACCGGGATTTCCCGGTTTTTGGGGTCGGCTTCAAGCCACATCTTTACTGCCTCCGGTCCCTCGAACACCAGTGGATGGCGGCACCAGCTGGCAATGCCGATGACCTCGGGATGGTGAGGCTCGCCGATGATGACCGGCTGTCTCCCCTCCTCCTCCGCCTGGGCCACCAGCTTCTGGATGCGGCAGACATTGGGACAGGTTGCGTTGACGCAGCGGACGCCACGGCTCTCAAGACCGTCCAGCACACTTCTCAGCTCTCCATGAGAACGGATAACCACCGTGTCTCCGGGGCCCAACTGTCCGCTGTCCGACGTTTTCCAAATGCCACGCCGGGCCAGGTCCTCCACCACATAGCTGTTGTGGATCAGATCCCCCAGCATCCAGCAGCCGCCGGTCTCCGCCGCCGTCTTTTCCGCCAGTTCCACAGCCCGGTGGACACCGTAGCAGAACCCGGCGCTCTCGGCAAGGATGACTTTCACAGGGACTCCCCCCCTACCGTCTGGCCGCCCAGGGCATAGGCCTCCGCCAGGATGTCATCGGCGATCTTCTGCATCTCCTCGGAGGTGCCGTGGCGGCCTGTGTACACAGGGATGTAAGGCTTGCCGAAGATAATGCGGGTCCGGTGGAACAGCTTTTTCTCCCCGTCCACGAACACCGGGATCATGGTGGCGCCGGTGCGGACACCGATGACCGCCACGCCGGCTTTGGCATGGGCCGGAAGCCCGTCCTTGCAGCCGATGCCGTTGCGGATCACAGTGCCCTCCGGGAAAATCAGCAGGTTGTCGCCGCCCTTGATAGCCTGGATGGCGGTCTTGACCGCATGGATATCGTTGTCACCCCGGCTGACGGGGAAGGCTCCCACATGCCGCAGCGCCCAGCCCAGGGGCTTGAAGCGGAATAACTCCTGTTTGGCCATAATGTGTACCCGGTAGTTGACCGGCAGCTTCAGTACCACCAGCAGGGGGTCCCAATTGCTGGAGTGGTTGGGGCAAAGCAGCGCCCCATGCTCCGGCAGATTCTCCATGCCCTCCACCGTAGTGGGATGCAGGATACGGGTAACCAGGCCCACGACATAATAAGCAAATACAAAAAACGTACCCAGCGGTTTCATTTGGTTTTCTCCTTAATGATGTTCAAAAGGGATTCCTCGCTCTCCGCGAAGGTCAGCTCCGTGGTATCCAAAAGGATGGCATCCTCGGCCTGACGCAGGGGCGCCACAGCCCGGTGGGAGTCGTTCCAATCCCGCTCTTGGATATCCTTCAGCACAGCTTCAAAGGGCTCCGGAGTACCGCGCTGCTCCAGCTCCAGCATCCGCCGCCGGGCCCGGGCCTCCGGGGAGGCGGTCAGAAAGATCTTTACATCAGCGTCCGGCAGCACCACGGTGCCGATATCCCGGCCGTCCATGACGACACTGTTGGTGCGTGCCAACTGCCGCTGCATCTCCAGCAGGAAAGCCCGGACGCCGGGATGGGCGGAAACGGCGGAGGCATACATGGAGATCTCCGGCAGACGGATCTCCTTCGTCACATCCACTCCGTTCAGCAGCATGTGCTGGAGGCCGTCCTCCCCGTAGGTCAGCTCCACATGGATCTCAGGGAGCCGGGCGGTCACCGCCGTCTCATCCTTGGGGTCGATATCCTTTGTAAAAATGTGGTATCCGATGGTCCGGTAAATAGCGCCGGTATCTACATATAAAAAGCCAAGCTTCGCGGCAATACTGCGGGCCAGGGTGCTTTTCCCGGCGCCGGAGGGACCGTCAATGGCAATGCTGATGGTTTTCATGGTCGTTTCTCCTGTCATGTTTCGTTTTCCGCCGCCGCAAATCCGGCGGCACGGCCTGTGGCCCAGGCAATCTGCAGGTTGAACCCGCCGGTATAGGCGTCCACGTCAATCACTTCTCCTGCAAAGTACAGTCCCTTTACAATCTTTGACTCCATGGTTTTGGGGTCAATCTCGCCCACTTTAATGCCGCCGGAGGTGACGATGGCATCCGTCACCGGGCAGGGCCCCGCGATGACCACCGGAAAATGCTTCAGCAATTGGAGAAGCCCACGGCGCTGCTCCTTGGTCAGGTCGTGGACCTTCTGGTGAGGCGGAATCTCCGTCCACTCCACCACCACAGGAATCAGCTTCTGAGGAAGCAGATCGTCTAAGGCATTACAGAAGTCACTGTTGGCGTATTTGGTAAAATCTGACAACAAGCGCTTGTCCAGCTGCTGCTCATCCAAAGCGGGCTTCAGGTCAATTTCCAGGCGGTAGGCCTTTTTCTCAAAATGCCGCATATGGGCGGAGGCGGACAAAATCAACGGACCGCTGACGCCGAAATGAGTGAACAGCAGTTCGCCGAAATCCGTATAAATCTTCTTATTGTTCTCAAAGACCGTCAGGCCCACATTCCGCAGGCTCAGGCCCTGCAGCTGCCTGCCAATGCCGAAGTCCCGCAAAGGCACCAGAGACCCCCGTAGAGGCGTGACGGTATGCCCGGTCTCTGCGGCCATGCGGTGCCCCTCGCCGGTGGAGCCGGTGGCGGGATAGCTGACGCCGCCGGTAGCCAGGATGACCGCCTGGGCGGGATAGTTCCTGTGTTCACCCTGCACGCCCCGGATAATTCCCTCTTCGACCTCCAGGTGCACCGCCCGGTCCCGAACCATGGTGACCCGCAGGGCCTTCAGCCGCCGTTCCAGGGCGCCGCTGATGTCAAAAGCCCGGTCACTGACGGGAAACACCCGGTTTCCCCGTTCCGTTTTCAGGGGCACACCCAGCTTTTCAAAGAAGGCCATGGCGTCCCGGCCGTCAAACCGGGAGAAAGCGCTGTACAGGAACTTGCCGTTCTTTGGCGTATTGGCCAGCAGCGTTTCCAGGTCCGCGTTGTTGGTCACGTTGCAGCGGCCCTTGCCGGTGATATTCAGCTTCTTGCCAAGCCGCTCGTTAGGCTCCAGCAGGGTCACGGAAGCCCCCCGCTCCGCCGCGCAGACGGCGGCCATCATGCCGGCGGCGCCGCCGCCGACTACTACGATCTGTTTATTCATCATCCATCTTTCCAAACACGCCGTATTCGTTCCAAATATCTTCCAGTTCCTCAAAGGTCCTGGCGGCATCCGTGCCCATGCGGTAAGCCAACGCCACCAACAGGGCATTGATCAGAGACAGCGGTGCCACCATGGAATCCACGAAGGAGATCATCTCACAGGGGGCCAGCAGGGCTGCGTCAGACATCTGGTACACCGGGGACAGCTCGTTGTCCGTCACGGCAATGATGGTGGCTCCCCGGTCCTGGGCGAACTTCACGGTATTCATGGTCACGCGGGAATAGCGGGGGAAGCTGATGGCGATCATCACGTCCCCGGGGCCGATGCGGAACAGCTGCTCAAAAATTTCCCCGGCGGCATTGGACTGGACCAGGGTCACATTCTCACACAGCAGGTGCATGTAAAAGTTCAGGTATCCGGCTACATAGGCAGAGGAGCGGACGCCCAGAATATAGATGTGATGAGCGTTTTTGATGCGGTCAACCACGTCGTCGAACTGGTTCCGGTCTGCCTGACTGGCCAGCTCCCGCAGCTTGTCAATGTCCGACTGCAACACGGCCCCCAGCAGATCCTGCCGTTCAAAGAGCTCCCCGGCCTGCTGAATCCGCTGGGTAGAGGTCAGGCGGCTGCGGATCATCTCCTGCAGGGCCCGCTGCATACTGGGATAGCCATCGTAGCCCAGCTCCGATGCGAACCGCACCACCGTGGATTCGCTGACGCCCACCAGCTTGCCCAGCTTGCTGGCGGTCATAAAAGCCGCTTTATCATAATTATCCAGGATGTACCCGGCAATTCGCTTCTGTCCTTTGGAAAAGCCGTTCATGCTACTTTCAATGGTATGTAAAATGTTTTTTGCCACGGCCGTTCCCTCCCCCGCTCTTTCTGTTTTTGGTCTTACGCGCAGAAAATGCGCAGGTCTCCATGCGCATCCTGTCGTATTGTACCACAAACCCTGCAAAATTCAAACGGTTTTTGCAGGAAATTTTGCAAAACTTGCAAAATAGGAGCGCGGACCCCTCGGCCCGCGCTCAAGCGCCTTGATTCAGTTGACAGAGGGGCCCTTCAGGGCGGCAATCTCGTCCTCCGTCAGATACCGCCACTGGCCGCAGGTCAGGTCTCCCAGCTCCAGAGAATGCTCCCGGATCCGCCGCAGCCGCTTCACCGTCAGCCCGCAGGCGGAACACATGCGGCGGATCTGCCGGTTTTTGCCCTCATGGATGGTGATGGACAGCTCCGCCGTCTGATGGGTCCTCCGCAGGACCTCCACCTGGGCAGGGCGAATAGTCTCCCCTTCCAGGTCCGTGATGGCGGCCAGGCGCTCCGCCGCGCCGTCCACCGGACCGAACACGGAGACCAGGTAGGTCTTGTTGACCTCCCCACTGGGGTGCAGCAGGTGCTGCATCAATTCCCCGTCGTTGGTCATCAGCAGCAGGCCTTCGGAGTCCAGGTCCAACCGTCCCACGGGATACACCCGGATCCCGCAGTCCCGCACCAGGTCCGCCACGGTTTTCCGGCCTTTTTCGTCGGAAAGGGTGGTTACATAGCCTCGGGGCTTGTTCAGCAGCAGATAGGCGTGATCGGCCTTGGAAGCCAGAGGTTTCCCGTCCACCCGGATGTCATCCCGGTCCGGATCTGCCCGCCGGCCCAGCTCCGCCGTCTCTCCATTCACGGTCACGCGGCCCGCAATGATGTAGTCCTCCGCTGCCCGGCGGGAACAGACCCCGGCGGCGGAGAGCAGTTTTTGCAGTCGTTCTTCCATATGTCAGTCCTTCTATCGGGCCAGTTTCAGCGCCGCCAAGGCAGATTCTGCCTTGGGTGCCACAGATTCTCCGCACAGCAGGTCCACACGGCCGATCTCTGTATCATCCAACGTGAAAACAGCCTGTCCCACCTTGGTCCCGGCAGCCAGCGGTGCCGCCAGAGCGCTTGAAAGCTCCAGGCGTGTTTCCAGTCCTTCCCCCTCCGCGACGGGCCAGGAGAAGCTCTCCGCCGCCACCAAGGCCATGGTTTTTTGAACGCCGCCCTTCACCGAAACGCGGCGGAGGGGCTGCCCCAAAACCGCCAGACGCCGGGCGGGATAGGCGGCAAAACCATACTCATACAGCGCCTGATGGTCGGCCCAGTCGTTGCCGTCCTGCAGCGTCACCGCCACCAGCCTCTGGCCGTTCTTTTCCATGCAGCTGACCAAAGTCCGGCCCGCCGCCTTGGTGTAGCCTGTTTTCAAGCCGATGCAGCCCTCTGACCAGGAGAGGAGCTTGTTGTGGTTGGTCATGGTGCGCCCGCCGATGGTGACGGTGCGTGTGGAGACAATCCGGGCGAAGGTCTCGTTCTCCATGGCGGCACAGGCCAACACCGCCATGTCCCTGGCGGTAGAATAGTGTGTCTCCGCATCCAGCCCGTTGGGGTTGGCAAAGGAGGTATGCGCCATGCCCAGTTCCCTCGCGGTCTCGTTCATCAGGCGGACAAAACCCGCCTGGCTGCCGCCCACATGCTCCGCGATGGCAACTGCCGCGTCATTCCCGGAGCACAGCATCAGACCATAGAGCAGCGTCTCCAGTGTCAGCTGCTCCCCCTCCTTCAGGTACATGGAGGAACCCTCCGTCAGGGTTGCCTCCCGCTTGACGGTCACCACGTCAGAGAGTTCTCCCTCCCGGATAGCCACCAGGGCGGTCATGATCTTGGTGGTGCTGGCGATCAGCATTTTTGCGTCCGCGTTCTGCTCATACAGCACCCGCCCGCTGTCTGCGTCCACCAGAATCGCAGCCGCAGCCGAGGTACTCACGGCTTTTACCTGACAAGGGAAAACACTGAACAGCATAAACACCACAGTCAGTGCAGCGGAAGCCCGCTTTGGCATGATCCATCACCTCATTTGTTCACGGTGATGGTAGTATACCCCGCTCAGAGGGTCTCTTTTTCCTTCTTTTTGTCGATAATTTTTTCCACTTTCTCCACGATCTCCGGTGCCATATCCACGATGCGGTCCACCGTATTCATAGGTGCGGCCGCCACAGGCAGCATCCGGGTGGTACCGTCCTTGATGACCAGGAAGGCCACGGGGTCGATCTTCACGCCGGCGCCGGCGCCGCCGCCGAAGTTGGTATTGGCATTTTTGCCGTAGTCTCCGCCGCCTCCGCCGAAGCCGAAGCTGATCTTGGAAATGGGGATCAGGGTCACGCCGTCGGGCGTGATAATAGGCTGGCCGACAATGGTGTTGGTGTCGGCCATGGCATGGACCTTATCCATGGTGGATCGCATCAGCTCGGTCAGGGGATTTTTCTTCTCCGTCGTATTGTCCATCTTGTGAACCGTCCTTTCTGAATCTGAGAGCAAGACGCTCGTATCATGCCGCCGGCTGAGGTGCCGGTACTGTCTGCTTTGCTTTTTTCCGGAACCGCAGGAACCAGCGGAGGGCCGGAATGGCGACGCCCAGGCCCACGCCCACCAGAGTCCCAATCCGGGCGGTAATACCCACGGCCCCCTCGATCAAAGGCTTGGATGCGTCAAAGTCGATGTCCGTATGGATGCGGGGCTCCGGGATGTCCAGAGCTTTTTCCAATACCGGCATCCCCGTCCAGATCCCAGCCTGAAGATAGCCATACTGCTCCGCCGCTGCAGCCGGGTCATCGGCACCGCCCAGGATCAGGCTGACCGTCAGCGGGTGGATGCGGATACCCCGGCGGGTCCGGTCCAAAGCCCGCTTCAAGGGCGGCCACAGAGTCCTGACCGCGTCCTTGATGTCCGCCAGGGTGGGCTTTGGCATGGGTTGTTTCTTTTTTTTCTCCTTGGGCTTTTTCGGCTTTTCAGCAGCCTGCTCCTTGGAAGCCTTTGGTTTCTTTTTGCCGGGGAACACCCGAAAACGGAACAGACCGAACCTGACATCCACCACAGTGGAGCCGCCGGACAGCGTCACCTGCGCCCCCACACGGGTCAGGCACAGCCATACCAGCAGTAAGGCCAGGATGCCCAGGATCCAAAGCGCGGTCAACGGCTCTCACCTCTCTTTTTCTCGGATATCTGCCGCTCAGTCCTCCGGAGCCGGAAAATCCGCGTTCTCCGGGGTATCGACCCCCATGATCTCCGCTTCCGCGGCTGGGTCGATAACCTCTCCGGTGTCGCTGAGGCGCATCTGCCCTTCTCCCCCCAGGTCCGGCATCTCCGGCAGGTCGTCCAGACTGGTCAGGTGGAAGGCTCGCAGAAACTGCTTGGTGGTACGGTACAACCGGGGTCTTCCGGGAACCTGGAGCCGTCCGCACTCCTCAATAAGCTTCCGCTCCTGCAGAAGGCCCATGGTATAGGAGCTGTCCACACCTCGGATCTGGTCCACATAGGCCCGGGTAGTGGGCTGGTAATAGGCAATGATGGTCAGCACCTCCAGAGCGGGCTGGCTCAGCTTGGCGGGCTTTCGGATTTCAAAGGCCCGGCGGATGATGTCGGCGTAGTCCGGAGCGGAACAGAGCTGCCAGCTGTCCTCAATACGCAGCAGGCGGATGCCCCGGCGCTCGTAGGCGTAGTAGTCCATCAGCTTCTGGAGGACCTGCTCCACCGTGGGCCGGTCCATATCCATAGCCACACAGATACGGTCCACATGGACAGGCTCCCCAGACGCGAACAGGATGCCCTCAATGGCGGATTCTATTTCTTTCATCTCCATGGTCTCCATGGTGTGTTCTCCTTAAAAGGTAAGATGATCGGGCAGGTCGCCCTCCTGGCGGACGGTGCAGTCCGTCTCGGAGCCGGCCAGATGCAGCACCCGGGCCTTGCAGAGCTCCAGCACTGCAAGGAAGGTGGCCACCACCTCGCTGCGGCTGCGGTTTCCCTGGAACAGCAGGCGGAACCGGGTGATGCCGCCCTCTTTCAGGCGCCGCAGAATCTCCCGGGCTTTGCTCTCTACCGGATAGGGCTCATGCTGGACGATATCCTGGAAAGCGGTCTTTGGCGGCGGCAGCGCCCGCTGGGTCCGACTCCGGATCTCCGCCATGGCCAGGATCAGGTCCGCCTTCTCCTGGTCGTACTCGTAAATCTTCCCCCGCTTCACGGGTTCCGGATTGCGGGTGATGATATTGCGGCCGAATTCCGCCATGGGCTCCAGCCGCTTCGCCAGCATCTTGACGCAGACGTATTTTTCGCTGCGGCGCCGCTCCTCCAAGGACTGGATCAGGGCGTCCATCTCACTCTGGGCCTCCTCGTCCTCAATGGACAGCAGCATTCGGGTTTTGATATACACCAGATGAGAGGCCATGGTGACAAACTCGCTGGCCACCTCCAGGTCCATTTTCTGCCGCTGCTCCAACCAGGTAATATACTGGTCGCAGATCAGGGAGATGGAAATATCCTGGATCTCCATTTTATTCTTGCTCAGCAAAAACAGGATCAGGTCCAGCGGGCCCTCAAAGTCCTGCATTTCCTCCTCCGAGCGGGAGCGGACGACCTTTTCCAGTTTGAATACGGGATTTTCCAATGGTTACACCTCAAAAGAACAGGTTCAGCAAAAAGCCGTATACGCTCATAATGGCGTTGCCGATCAGATTGCCTGTCAGGCCCAGCCAGGACAGCAGCAACAGCAGAATGATGCCGTACCGCTCGTACCGCATCAGCTGGATATAGAGCTGGTCTGGAAGCAGGACCGCCGCCACCTTGGAGCCGTCCAGGGGCGGGATAGGCAGCAGGTTGAACAGCCCCAGGCCGATAGAAAGGGGCGCTACCGTATAAAGGCAGAAGGTAAAAACAGTATTCCACATTGGCGTGTAAGGGGCGTAAAGATAGATCGCCTTACCGATACCCAGCATCAGTAACGCCAATAGAAAGTTGGAAATGGGACCGGCCAGGGCCGTCAGCGCCATACCCTGTTTGGGCTTTTTGAAATAGCCCGGATTCACCGGCACAGGCTTCGCCCAGCCGAAGCCAGCCACGAACATCATCACCAAACCCAGCCAGTCGATGTGGCGCAGAGGGTTCAGAGACAGGCGGTGCATCCGCTTGGCAGTGGGATCACCCAGCGCCAGGGCCGCCAGACCGTGGCAGGTCTCATGGATGGTCAGGCAGAGAAAAACAGCAAGTACCCGAAGTACCGCATCCCCCAGAGAAGCAAGGTCCAGCGCCTGCATCAGATTTTGCAGATAGTGCAGAGGTGAAAATGCCATAACAGACTCCAAATCATAATGACCCAAAATATAGGATCATTATACCAGTTTGCAGCACTAAATACAAGGAAAATTCAGAATGAGAGAAAAAAGAGACAGGCGCGTCAGCGCCTGTCTCCCTGATGCTTAATTGTGAAAGATCATCCCTTCACCATGGAAGCGATCTCAGCAGCGAAGTTTTCCTGCTTCTTCTCAATGCCCTCGCCCTTCTCGAAACGCACGGCGTCCTTGAAGGTGATGGTGCCACCCTGAGCCTTGGCCACGGAAGCGATATACTTCTCCACGGTCATGCTGTTGTCCTTGACGAACTCCTGCTGCAGCAGGCAGTTCTCGGCATAGAACTTGTTCAGCTTGCCCATGACGATCTTCTCACGGACCTGCTCGGGCTTGTTGGCCATCTTGGGATCGTTGGCCATCTGGACCATCATGATCTTCTTCTCCTCGTCCAGGACGTCCTGGGTGACCTGAGTCTTGTCCCAGAAACGGGGATTCAGAGCGGCAATCTGCATGGCGGCGTCCTTGCCGGCCTCTTCCACCTTCTCAGCGGGCAGATCGGTCTCCAGGTTCACCAGAACACCGATCTTGCCGCCGGCGTGAACGTAAGCCACGGAAACACCGTCAGCAAAGCGGGCAAAGCGGCGGACCTTGATGTTCTCGCCGATAACCAGGACCATCTCCTGCTGCTGCTGCTCAACAGTCAGGTCGGTGCCGTTGTACTTGCAGGCCATCAGGGCGTCCATGTCGGCGGGCGCCTCCTTGGCCACGGTGGCGGCCACACCCTTGACGAAGTCCACGAACTTCTCGTTCTTGCCCACGAAGTCGGTCTCGGCGTTGACCTCGACCACCACGCCCACACCGTCGATGACAGTGGCGAAAGCCATGCCCTCGGCAGCGATACGGCCGGCCTTCTTGGCGGAAGCGGCCAAGCCCTTCTCGCGCAGATACTCCACGGCCTTGTCCATGTCGCCGTCGGAAGCGGCCAGAGCCTTCTTGCAATCCATCATGCCCACGCCGGTCATTTCGCGCAGGGTCTTCACATCAGCTGCGGTAAAAGCCATTTTTACTTTCCTCCAATTTATAAGGTATCAAACACGTTCAGCGTCTGAAAATGCAGATTACTGGGCGTCCTCGGCCTTCTCCTCGACGGCCTCGGTCTGCTCACCCTGCTTGCCCTCCAGAACGGCGTTGGCCATGATGGAAGAGATCAGCTTGATGGCGCGAATGGCGTCATCGTTGCCGGGGATGACGTAATCGATCTCATCGGGATCGCAGTTGGTATCGGCGATGGCCACAACGGGGATGCCCAGCTTGTGAGCCTCGGCGATGGCGTTGCGCTCCTTGCGGGTGTCAACGATGAACAGGGCGCCGGGCAGCTTTTTCATGTCCTTCACGCCGCCCAGGTACTTCTCCAGCTTGGCGATCTCGCCCATGTGCTTCATGACTTCCTTCTTGGGCAGCATATCGAAAGTGCCGTCCTCCTGCATGGTCTTCAGCTGGTTCAGACGGTCCACGCGGGTACGCATGGTCTTGAAATTGGTCATCATGCCGCCCAGCCAACGAGCGTTGACATAGTACTGGCCGCAGCGGGTAGCCTCCTCGCGGATGGCCTCCTGAGCCTGCTTCTTGGTGCCCACAAACAGCAGGGACTGGCCGCTCTCGCTCAGCTGACGGACGAAGCTGTAAGCCTCCTCCAGCTTGCGGACGGTTTTCTGCAGGTCAACGATATAGATGCCGTTGCGCTCGGTGTAGATATAGGGAGCCATCTTGGGGTTCCAGCGGCGGGTCTGGTGACCGAAGTGGACGCCTGCCTCCAGCAGGGCTTTCATGGATACGACGTTAGATGCCATAGTGTTGAGTTCCTCCAAATCAAATTTCGTTTTACCTCCGGCGGCTTCATCCCCCCTGCTGACCCGGCTTTTTCTGGCCGGGCACGAACAAGAAGTCGACGCACCGTGCGGAATGCTGAAATATAATACCACGTTCACTGCTTCAATGCAAGCATTTTTTCCAAAAAACTATTAAAAAATCATGCTTTAATCATGGCTTTACCGGAATTTCCGCCGCCGTTTCTGTTCCAAGTTAGGATCCCTCCGCTGGAAGGGCTTGTCGATGAGGATAATGTCATCCCCGATGCGCTGGATGCACTCCCAGGGAATGTAAAACTCCTCTCCCCTGCCGAAGAGTCCAAAAAACCGGCAGGGACCGTAGACCACAATGGCGATCACCTGTCCCTCCGGGACACGGATGTCCACGTCGGCCACGAAGCCAAGCCGGCAGCCGTCACAAATGTTGATGACCTCCTTACACCGCAGATCCCGGATCCTGCACTGCATCATCCATCCCTCCTTGTCACGAAAGCCTATGCGCTCCCCCGGCTGTCCTATGCGCCCAGAAAGCGACAAAAGCTCCCAGTATAGGAAAAATCGCCGGCGGAAATACTGTCCCCAGAAGCTAACAAGGGGGGCGGCAGCCATGCAGGGAAAAGTAGAGATCGCGGGGGTCAACACCGCCAAATTGAAGGTCCTGAAAAACGCCGAGACCATGGAGCTGCTGCGGAAAACCAAGGAGGGTGACCAGGAGGCCCGCCGCCAATTGATTGAAGGCAATCTGCGGCTGGTGCTCTCCGTGATCCAGCGATTCGCCAGCCGGGGCGAAAACGCCGACGACCTGTTCCAGGTGGGCTGTGTTGGCCTCATCAAGGCCATTGACAATTTCGACATCTCCCAGCCTGTCAAATTCTCCACCTATGGCGTACCCATGATCATCGGAGAGATTCGCCGCTACCTCCGGGACAACAGCGCCATCCGCGTATCCCGCTCCATGCGGGATACCGCCTACCGGGTCCTGCAGGCCCGGGACCGCCTGATCTCGGAGAATCAGCGGGAGCCCACGGTGGAACAGATCGCTAAGGAACTGGATATTCCCCGGGAGGAGGTGGTGTTCGCCATGGACGCCATCGTGGACCCGGTTTCGCTTTATGAGCCGGTGTACTCTGACGGCGGCGACGCCATCTGCGTTATGGACCAGGTCAGTGATACACATAATACCGATGAGGTCTGGACGGACCGCATCGCCCTGAAGGACGCCATGGCCCGGTTGGATGAGCGGGAACGGCGTATTTTGTCCCTGCGGTTTTACGAGGGCAAAACGCAGATGGAGGTTTCCGCCGAGGTGGGCATCTCCCAGGCCCAGGTGTCCCGCCTGGAAAAAGGCGCCATCAATACGATCAAAAAAAATATTTAAAAGGAAAAGAGGCTGTTTTAGGTCTCTTTTCCTTTTAAAACAGGAACTTGCATTTCATTTTAGTTCATGATATTCCTCTGGTAAAGGAGGTTGAAACCATGAACATGCACGTTGAAACCATGCCGGAGACCACAGTTATCTATCTGCGCCGGACAGGCTCCTACGGTGGGGACAACCGCGGTCTGATGGAGCGGCTGGAACCCTGGGCCGCCAGGAATGACCTGCTGGAAACCGCCACTATTTTAGGCATTGCCTGGAATGATCCCGCACAAACGCCGCCGGAGCACTGACGGTACGATGCCTGTCTGGTCCCCGAGTCGAACTTCCCGGAACCGGAAACAGGGATGTCCCTGGGGCTGCTGCCCGGCGGGCGGTACGTCTGCTTTCAGGGGTTGCACACGCCGGAGGGAGTCGGTGTACTCTGGCAGGAGGGCTTTTCCGCTCTTCCGGAGCTGGGCTTCTGCCCGGATCCGGCCCGTCCGGTGATGGAACGCCACCGGCCGGAACTGCTGGCGCAAGGGTTTTGTGAGTTGTGTATTCCTGTTTAGAATTTTGCCGCCGCGCTGATATTGCCGAAGGTGCCGCCCTCCGCCGTCAGGATGAAGTCGGTGCTGACCTCCACATCTTCCATATTGCCGGGACCCTCTCCGCCGTTGGGATGCTCCGGGCGCTCTGCGCCCTCAGGCCGCTTCAGCTCAGAAGGGTCGATGAACGTTCCGTCCGGCAGGGTAATGGTGCCGTCCTCGTTGGGCTGGGGCCACCCCTTTTCATGACGCTGACCGGGATCGTCCTCGGGTGGTTCAAAACCATCTGGAGGCTCTTCTCCGTCAGGTCTGGGACTGCCGCCCATACCGCCTTTTCCGCTGGTCATTCCGGCGGCACCCGCCAGTTGGGTATCACCGCTCCAGAGGGTATAGGCGCCCTCCGTCAAGTCCGGGCCAGAGACAACCAGGTAGGTAAAATCATTGACAGGAGTCCACTCCCCTGCCACGCCGCCGTCCTCCACCTTCAGCATGACGGCGGTGCCGCCCTGCTGGCGCTGCCGGAAGCCAAACACCACATAGGGCTGATCTCCGCCGTCGATACGGTCCAGCATATTGCCGGAGGCTGCCACGGTGCCGCCGTTGATCACCAGCCAGCCGTTGGAATCAATGCCGTCACCCTCGCCGGTCTCCCCAGTGACCTGGATAGTCAGGGTACCGCCGTTGATGGTGGTGACGGACACTCCGTCCTCGTTGGTGTTGATGCCGTCGTTGCCGGAAATGATATTGATGTTGCCGCCGTTCACGGTCAAGTGCAGTTCGGAATCCAGGCCCTCGTTTCCGGCGGTGATGTTCAGCACGCCGGTGCCTTGTTCCCCGCCGTCTACGTTCATACTCATCTTGGAATAGAAAGCACCGTCGTACTTGTGGAGCTTCTTGCTGTCCACCACCTCGGTGCCGTCCTCGCTGAGTTCCACGCTGTCCGGCTTGTAAATGCGGACCACGTAGGAACCAGTGATGTTGTTGACGGTGCCATCAGCGATGATGACATTGGCACCGGCGGCGGAGGTGTCCACGTCCTTGACGGCAGTCTCCGTGTCCGTGGAGCCGCACTCATAGACGTTGTAAAAAATCACGGCAGGCGCCACGGTGCAGGTGATATCCGCACCGTTCAGGATCAGCGTCACCACGGCATTGGGGTCCTCCTCCGCGTCCTCCCCCAGGTTCACGGCCATCTGTCCGGCGGACAGAGCCCCGCTGAGGGCATAGGTACCGGGCCGGGTGATGTGGACCACCGTGTGGGCGTCAGCCTCCGCCTGGCTGTGTTCTTCGGCTTCGGTGCCCTCGCCGTAGGCGATACCCTGGCCTTCCAGATAAAACACGATGTCATGGGCGGTATAGAGAGCCGCCGTTTCGTCGGCGGAGGCAGGTTGGCCGTCCACGGTGACGCCGCTGTCGGATAAGACGATATCGGTAACGCCGTCATTCTCTTTCGCACCTGTTGTATGGATAGCTGTCGTGCCTGCCGCCCCGCAGGCAGTCAGGGATAACGCCAGCGTCAGAACAAATGCCAGTGCGGTCATTCGTTTCATATGATCACGTCCTTCCCAGTGAATGGGCACAGGATAGCAGAGGTTTCTGAAATCTCCCTGAAAGGTACCCTGAAAATCGACAGCAATTTTTACCGCAGCTTCCGGTAGGTATGGACGATAGCAATGGCGGAAATCACAAAGGTCAGGGCATCGGACGCCGGCATAGACCACAGCACGCCGTCCAGCCCCAGAAACAGCGGCAGCAGCAGGGCGAAGCCCACGCCGAACACCATCTCCCGGACCATGGACAGGACCGTGGATAGGAGTGCCTCCCCCAGCGACTGGAGATAAATAAAGGTAGCCTTGTTGACGCAGGCAAGGGGCAGCAGGCAGAGATAGACCCGGAAGGCCCGGATGGCGAATTCCGTGTAGTAATGGCTCTCGTTGGCTGCGCCGAAGATTCGGATCAGCTGACCCGGCAGAAATTCCGCCACCAACAGCGTCACAAAGCCCACGATGGCCTCCGCTGTCAGCAAATAAGTGAACAGCCGGCGTGCCCTGTCTTTCCGCCCTGCGCCGATGTTGTAGCCCACGATGGGGATGCAGCCCGCCGCCATGCCGATGACGATGGAAATGACGATCTGGAAGAACTTCATGACAATGCTCACCACCGCCATGGGGATCTGAGCGTATTGTTCCTGTCCGAAAACTTCGTCCATAGTGCCGTATTTTCGGATCATGTTGTTGATGGCCGCCATAGCTGCCACCAGGGAGATCTGAGCCAGAAAGCTGCACACACCCAGAGGAATAAAATGGCGGATCACGCCCCAGTCAGGCCGGAAGCTGCACTTCTCCAGCCGGACGGCCTTCATGCGGCAGAAATACCACACTGCCAGAGCCGCCGTCAGGATCTGGCCCAGAACCGTGGCCACGGCAGCGCCCATCATACCCCAGCGGAAGCCAAAGATAAGCACAGGGTCCAGAACGATGTTGACCGCGGCACCGGCGAGGGTAGAGGCCATGGCAAATTTGGGACTGCCGTCGGAGCGGATGATGGGATTCATGGCCTGGCCGAACATATAGAACGGGATACCTAGCGTGATCCAGAAAAAATACTCCCTGGCTTGGGTAAAGGTCTCGGCGTTGACCCGGCCGCCGAAGGCGGTGAGAATGGGCTCCTGGAAGATCAGGTAAATGACAGTCAGGAGCAAGCTGCTGATCGCGCACAGCACCACGGAGTTTCCGATGCTCCGGTGGGCGTTTTCCTGATTGCGGGAGCCCAAGCAGATACTGACAAAGGCACAGCAGCCGTCACCGATCATAACGGCCACGGCCAGGGCCACCACGGTCAGGGGAAACACGACGCCGTTGGCGGCATTGCCGTAGGAACCCAGATAGTCGGCGTTGGCAATGAAAATCTGGTCCACAATGTTGTAAAGGGCCGCCACCAGCAGAGAGATGATACATGGAACCGCATATTTTCCCATCAGGGTCCCCAGCTTTTCCTCTACCAGAAAGGCATTCTTCGATTCGTTCATATGATACCTCCTGAACACGCAAAAAAATACAGCGCGTGGCTGCAACCGGATTTACGCAGTTAAGCCACACGCTGTACATATTATTATAGGCGGCTTCCGCCAAGTGTGCAAAGGCGTTTTTTCACAAATTTCCTTTGAAGAAAATTGACCTTTTCCCAGGAAAAGCGTACAATCATACCATCTGATTCAGGAGAGCTGTTCTATGGACTATCAAAAAATCAAGGACTTTCGTAATACCCACAATCCCTATTCCCAGCGACTTGGCATCTTTGTGGAGGAGCTCGGCCCCGGCTACGCCCGTGTCACCAAGACCGTGGAGCCGGAGGACGTAAACCCCCTGGGAATTCCCCACGGCGGCGTGTACTTCTCCATGGCGGACACCGCCGGCGGCTCGGCCATGGCCTCCCACGGCCTCATAGCTGTCACTGTGAACTGCAATTACAACTTCATGCGCAGTGCCAAAGTGGGCGATACGCTGACCGCCGAGGCCCGGGAGGTCAAAACCGGCAAAACCCTCTGCGTCTATGACGTGCGCATCACCGACCAGAACGACACCCTGCTGGGCACGGGGACCTTTACCTTCTACCAGTTGGAGCAGGAGATTGATTTTTAAAAGGGAAAACAAACAGGCATAAAAAAGCTGACGTCAAAATGAACCGGCCCAAGTTGTACGGACAGTACAAAAAGGCACCCATGTAGGATTA
>CAMFAL010000006.1 GCA_945948185.1 uncultured Clostridia bacterium | reverse complement strand
CTCCTATTATACCAGAAGAACCTCGCCACCGGCGAGGTTCTTTGACAAGCTGAAGAGGGCGGCACCGATGAAGGTGCCGCCCTCTTGCGTTTCCCCACGGGACACGGGGAACTTTGTAGGTTGTTGTTTTTCGTTCCGTTGAGGAGGTAACGCTATGCCGAGAAACTCTACCACGCTAAAGGTGGACGGGTATGAGATTTCTGCCACCTTTACCGAAACCCGAAACACGGCCATTTCCGGCCATCTGAAACAAATCCTGCTGGCGTCGTTTGCCAACAGCTCCGCCAAGTCCGGCTCCGGCGACATCCTTGTGATGCCCCCCGAGCAGAGGTATAATAAGGATGGTGGTAGACACCATGTACCTTGAAAACTACATAGATTGCGTATTGATCCGTATCTTCATATTGGCCCATTGACAATATGAAAGGACGGGTCAACCATGAAAAATCGAGTTTGCACATTATACCGTGTTTCCACCGACAAGCAGGTGGATCATAATGATAAGAACCAGGCTGACATTCCCATGCAGCGAAAAGCCTGTCATGCCTTTTGCGAAAAGATGGGCTGGGTGATTGTCCATGAGGAACAAGAGGAAGGTGTTTCCGGCCACAAGGTAAGGGCGGAAAACCGGGACAAGCTGCAAATCATCAAGGAATTGGCAAAGCAGAAAAAGTTTGATATTCTGCTGGTGTTCATGTTTGACCGCATCGGGCGTATCGCTGACGAAACGCCCTTTGTGGTGGAATGGTTCGTAAAGAACGGGATCGAGGTATGGAGCACCCAAGAGGGAGAGCAGCGCTTCGACAGCCACACAGACAAGCTCACCAACTATATCCGCTTTTGGCAGGCTGACGGTGAAAGCGAAAAGACTTCTATCCGTACCAAAACCGCATTGGGCCAGCTTGTTGAGGGCGGTGGCTTCAAAGGCGGCCTTGCTCCATACGGCTATGACCTTGTGAAAAGCGGGCGTTTCAACAAACGCAAGCATGAGCTCTACGATCTGGTAGTCAACGAAACTGAGGCCGCCGTGGTGCGGATCATTTTTGACAAGTATGTGCATGAGGGCTTCGGCGCTCAACGAATTGCCACCTACTTGAACAAACAGGGCTACCGGGCAAGAACGGGTAAGATGTGGCACCACGCCAGTATCCGTGGCATTGTCTGTAATCTCACCTATACGGGCGTCCTGCGGTGTGGGGAAAGCCGCTCCCAAGAGCTGCCCCACCTGCAAATCATTTCGCCGGAGCTGTTTGAAGCTGCCCAGCATATCCGTACTTCCCGGGCCAACAGCGCCGAACAAGAACGCCATATCCCGCTGAACACCCGAGGCAACTCCCTTTTGGCCGGGAATGTGTATTGCGGTCATTGTGGGGCAAGGCTGTCCCTCACTACCAACGGCAAGGCTTATCCCTGCAAGGAAGATCCCAATCGGGTGGTGAAGCGTGTGCGGTATGTCTGCTATGGAAAAACCCGCAAGCAGACGGACTGTGACGGACAGACGGGCTACACGGCCCATATCCTTGACGGGATCATTGATAAGCTGGTGCGCCAGATCTTTGAGCGCATGAAAGCAATCCCCAAAAGCGATATAGTCAATATCCGCTACCGGGAAAAGATGGAGGAACGGAAAAGCCTGCTCCATAGCGTCCGGGCGGAATACGCCAAGGCCGCTGCTGACCTTGAAACGCTGAAAGGCGAGGTTATTAAGACCATCCGTGGGGAGAGCACCTTTTCCAAGGAGCTGTTAAGCTCTCTGATTGCCGAGGCCGAGGCCAAATGCCAGGAGCTTCAAGAGAACATGGAAACGGCACAGGCAGCCTATGACGAAGGGAAAACGGTGCTTGCTTCGCTGAACGCCCAATATGACGATATAATCTCATGGGCTGAAATGTACGACACGGCCAGTATGGAGGCCAAAAAAATGATCGTCAACTGCTTAATCAAGCGGGTGGATGTCTACCGGGACTACAAGCTGCACATTGATTTCAATATCGACTTTGAGCAGTTCTGCGGCGGGCTGGACATCGTGACGATTGCCGCATAAAAAACAAAACCTCGCTCCCTTTCGGAAGCGAGGAAAAGTTCTTTCCCTTGAGATGGTGGAGATAAGCGGGATCGAACCGCTGACCTCTTGAATGCCATTCAAGCGCTCTCCCAGCTGAGCTATACCCCCAGATGTAGGAAAGAACATTTATTTAGTTTTGTTGAGGGGTGTGTAACCGCTTCAACCGGGCTCCCAGCTGAGCTATACCCCCGAACCGGAACATTCGATAGTATAGCAGTTGATTCCCACTTTGTCAACACTCTTCTGCAAATTTTTTAAATTTTCTTTTTTCAGGCATACCGTGCGATGATAGCGTCCCTCTCTGCGGCGTGTTCCACGGACCAACGGCCCCAGCCCAACTCCGCCGCTGCCTTGCCCAGCTCTACCAACAGCGCTGGGATATTCTTTTCCAGAATGATGGCCGCAGGCTCGCCGAACTTGGCAGTGCCCAGGGTATCATTGCCGCCCAGGAACAGCTTGAAGGCCGGCTGGGGCTTGCCGTCCACCGGCTTGACACAGCCCTGGAAGCCCATGGCACCCGCCTGATGGGCGGCGCAGCTGGAGGGGCAGCCGGAGATTACCACTCTGGGCAGTGCGCCGTCGGGAAGCCCCGCCTCCCGCACGGCCTGGACCGCCGCCCGCAGCAAGCTCTGGCTGTCCCGCACGCCCTGCTGGCAAATGGAAGCACCGATGCAGGCCACACTGTGCTCAAAAATCGTCCTGGCGCTGTCCTCCGTGGCGGCCAGGACCTTCTTCGCCTCCACCGCCGTCAGATTGATAAGGTACAGCGTCTCGTTGGGGGCCACACGGCACTCCGCCCCGGGTATATCTTTCAAAAGTGCATACAGCTCGGCGGGCTTCTCCACCGGCAGGATGCCGCCGATGGGATGGTATTCCACGGCGTACAAACCCGTCTGCTTCTGGGGAATGGCCCGTTCATCCGTCAGTTCGCCGTCACCGGCCTTGTCAACTGTGACAGGCTCCACCGCAAGGTCCAGGCCGCCCTCAGCCTTCCGCTTCTCCACATTGGCCAGGAAAGCCGCCTTCAGTCCATCGGCTCCCAGGGTCTCCTGCATGTAACGGGTGCGGGCCTTGGCCCGGTTTTCATAGTTGCCGTGGGCGCAGAACGTATCGATCATGGCCCGGATATAGTACAGCACATCCTGCGGAGCAATGGCATCAGCCACAGGCACACCCATACGGTGGTTGTTGCCCAAACCGCCGGCAATGGACAGGGCGAAAGTGCCATCTGCCTGCGCCAGGAAGCCCATGTCCCGGAAGGCGCTGTGGACACAGTCATCCACGCCGTTGCAGAAGGCAATCTTCAGCTTGCGCGGCATTTGGATGTCCCAGCAGATGGACAGCAGGTACTCGGTAGCCGCCTCCGCATAAGGCTGCACATCGAAGGCCTCACCCTTCTGAACGCCGGACAGGGGGCTGCTCATAACGTTGCGGGGATTGTCTCCGCCGCCGCCCCGGCAGTAGATACCCACATCAATGGCGCCCTCCATGATGGGAGTCACCTGCTCCGCCGGCAGGTCATGGAGCTGCACGGTCTCGCAGGTGGTGAGCTTCATGCGCTTCACGCCGTATTTTGACACGGTGTCTGCCAGGAAGCCCAGGCGCTCCACCGTCAGGCGGCCGCCGGGCATCCGCAGCCGCAGCATATGTACGGAGGGGTCCCGCTGGGCATAGCTGCCCATGCCGCCGGAGATACCCTTGTAATCCTTCTTTTCAATGTCACCCTTCTGGAAGGCGCTGATGGTATCCTGAAAGCTCCCGATCTCAGACCGGTAAGTTTTGATCCACTGTTCGTTCATGGCTGTTCCCACTCTCCCATTCGATCCGTATTTTCACGGCGGAAGACGCCGGTCTTCCGCAAATAACGATACGATTATACCATAGGGGATCCTTGCAGGCAATCCCCGCTTCCGCTCATTCAGCACTGATCCAATTGGAAAAATCCAGCATTTTGAAGTCCTCCAGTTCCCCGCAGAAGGTACCGTCCCACTGGGAGACCCGCCCCAGTCCGGAGACCAGCGGGTCGATATACCGCTTTTTGGCATTCACCTGGACCCAGTTCCCCGCATCCGGCTTCTCCTGGCTCCGCAGAATACGGGAATATTCACAGAACCGCCGCCACTGGGGCCCGCAGACCATGTCCAGCTCCAGCATACGGATAACAGCAGGCTCCGTGGTCCAGAGGTCTCTCCGCGTGACCGCCCTCTGCTCCAGTGCCAGCCGCAGCAGGTCGGCCAGGGACTGCATGGCAAAGCGGTCCTCGTCCGCCACATAAACCCGGGAATTCCGCAGGGCGCCTTTGGCGAAGGCGGCGGCAGTTTCAGGCGTGCGGAAAATCAGCTCCGGTCTCCCCTTCTCGTCCCACCCAACGGTCAGATCACGGTACATAGCCGTGATACTCTCCAAATCCGAGAAGCCATAGTTCAGCAGGTTTCCCAAGGTATATTCCAGCCGGTCCGCCGACAGGGCCGGACTGTCATTGTCGGCGATGGGATACCGGTGATAGTCAGAGATGTCTCCCAGCGCCACCTGGTACTTTTCAAGCAGTGCCGACACCTCCGGTGAAGCCGCCAGGTATGACTCCACCCCCGCCTCCGTAGACTCCTGCCGCAGGTGGTCGCCGTTGAGGAAATCCACCACATGGGCGAATACCGGGGTGGTCACATCGTGGAACAGCCCCGCCAGGGCCTGCTCCCAGCTCCCGGTGAAGTGCCAGACAATCAGGGCCACCCCAAGGCTGTGGTCATAACGGGAATACGGCCCGATGTCCGCAAAACGAGGAAAGCGGGTGTATTCACACCCGCAGTTCATCCCCACTTGTTTCAGCCGCAGCATAGGCGGCGTGGCTGCGAAATCCCGTAAGAATTCCGGGATTTCCGAATGATATAGGCTCCATAATTGGTTCATGGCTGTGCTCACTTCACCCCGTACTCATAGCACTGTTCATTATCGAAAGATACTCTGAAGGCGTCCGCCATCAGTTCGCTGCGGAAGGTGGTTCCCTCCAGCCGGTAGTTGTCCATGTAATTCAGGCAGTAGGCGTAGACCGTTCCCTCCTGCTCACCGAAGATCACATATCTGGTGTTGGAAAAGCTGTCGCCCTCTGCGTTCTGAACGGTCACCACAGCCTCCCGCTGGCCGTCGCCGTTAAAGTCCTCTTCCCAGGCCCTAGGTGTTGAAATTTTCAAAGGTCTCTCCGCGTATTCCGTGACGCCGCCGGGCTGTAGGTACGCCTCCAGAGTGGTCCAGCCGGTGTCGCCGCCGAAGCCGTCGGCGCTGACGCCGTAGAACTCCCCGCCGTTCTCCAATACGTTCTCAATGGCTGCTTGGGCCGCCGAATCCCGCTCCGGATCGATCTCCTCCAATGCGCGGTCCCGGCCGTAGTCATAGACGGGCAGGGTCAGTGCCCCCAGCTCCGGCAGTTCCGCCAGGGTGCGGGTCTCCCGCAGGTACACGCTGCCCGGCGCAATGTCCGACATGGGGGTGTAGGGCTTCTCCGGGTCGTTGAAGTTGTCCTCCTCGAAGAACTTCGTCTCCTCCAGCGTCCCATCCACAATGCTAAGTTTATCCACAAAGTGACCGCCCATGTGGCCCCAGTTATAGGCCACGGCGTTCTCTCCCGGCCAGGTGTACAGACTGGTATGGCCGGTGGCCACGTCCCCCAGTTCCGCCACAGCACCGTCCCGGTATCCATAAACTGTGGTGTGATATCCAGCCTCGCCCAACCCATAGCGAAGCAGCAGCTCCGGCACACCGTCCTTGTCGATGTCGTAAAGGACATACGTGCCGCTGGCCTCTCCCACCTCCAAATCAACGGTATTGGGGTCATAATCCGGACGGTCCGTATCCCGCAGGACCTTCACCCGCTCCGCCAGCTCCTCCAAAAAGTCAGCATAGGCTACCTGCCAGTCCGCGTACACCGGCTCTTTCGGCATCTCAGGCTGTTCCTGCGTCTGTGCGGGTTCTTCCGCCGGGACTGTATTTTTCTCTTGTTCAGGCATCTGGGCCGTCTCCCCGCCGCAGGCCGTCAGCAGCAGGCACAGTGCCAGTGCCGCCCCCATCCATTTTTTCATAGAAGCCACCTCTCTTTAAATTCTGACCTCAGTATACAGCGGCGATCCTCCCAATAAACTACAATTCCGTTACAAATCGTGACACAGACGACAGCAGTGCATGCCGTTCATTGGGCAGTTCTCCTTCCATCACCGCATCCAGCAGAGCGTTCAATACCCGCCCCACTGCCGGGCCGGAGAGGCCCATCTCCGTCAAGTCTTTTCCATTCACAGCAAGCTGTTTCATGGAAAAACAGGCGTTCTCCGCCAGCAGCCGGTTCAGGATGGACTCCCCCTTATCCAACTCTAACTGGTGGTCGTGAAATTCCGGTGCCTGGGCCAGGTTATCTGCCCGTTTCAGCAAAATGAGCCGCCGCAGGTCCCGCTCCCCCAGCTTTCCCAGAGCCCGGCGAATGGCCTTGTCCGTTCGGGGGATATCCCGGTCATGCCAATCCACCAACCGTACCACAGTCTCCCGGAAGTCCGTGGAGCATTTCAGCCGCCGCAGCATCCGGTCCGCCAATTCCCGGCTGATGGCGCTGTGGCCGTAAAAATGCCCCACGCCCTTTTCATCCACTGTAAAGCAGTTAGGCTTTCCAATGTCGTGCAGCAGGGCCGCGCACCGCAACACCGGGTCTCCAGGCACCGCCGCCACCGCGTGGAGGGTGTGCTCCCACACATCGTAACAGTGATGGTAATTTTTCTGATCAAAGCCCACCATGGGAAGCACCTCGGGCCAGAACACCCCCACCACATCCGGGTACTGCCGCAGCACCTCCGCCGCGTCCCGCCCCACCAGCAGCTTCAGCAGCTCTACCTGAATGCGCTCCGCGGCGATATCCCCCAGCAGTTCCCGATTCTTGTGGATGCTCTTCCCTGTGGCCGGGTCCAGGGAAAACCCAAGCACTGCCGCGAATCGCAGCCCCCGCAGGATGCGCAGGGCATCCTCCTGAAACCGCCGGTCCGGGTCACCCACGCAGCGGAGGACGCTCTGTTTCAGGTCCTCCCGCCCCCCAAACGGGTCCCGCAGTTCTCCCCTGAGGCTCAGCGCCATGGCGTTGACGGTGAAATCCCGCCGCATCAGATCCTCCCCCAGAGAACGGGTGAAGGTCACAGAGTCCGGCCTCCGGTGGTCGTGGTAAGCACCGTCTACCCGGTAAGTGGTCACCTCCACGCTGTTGTGATCCGACCGGGCTGTCACCGTACCGTGCTCCAGCCCCGTGGGGAAGGCGTGCTGTCCAAAGGCCGCCATGGTCTCCTCCGGCATGGCGCTGGTGGTCACATCCCAATCCTCCGGCACCCGGCTCAACAGAATATCCCGCACGCAGCCCCCCACGCACCAGGCTTCATGGCCCGCCGTCTCCAGGGTCTCCAGGACTTTTTTCACATATTCCGGTATTTCTGCCATGTTTTCGCCCTCATTTCGGTTGCATTTCCCTTATTCGTGTAATATAATAAAGTGCTTTTGAAGATTATGCAACGCTTTTTTCGTTTCTATGAAACCAAAGGCGTTTTGAAAGGACGACCATTTTCCATGATGAACAATCCCAATCCCATTCGTGACTATCTGGTACCCGGCAAACAGGTCCATCTGGTGGGCATCGGCGGCGTGTCCATGTGCCCTCTGGCGGAGGTCCTGCACGGCAAGGGCCTGCTGGTCCAGGGCTCTGACATGACTGAAAGCGACACGGTCAAGCACCTGCGGTCCCTGGGCATCCCCGTGGCCATCGGCCATAACGCGGAGAACCTGGGTGACTGTGACTTCGTGGTCCGCACCGCCGCCGTCCACGACAGCAATCCCGAGATCGCCGGCGCCGTGGCCCGCGGCATCCCCGTCTATGAGCGGGCCCAGGCCTGGGGCGCCCTCATGCAGCACTATCCCAACGCACTGTGCGTCTCTGGCACGCATGGCAAGACTACCACTACCTCCATGTGCACCCACATCTTCATGGCCGCCCAGGCCGACCCCACGGTGATGATCGGCGGTACCCTGCCCCTGCTCCACTCCGGCTACCGCGTGGGCCATGGAGACACCATCATTCTGGAGTCCTGTGAATACTGCAACAGCTTTCTGAGCTTCTATCCCACCGTGGCGGTCATTCTGAATGTGGAGGAGGACCATCTGGACTTCTTCAAGGATCTGAATGACATTGAGCGGTCCTTCCACCGTTTTGCCGAGCTGGTTCCCCCCGCCGGACACATCATTGTCAACGCCGATAACCAAGGCGCCGTGGACTCGGCGGCAGGCCTGGAGCATCCGGTGTTCACCTTCGGCCTGGACCACCCCGCCGACTGTACCGCCGCCAATCTGACGGATGTGGACGGCGCTCCCTCCTTTGACGTGGTGGTGAAGGGTGAAAAGTACGCTCATGTGACCCTCCATGTCTACGGGCACCACAATGTGCTCAACGCCCTGGCCGCCGCCTCCGCCGCCTATGTGCTGGGCATCCCCGGCAGCGCTGTGGAGGAGGGTCTGGCCGCCTTTACCGGGGCAGGCCGCCGCTTTGAGCACAAGGGCACCTACCACGGTGCCGAGGTCTACGACGATTACGCCCATCACCCCGACGAGCTCCACGCCCTGCTGACCACTGCCAAAACCCTGGGCTATCAGCGGGTGATCGTGGCCTTCCAGCCCCACACCTACACCCGCACCGCCAAGCTGTTCGACCACTTTGTGGAGGAGCTGAAGCTGGCGGATGTGGCCATTCTGGCGGAGATTTACGCCGCCCGGGAGCAGAACACCCTGGGCATCTCCTCGGCAGACCTTTGCCGCAATATTCCCGGCTCTGTCTACTGCTCCACCCTGGACAAGGTAACGGACCAGCTGCGCAAGACCGCCCGCCCCGGAGATCTGATTCTGACTGTGGGTGCCGGCGACATCTACCGGGCCGGTGAAAAACTTCTGGCAAAGGACGACTGACATGGAAATTTCCAAGCTTTATCACAACACCCGCCCCGAAGGGGAGCTCCTTCCCCAGGAGGACGCCGCTTTCAGCCTGCTGGAGTCCCTGGGCATGGACTATGACCGGGTTTCCAGCGAGCCCGCCGACACCATGGAGAAGTGCGCCGCCGTCAGTGAGGTGCTGGGTGTTCCCATCTGTAAAAACCTGTTCCTCTGCAACCGGCAGAAAACGGACTTTTACCTGCTGTGTATGGGACCGGACAAACCCTTTCACACCAAGGACCTGAGCCGCCAGATTGGCTCCGCCCGCCTGTCCTTTGCCCCGGAGGAGGCCCTGTGGGAGCTGCTTCACTGCACTCCCGGCTCCGCCACGATCCTTGGACTCATGAACGACACCGGCCACAAGGTCCGGCTCCTGATGGAGCGGGAGGTCTGCGAAGCGGAGTACCTCAGCTGCCACCCCTGTATCTGCACCAGCAGCCTCAAGCTCAAGACTGAGGACGTACTGCACAAGCTGTTGCCCCACACCGGCCACGAGGCCACGGTGGTTGAGCTGTAATGGGAGGTCCCACATGAAAGAGCGTACCGCGGAAGTACTGGCCGCGGCTATCTGAAGGAGTGCAGGACCATCACCCTCATGCGCTATGGAACCTTGGTGGTATTCCTGTTTCTGCTGCTGCGCCTGTGGAGTAAGCTCAATCTGTTTCTCTGCATTGCGCTGGTGGCGGCGTTTTATCTGGCGCTGCGCTTCCTGCGGGCCATGAAGGTTCAACAGTTTTCCCTGCTTCAAACGGTGCTGCGGGAGGACTGCGACGCGGTCAAATACACAGAGATCATGGAACGCATTCTTTCCCGGAGCAAGCAGGACACTAATTTTTTGAATCTGTGCCGCATCCAGGGTCTGTGTGCCTCTGGCCGGTTCCGGGAAGCGTCTGACGCTCTGGCGAACGTATACATCCAGCGGGCCGATCTCAGCCTCCACCTGCTGTATCTGCAATCTTCCTTTGACTGCTGCCTGGCTCTGGGAGACCCGGAGGCTGCCCGCCAGTCCCGGCAGGAAACCGCCCGGCTGATGGAGACAAGCAAACCCGCACAGTGCCCCTCCGTTGAAAAGGTCCTGCATGCGATGGACGCCGGTCTGGCCCTGGCTGAACGCCGCTGGGAGGACTTCTACGCCCAGGAGGAGCAGGTCCAATCCGAAGCCGCCAATCAGCTCCAGCTGGTGACTTCCGCCTTCCGCATGGGCAAGGCGGACCTGGACACCGGGAATCACGACGGTGCCCGGGAGCACCTGGAGGACGTGGCCGCCGAGGGCGGCACCCTTTGGCTGGTATCCGAAGCCCGACGGCTGCTGGAAGAACTGGCCCCCACCCGGCTCCCCGAAGCCTGACACCACCGGAGGAACACACAATGTCCATGAACTGCAAAATCAGACTGGCCCGGCCTCAGGACGCGGAGGAGCTGCTGGAGATTTTCCGTCCCTACGTTCTGGAGACCGCCGTGGCCTTCAACTATGAGCCCCCCTCTCCGGAGGAGTTCCGGAATACCATGGCGGACTGTCTGCGCCGCTATCCCTATCTGGCGGCGGAAACGGAAGAGGGGCTGGTGGGGTATGCCTACGCTTCCCCTTTCAAAGCCCGCGCCGCCTATGACTGGGCGGTGGAAACCTCCATCTACGTCAAACAGGGTCATGCCGGGCAGGGCTATGGCCGCCTTCTCCACGACAGGCTGGAGGCACTGCTGAAGGCCCAGAACATTCTGAGCATGTATGCCTGCATCGCCTATACGGACCACGAGGACGCCCATCTGACCAACAACAGTATGCACTTCCACGCCCACATGGGGTACGAGCTGACCGCCAAATTCCCCAAGTGCGGCTATAAGTTTGACAATTGGTACGACATGATCTGGATGCACAAGGAGATCGGCTCCCACGACGGCCCGCCCTCCCCGGTCATCCCCATCACGGCGCTGGACGCAAAACTTCTGTAATACAAAATGAAAAGGACATGGCTGAACGCCATGTCCTTTTTTGTTTCAGAGTACCAGAGCCTCTTTCAGTGTCCGCAGGGAGCTGATGTGGCCCTCCAGCATGGGCATGGTCAGGTCCTCCATTTCCAGGGACACGTCTCCGTCATAGCCGCACATGCGGACCACGGAGAAGAATTCCTTCCACCACTGGGCGCCGTGACCGGCCCCCACCGCCACATAGTTCCAGGACCGCTGGCGGAACTGGCCGATGGGCTTGGTGTCCAACATCCCGTTGGGGCCGCACATGCGGCGCTCCGGCCGGGAATCCTTCCCGTGGATGTGGTAGATGGCCCCTGCCTCCCCCAGCACCCGGGCCGCCTCCATGGGATCGCCGCCCATCCAGAAGAGATGAGAGGGGTCCAGATTCATGCCCACCATGGGACCCACGGCCTCCCGCAGCCGCAGCAGCGTCTCCGGGTTGTACACCAGCTGCATGGCGTGGTTCTCCAGGGCGATGCGGCGGATGCCGCAGTTTTCCGCCATCCGTACCAGTTCTTTCCACTTTGGGATAGCCACCTCGTTCCACTGGTAGTCCAGAATGTCCTGGGTCTCCGGAGGCCAGGAGGTAGTGATCCACACCGGGGTCCTGTCGCCTGGACAGCCCGCAGGCAGGCCGCTCATCATGACGATCTTCTCCACACCCAGCTGCTCCGCCAAACGAAAGGTCTTCTCCGTGACCTCCCACTCTTTTTCATAGGCCAAAGGATTGCCGGAGCAGTTCAGGGCGCAAAGCGCAATATCCCGTCGGCGCAGCTGGTCCATCCACCGCTGCCGGACCCTTTCGGAGGACACCATCTCGTCCAGATCGATATGGGGTGCGCCGGACCAGTTTCCGGTGCCGATCTCCACGGTGCGGACGCCCTGTTCCACACAGAAATCCAGCATCTCCTCAAAGGGCATGTCCAACGTGCAGGTCTTAATGGCAAGTCTCATGGGAAGGTCCCTCCTGTTTCATCATGATGCCATGATACCACAGAAGGCCCTCCTGGTAAAGTGTCACAGTCCCAGCAGCCAGGAGGCCAGGCGGAAATAGGTCAGCAGGGAGACCGCGTCCACCAGGGTGGTGATGAAGGGGCTGGCCATCACCGCTGGGTCGAAGCCCAGGCGCCGGGCCAGAATGGGCAGCGAGCAACCGATCAGGTCCGCCAGGACCACGGTGACCGCCAAAGTCAGGCTGACGGTGGCCGCCACCCCCTGTCCCACGCCGCTGAACACCAGCAGCCGCAGGTAGTTTACCGCCGCCAGCGCCAACGCGCACAGGGCCCCCGTTCGCAGCTCCTTCCACAGCACCCGGGGCCAGCTGGAAAAGCTGAGTTCTCCCAGAGACAAGCCACGAATTACCGTCACAGAGGACTGGCTGCCGCAGTTGCCGCCGGTGTCCATCAGCATGGGGATAAAGGCCGTCAGGGCCACCTGGGCCGCCAGGGCATCCTCAAAATGGGCAATGATGCCGCCGGTGAAGGTGGCGGAGATCATCAGCAACAGCAGCCAGGGGATACGGCTGAGGAACACCCATACCACAGGCCTCTCCAGATAGGGCGCCTCCGAAGGCATCATGGCCGCCATCCGCTCCATATCCTCCGTGGCCTCCTCCTGCAGGACCTCCATGGCATCGTCGGCAGTGACGACGCCCACCAGGCGGTTGTCTCCGTCCACCACCGGCAGCTCCAACAGGTCATACTCCTGCATAAGCTGTGCCGCCAGCTCCTGGTCATCCTCCGGCTGGAGGGTGATAAAAGGATGGGCCATGGCGTCCTTCAGGCGAACACCGCCCCGGGTCACCAGCAGCGCCCGCAGGCTCACCAGCCCCAACAGGGTGTATTCCTCACCCACCACATAGCAGTTGTTCATCTGGGTATCCGGCAGTCCCACCTGCCGGATGCGTTCGATGGCCTCATTTACCCGGAAGTCCGGCGGCAGCACTACCGGCTGCCGCATGATGGCGGCCACGGTGTCCCCGGTGACGGGGATGTTCTCACGGATCTCATCAAATGTCTTTTTCATGTTTTCTTACCTCCTCGTTTCCTTGTGAGCATTCGCTCCAATTGACAGGGAGGCCGGACAAAGCGCGCCTAACCGGGACAGACGCCGCGTCGTCTGTCCTGACGGCTGCTCCGGTCAGGGCTTTCTGATCTGTCTGGCCTTCGACTGCCGGCGTCCATTCCGTTCACCTCACTTTTTCCTGAAATCAACCAAAAAACACGCGTCCCCAAATGGTGGACGCGTGTTCTGCACGACAATCATGCTGCCACCGTTCGAGCTTTAGCTCCGCCGGGCGGTGAAATCGCATTAGGTCATGCCTTGCTTTCGACAAGCCCTGTTCAAACCATCGCGTGATGTCTCCATCACTTTGCGGCAGCGATCCATATCCCTGCGGTAGCCTTACCTACCGGACGCATATGCGGTTACGTGGTCATTCTATCATTCCCGGCTGGAACTGTCAACCTTTTGTTCGGAAAACAGGCCTGATATACTTGAAATATTGTTTCGGATCATAATAAAAGTACATAAGCCTGCCAGGGGTCGTATCCAGGCAGTATCCGGTCCCGGAATAGTCGAAGCCCGCCATGGCCCGCTCGATCTTCTCCTCCACGGTACGGTTCTCCTGCTCATAGTCAAAGGGTCCGTGCTCAAAGACGATATATTCGCTCTCGGGAACATCCGTCAGACGCATCTGCGGCGGCACCGCCCCCTGATAATCCGCCGGAAGCCGGACACCCCAACACTCCGTGCGGGGGATGCCCCAGTCGCAGAGCCGTCCCTCCGGGTCATTTCTGTAAGCCATGATCTGGCCGCTGCCGCAGTTGGCCTCGCTGCCGCCATCGTCATCCAGCTTGCCCTTGATGCTGTCCAGCAGGCCGCAGACCGTCTCATAGTCCTGCCCCGGGATGAGATTCTGCTTCTGCCAGAAATCCCAGTATCCGTTGCTCTCCCAGTTTTCAACATACAGGAATTTGTGCGCCGGGATGGTAATAAAGTAAATTTTAACATCATCTGTGGATTTTACCATGCCGATCTCTCCCAATCCTAAAAAGTAGCGGTCAAAGGGGTTGATCTTCGTACGAAGGATAACCGGCTTCGGGTCTTTCCGATATTCACTGGGCGTAACACCGTAAGCCCCCTTGAAGGCCCTGGTAAAAGCCTCATGGGAGGAAAAGCCATAGTCAAGCGCAATCTCCAAAAGGCTCTTTTCACTGTCCCGCACCTCCTTCAGCGCGAAGGCCAGCCTCCGGCCGCGCAGGTAATCCCGCAGCGGCATCCCCGATATTTCCCTGAATTTCCGCGTGGTATAAAACTCGGAGTAGCCCAGCCTGCCGGAAAGCGCCCGGAGCGTCAGAGCCTCGTCATCCTGTGACCCGATGCAGCGGTCGATCTCATCCACGATGCTCTGGATCTGCTTCTGCCATTCGTACATCTCAGTCTCCCTCCTTCCAACCCTATCATAAGGAGACAGGAGCGTCCCCGCTTGATTTGAGTTGCTGTGATGCGGTTTATTCCTCAAAAGCGGCGATCTCAGCCAGGAACGCCCTGCCGTAGCGGCTGGCCTTGGCGTCGCCGATGCCGCCGACGGACTTCAGTTCCTCCATGGTACGGGGCCGGACTACCGCCAGCTCCCGCAGGGTCTTGTCGGAGAATACGGCATAGGCGGGGACGCCCTGACGCCGGGCCAGCTGCGCCCGCAGGGCCCGCAGGCGCCCGAACAGCTCCGCCTGAGCGCCCTCCAGCTCCTCCGGCACGGACGGACGCCGTTTGAAGGCGGGCCGCTCCCCCTTCTCCACCTGCATGAAGAGGTCCGGAGCCTCCCGCAGCACTTCTCCTGCACGCTCTCCCAACCCTACCACCGGATAGGGGCCATCGCTGAGTACCAGGATGCTCTCGTCCAACAGGAAATGGATGCAGGACCGCACCTCCGCCTGAGTGTGATCCCGCAGCAAACCGTAGGTCTCCTCCCGGTCCATGTGGAATTTCCGCACCTTGTCCGTGTCGGCGCCGCAGAGGGTCTCGGTGATGACGCCAACGCCAAAGTGGCCGCCGGTCTCCATGACACAGCGGATGATGCCCCGGGCCTCCCGGCTGACATCCACCGACTCAAAGTTGTGGAGGCAATTCCAGCAGGCACCGCAGTGATCCGGGGCCAGTTCTCCGAAATACCGCAAAATGTACTGCCTCAGGCACCGGCGGGTCTTGCAGTAGCCCATCATCTGCCGCAGCCGCTGAAAGTCCCGTTCCCGCAGCTGCTCCGCTGTCCGGGCTTCCAATTCTTCCCGGGGCTCGCTGTGCTCAATAAGGAACTGGGCCGTCCGCACGTCCTGGCCGCTGTACAGCAGGATACAGCTGGCGGGCAGGCCATCCCTGCCGGACCGGCCTGCTTCCTGATAGTAGCTCTCCATGTCCTTGGGCATATTGTAATGGATGACGTAGCGGACGTTGGACTTGTCAATACCCATGCCGAAGGCGTTGGTGGCCACCATCACCTGCATCCGGTCATAGAGGAAATCCTCCTGGTTCTTCTGCCGCTCCTCCGGCTCCAAACCGGCGTGGTAGCGGGTGGCGGAGATCCCCGCCTCCTGCAGCAGGCCGCAGGTCTCCTCCACCGTCCGCCGGGTGGCGCAGTAGACGATGCCGCATTGGTCCGGGCGGCTCCGGACCAGGTCCACCAGAGATTCCTGCTTGTTCTGAGGCTGCCGTACCGCGAAAAACAGATTCTCCCGGTCAAAGCCCGTGGCCAACCGCAGGGGACGGTCCAGCTCCAGCAGCTTTTCGATATCCGCTTTCACGTCCTGGGTGGCGGTAGCGGTGAAAGCTCCCACCGGAGGGCGTTTTTTCAAACGCTTCACGAAGGCCGGGATGTTCAGGTAGGACGGCCGGAAATCCTGGCCCCACTGGGAGATACAGTGGGCCTCGTCCACTGCCACCAAGGAGATGTCCGCCTGCTCCGCGAAGACCCGGAAGCCCTCGGTCTCCAGCCGCTCCGGGGCCACGTAGATGATCTTGTACCGCCCAGCTTTCGCCCGGTCCAGTGCCAGAAGGTATTGCCTGAAGGTCAGGCTGCTGTTGAGAAACGCCGCCGGAATGCCCATCTGCACCAAGGCCGTCACCTGGTCCCGCATGAGGGACACAAGGGGTGAGATCACCAGGGTGATACCCGGCAGCACCAAGGCCGGGACCTGATAGCAGATGGACTTGCCTGCTCCGGTGGGCATGATGGCCAGGGCGTCCCGTCCGGCCAGCAGGGCGTCGATGACCTGTTCCTGGCCGCCCCGGAACGTATCGTAGCCGAAATAAATTTTCAGGACTTCTTCCTTTGTCATGGATGGCTCTCCTTTTCTTCACTGCGTCCATCATACCACACCCGGTCCCAAATGTCGCCACTGTTTTGATTGACGTGCGGACATTGTCCCACGATTCTTGCAGTTCTTCCTTTCGAGGCAGGAAAAGCCGAAGGGGAAGGACTTTCGCCCCTCCCCTCTTCAAACGTTATCCCATCCAGCTCAATAGCCGCCCCGCCTCCATGGCCGCCAGGGCCCGGACGCCATCGAAATCCACGTAGGGGTTGTAGACCGCCTCCAGCTTATCGTGACTGGCCTTGGCATCCTTCAGCGCCGCCACCGCCTCCTGCCGCAGCAGGGCCGTCATCCGGGCCTGGAACCGCAGACGGGACTTGCCCTCCGGATCTGCCATGGCGTCCAGACGGATGCGGCGGAAGGGCTTTTGTCCATAGTCCATTCCCGTCCGGGAGGTGACGAAGGCCAGCCCCAGTCCCGGCACCAGCAGGTGTTCCATGCGGGCCGGGTCCTCCGGTGCCATACAGGCGATGGTGTCCCAGCCGTTGTCCGCCGCGGCCCGGTGAAGCCGGGCCAGACTCTCCCCTGCCAGTTCCCAACTATCCGCCAACTCGTAGACCTTGGGACACAGGGCATCCACGCTGTCGAAGCGCCAGAGATACCCTTTGTGGGTAATGCTCCCCAGAAACCGCTTTGTGGTCCTCCCGCTCTCCCGGCCTTTGCCCCGCAGCTCCCGCTGGAGGATACCCGCCACCCGGCGGGCCACCCGGTCCGCGTCAAAGGTCTTGCCCACCGCCGTAACGGCGTCCAGCTCCACCTGCCGCGCCGCTTTCAGACAGCGGTAGGCCCGTGCGTAGGCCGCCTGATAATCGTGGGTGTGTGCCTTCACCGCCTCCGTGTCCCGCTTAGCCGCCATCAGATCGTAAAACCGCCCCAGGTCCACATACCGGTCCACTGCCGCCGGGTACTTGGGCTCGATCACGTGGGGACTGGTACCGTCCGCGATGGCACATTTCAGTTCCGGCAGCACCACTCCGTCCAGAGAGTCCGGGGCACCGGAGCACCACAGGTACTCTACTTTCGTCCCAGCCTGCTCCATGGTACGGCCAATCTCCCGCATGAAGGTGTTCTTCCCCACACCGGGACCGCCCTTCAGTACCATAAAATCGTATGTATCCTCCAGCTCCAGAAGCTCTCCGAAGAGGTTCCGGAAGCCCTCGCCGCTGTTGGCGCCTACGAAAAAGTTTGTCACCTGTGCCATAGCCGTCTCCTCCATTGCTGATCTCAATTTCAGGCTATGCGGCCACACCTTGGCCTGACAGTCCCTTCCTCCCGCTTTTTCAAAATTTCATAGATTCCTGATGCAATCCAGGCATGTCTCTGTTATAATGGATACACTATTCAAAACAAGGAGCCCTTCATGGACCATTCATATGAACCCATCCTCAGCGACGAGGAGCGGGCCCGACGGCGGGCCCAGCGCACAGCAGCCCGAAAAAAGAAACAGCAGGCCCGCCGCTGGCGCCTGCTCTTACAGACCGCCCCCTTCATCATCCTGGCCATTCTTCTGGCGGTCTTTCTCCTGCGAAATGCTCACCGGCCTGAAGAAGAGCCTCAGCCCGAGGCCCCCGCTGCCGTCCCCGCCGTGATGCCGGAGGTCCTTCCGGTGGAACCGGATGAGCCCGCCGTCTACACCATCTCCGCCACGGCGGATACCGTCCAGCTGGACGACACCCTTCCCAGCGCCTACGCCGTGGTGGTGGACCGGGCCAGCGGCAACATTTTGGCAGAGAAAAGCTCTGAGACTGTCATCAACCCCGCCTCCATGACAAAAATTCTGACGCTGCTGGTGGCCGTTGAAAATCTGAAAAGTCTGGATGACACCGTCACCATCACCATCGATATCACGGATTACTGCTATGTCCACGACTGCAGCGTGGTGGGCTACGAGGTGGGTGAGACGGCCACGGTGCGGGAGTTGCTGTACGGCACCATCCTCTCCTCCGGTGCCGACGCGGCCCTGGGACTCGCAACTTACGTGGCCGGGTCCCAGGAGGCCTTTGTGGAGCTGATGAACGAAAAGCTGGAGAAACTGGGACTTTCCGATACTGCCCACTTCACCAACTGCGTGGGACTGTATGACCCGGATCACTACTGCACCGTCCGGGACATGGCAATCATTCTCAGCGCCGCCATGGACAACGAACTGTGCCGGGAGGTCCTTTCTGCCCACACCTATCAGACCGCTCCCACGGAGCAGCACCCGGAGGGGCAGACCCTCTCCAACTGGTTCCTGCGGAAGATCGAAGACCACGACACAGAACAGGCCGTCCGGGCCGTAGGCGCCAAGACGGGTTTTGTGCTCCAGTCCGGCTCCTGCGCCGCCAGCTGGGGTGAGGACAGCACCGGCAGAGAATTCATCTGCGTCACCGGCAACGCATACAGTGCCTGGCGGGCCATTTACGACCACGTAGAGCTCTATAAAACCTACTGCGGCTGAAAAAACCGGCGTCCTTTAGACGCCGGTTTTTTAATATCCCCGCTGTTTCAGATCTTTCACCAGGTCAACATAAAATTCCCGCACATCGAAGCCCGGTATATTCTCCCGGTTCAGGTCCACCACGTCGCCGTGGGAGATGCCCCGCTTCCCTTCCGGCTCCAGCAGGATGAACTTTGTGCCCCATTTTGCGGATTCCACGGACACCAGGCCGTCATTTTTGCCATCGAAGTGCCTGACGATGGGATAGGTGACATTTAAGGGAAACTTGCCCTGCTGAGCTTTTTTGCAGCAGGACATAACGCTCTCGTACACCACGCCGGGCATGTCCGGCGTAGTCTCGTTCCGGGCCAGACAGGTGCTTTCCGTCAGGTCCGTCACCGCCGCCAGAAAGTCGGGATTCTCATCCCCCAGGCGCTTCAAGGTGGTGTTGTAGGCGGCGGCGATCTTCTGCCGGGCGGCCTCCGGAACCTTGTTCAGCAGATATTCCGCGTAGATGCAGGCCCGGTGGAGGGTGTTGATGGTGGTGAGGGTGGCAACATAAGGCGCCATTCCGCAGTGGGAGATGGCGGCACGGCTGTCCAGGCCGCCCTTGGAGTGGGCGATAATATTCACCTTTTCGCCCCCGGTCTCGTCGAGAATTTGTCGGATGCGGGCAGCCAGTTCCTCCCCGCTGTCCTCCACGGAAGCGGCGGACTGCTGCTGGCCATAATAGATTACGGCGCCATTGCGCTTCAATTCTTTGGGGATACGCCCCCAGTAGTTGAGATAGCGGAAATCCCGGAAAAACACCCCGTGAACCATCAGAATGGGATACTTCGTTTTGCAGATCTCACTCTCCGCCCTGGTTTCGTCCAGTTCCCATTTCTCTGTTTCAAACTCCGCCTCGTCCGCAACAATGCGGATGATCTTTCTCAGATACCAGATGTTCAGAAACGGAATCCAGCCGCAGAGGGCTGCCAAAACACGGTGTTTGAGTCCCAGCTGGACAGAGGTCAGATAGACCCGGATCATGCCGTTCCAGAAGAGGATGGCTTCCAGCAGAAGGATGGCAAGGGCGTTGAACACCCAGACCAGCATCCAAATGCCGGAGAAAAAGCCGCTGCTGTTGGCATCCCGGATGGCAGAGGGCAGCAGCGCCAGCAACCAGACTGCATTCACCGTGGCGGTAATGAGAAACAGCCGCAGCAGCTCACAGCCAGCAGACAGCTGGTAGATGCGCTTCATGGGAGCAGTCCTGGGAATAGGCCGCAGGTTGATGTACGCAAAAGCAGCCAGCAATACCAGACAGACGGCCGCAGCCGGCAGACCGCCGCCCAGCATCAAAAACAGCAGCACGGCATTGCTGCCTGCCAACAGCAGAATCAGTCTGGCAGCCTCTGCTATCCGTTTCACAGAAACACCTCGTTCTCCTTCGGGTCCATGAAATTCGTCTCCAGCATCTTCACATGGGACAAGAAGGCCTCATCGTCAAAGTATTTGGCCCCCTTGGTGCATTTGCGGATGCACCGCTGGCACTTGATGCAGGTGCCGGGAACGCTGGAAACGTCCTTCGGATCAATGGCCCCCATGGGGCACAGGCGGGCGCAGGCGCCGCAGTTGGTGCACTTGCTCAGATTGGTCCTGGGCTTGGCTTTCAGGAACTTGGCAGGCTGGCCGTCGGTGCCCTTGGGGATATAATAGGGTGCCTCAGAGTCTCCGGGCACCAGGACAGGAGTCGGAATATCTGTTAAGCTTTTTACCTTGTCAGCTACTTGCTTGACAAAGTATTTCATCTCAAACTCGTCGCTCCAACCAGGGCGTCCATAGGCCAGCTCATCAGTGAAAGCATGGCGGCCCACAAAGGCTCCGGCAGCCACTGTATGGAAGCCGTCGTCCTCCAGGACCGCACACAACTCCGCCAGGGAATTGTCGTAAGCCCGGTTGCCGAAGGTCACTGCCGCCACTGCCAGGGCACCGTTTCCCCGCAGCTTCTCCCGGAAGTCCGGCAGGATCTTGTTGGGCAGCTTTCCGGCATAGGTGGGCGAGCCCACCACTATCAGATCAGTCTCTGTAAAGGTATATACCTGTTCACGTTCCCCGGGCCTGGTGAATGTGATCTGCTCCAGCGGTGCTCCCAGGGCCGCCGCCAGTTCCTTTCCCAGCAGAGTTACCACCCGGTCTGTGTTACCTGTGGCACTGAAGCAGAGGGTCCAGACTTTCTCGATCTTCATACGGTACTCCTTTCGTAACGCAGCGGGGCGGTCCCAGCCGCCGGTGGGCGGCCAGAGACCGCCCCACAGGGATGTCTTTGGTGTATTACAGGGAAAAGTCCTCGTCCTTCAGCTTTCCGGTATCCAGTGCGGCGGGACGGGGCGGCACCCGCTTCAGCGGGTCGTACTTGAAAGCCCGGCAGTGGTCCTCCATGGGAACGATGCCCCGCTTTACGCAGGCCACCTCCCGCTCGTTGATCTGCTGGCCCCGCTGACAGTAAGCGCAGCGGGGGTCCATATCCTTGCGAAACAGTTTCACAGTTCCCCCTCCATTCCCTTACAGGGTATAGAGCTTCACAGCCTCGTCCTCCACGGTGGCCTTCACCTGGGTGATGGGGCTTTCGTAGCTGTCGATGATCTTCGTGGCCATGGGATCCTCCAGTTCCTTCTGGAGGGTGCGCCGCAGGTTCCGGGCGCCGTAGGTCCGGGAGAAGGACTTATGGGTCAGGAAGGCCACCAGTGCGTCATCGTAGGTGAAGGTAATGCCCTTGTCCTTCAGAGAATCCTTCAGCTCATCCAGCATAATGCGGGCAATGGCCTGGAAGTGCTCCTCGGTGAGTCGGTTGAAGGTAATGACCGCGTCCACCCGGTTGATAAACTCCGGCCGCAGGAACTGCTGGAGGGCCTTCATAGCCCGGTCGGCGTCCTGCTCCTGCTGGGTACGGCCAAAGCCCACGGTGCCCTCCTTGGTGGCGCTGCCGGCATTGGAAGTCATGACAATGATGGTGTTCTCAAAGTTCACCTTGCGGCCATGGGCGTCGGTGATCTCGCCGTCGTCCAGAATCTGCAGCAGTACATTCAGAACATCGGGGTGTGCCTTCTCGATCTCGTCGAAGAGGATGACAGCGTAGGGCTTGCGGCGAATTTTCTCCGTCAGCTGGCCTGCCTCGTCATAGCCCACATACCCCGGCGGAGAGCCCACAATGCGGGAGACGGAGTGCTTCTCCATGAACTCGGACATATCCAGCCGAATCAGGGCGTCCGGCGTGTTGAACAGGTCCGTGGCAAGCTGCTTCACCAGCTCCGTCTTGCCAACGCCGGTAGGACCCACGAAGATGAAGCTGACGGGCTTGTGCTTGGAGGAAATGCCCACCCGGTTGCGGCGGACGGCGGCGGACACGGCGGACACAGCCTCGTCCTGACCGATAATGTGGCTCTTGAGGCGCTCCTCCAGCTGGCTGAGGCGCTGGAACTCCTGCTCCCGAATCTTGGCGGCAGGGATCTTGGTCCACAGCTCGATGACGTGGGCCAGATTCTCCATGGAAAGCTGCGGGTCACCCTTGGCGATCAGGCCGTCCAGCTCTGTATGAAGCTGCAGCTCCCGGCTCTTCAGCTCCGCCATGCGGGCGTAGTCACCCTCGGCCTTCTCCTCCTTTTCCTCCAGCATAGTCCGCTCTTTCTCGTAGTCGTCCAGCTCCCGCTGGATCTCCATGCGCCGGGAGATGTCCGGATCCTTCAGGTTCAGGTCGGAGCAGGCCTCGTCAATCAGGTCGATGGCCTTGTCCGGCAGGAAGCGGTCGGTGATGTACCGTTCGGAGAGCACCACCGCCTGACGCAGGATGCCGTCGGACATCTTCACGCCGTGGTACTTCTCATAGTTGGGGGCCAGGCCCTTCAGAATTTGGATAGAATCCTCGATGGAGGGCTCGTTGACGGTAACGGGCTGGAAGCGGCGCTCCAGGGCGCTGTCCTTCTCAATGGATTTCCGGTACTCATTGAAGGTGGTGGCGCCGATCACCTGAATTTCACCCCGGGAGAGGGCGGGCTTCAAAATGTTGGCGGCGTTCATGCTGCCCTCTGCGTCGCCGGCGCCGGCGATATTATGGACCTCGTCAATCATCAGGATGATGTTGCCCAGGCGCTTCACCTCGTCGATGAGACCTTTCATCCGGCTCTCGAACTGACCCCGGAATTGGGTGCCGGCCACCAGGGCCGTCAGGTCCAGCAGGTAGACCTCCTTATCCCGCAGCTTGAAGGGCACGTCACCGTCCACGATGCGCTGGGCCAGCCCCTCCGCAATGGCGGTCTTGCCCACACCGGGCTCACCGATCAGGCAGGGGTTGTTCTTCTGGCGGCGGTTCAGAATCTGCACCACCCGCTCGATCTCCTGGGTGCGGCCGATGACCGGGTCCAGCTTGCCGTCCTTGGCCTTCTGGGTCAGGGAAATGCAGTAATTCTCCAGATACTTCCGCTTGCCGTTCTTGGGCTCTTTCTTCTCCCTGCGGTCCCGCTGCTGGCCGCCCTCCTCTGGGTTCTCGCTGCGGGGCACATCGCCGCCGGAGAACAGGCGGTTCAGGAAGGGGAAGGTTGCGGTCTTGCCCTCTTCCTCGTCCTCATCGGCCTCGTCACCGCCGGGGAGATCCTCGATGTTCTCCACGCCGGTCATGGCATTCATCATTTCCTGGCTGATCGTCTCCAGATCCTCGTCGGAGATGCCCATGCGCTTCATCATATCATCCACCTGGGGCAGTCCCAGGTCCTTGGCGCATTTCAGGCACAGTCCCTCATTGATCGTGCGGTCACCATCCATTTTGGAAATGAACACCACGGCCACATTCTTTTTACATCTTGAACAAAGTGTCGGCTGCATTATATACCTCCATCGTTAATGAAGAAACGACAACAGGCTCAAAGGCGTGTTGGTCGTGAATATCCGTAAAATATGGGCCTCCGCCAGAGTCTCCGTTTCAAAGGAGATTCCCAGCCGCCGGGCTGCCCAGACTGCCAGGAACAGCACCAGAGTGCCTTCGATCAGGCCCAGGGCACCGCCGCCCAGGCTATTAAGACCATGAAGCAGCGGCAGCTTCATGACAAGATCCATGGCTCCCACCAGCACGTGCAGCAACAGCAGCAGTACCAGGAAGGACAGAATAAACAGCGCACCGTAGGCAATGGAGCCCACCATGCTCTCCACCACCGCGGAGACGATAGAGGCGCCGGTATCCCGGACGCGTTCTTCCGCCTGCTCCGCCAGGGAGTCACGCACGTCCTCGTCCAGGCCCAGCAGGGCCAGCAAGGCCTCTGCCTGGGTCTCCTCCCCGGCTTCTTCCCCCGGAGCGTCATCAGTCTGGGCCGCCATGGCCTCCTCCACCCGGCTGGTGATATGCTTCTGGATGACGGGCGCCGCCAGCTTGGCAGCGGGGCCCGAGAAGGTGGCAGCGATCATCCCTGCGCCCACCAGAGCCACAATCACCATGACCAGTCCGGCCAGGGCACGGACGAGGCCCTGTTTTGCACCACGGATGCTGAAAGCCAGCAGAACCACTACCACGATGGCATCTATTATAACAGCTGTTGTCACGATTGCCTACCTTTCCGCATGTAAACGTTTTATGAATTTCCCTGAAACTTCTGCCGTTTACGGCAAAAACAGGCCCGCGTTCTCCGCGGAGAGCAACAGGGCGGAGCCGTCCGCCCGCAGAAGCACACCGGTGGCGAAGTCTGTGCCGTTCAGGGAGGCATATACCTGCAGGTCCTGGTTGTATATCACCAGGCTGTCGGTGTACAGCACCGCCAGGTAGCGTCCGGCGGCAGAGATGTCCAGCACCTCCCGGTTCACATCCAAAGACGCCAGTTCCGCGCCGTCCGGACTCACCGTCACCAAGCGGCCCACGCTGCCGGATTCATAGCGGTTCAGCAGCAGTGCCGCAAAGCCGTCGCCTCCCAGGGCGTAGCCCCGGAGATACAGGCCGCTGTATGTATAGGCTGCGCTGACTTTTCCGTCCGTCCCGGCATAGGTCAGGCAGGTGTCCGACACCGTTACCAATCGGTCTCCCTGCTGGCCGATAACTGCCACCAGGCCGTCCGTCACGCTGTAATCCGCCGCGACTTCGGCTTCTCCGGGCTTTGTCAGGTCGTACATCACCACATTGCTGACGAACACACTGTCCTCCTGGCCCAGAGTCACCGCTGCCAATCGGGTATTGTCGTCCGTCACATAAGCATCCGTCACGAACCGCCGGGAAGATTTAAATTCAGCTACCTCCCCCTGCTCGTCGTTGTATACACGCACCCATCCCTTATAACCTTTCATTTCCGCTGTCACCGCCAGCCAACCGCTGTCGTTGAGGGTAGCCGCGATGAAGGGCTCCTCCTCTGCTGCCGTCAGGTGCAGCAGCTCACCATCCCGGTCCAGCACATACAGCTCCGTGCCGCCCACATCATAGGCTGCCACACGGCCGCCGCCTTCACACAGGGCTGGAGCAGTCATATTGACCGTAGCGGACCAAACTTCTTCTCCGCTGGAACTCAGGATGGAAAGGCGGGTGTCCGACAGCACCACCAGCCGGTTTTCCAACAGAGCGAAGCGGTTTCGGGCGGAGGCGTCGTAATGGTAGGCGGCAGTGCCGCTGGCCTCCTCGGCCTTGCCATAGCTGAAATAGCGGCGCAGGGCGTCAAAGCCGGTGCCGTCCCGCCAGGCGGCTATCAGCACCACCCCCAGGACCACCACCAGTGTCAGGAAAAACAGCAGGAAGCCTTTCAGGACCCGGTGCTTTTTCCGGGGAACCTGCTCCTCCTCGCCGTCGTCGTCATTCCAGATGTTATTCGTTCTCTCAGCCATTGAGTCGTTCATCCTCATACCAAAGTCTCGTCAGGTACAGTCCTCCGGGAGGCACGGTAGGGCCCGCCAGGCGGCGGTCTCCGCTCTCCAGAATGGCAGGGATATCCTCCGGGGCGAATTTTCCCTCCGCCGCATAGAGGACCGTGCCAGTGATGGCCCGTACCATGTTATACAAAAAGCCATTGGCGCAGACCTTCAGCTCCAGCAGGTCTCCGTTCCGCGTCACATCGCACCAGTAGATGGTGCGGACCGTGGATTTCGTCTCCGTTCCCACGGAGCGGACGGCCTTGAAGTCATGAGTGCCCACAAACATGTGGGCCGCCCGGTTCAAAAACTCCTCGTCCAGCTTCTTGGGATAGAAATAGGCCCGGTCCACATAGAAGGGATTTTTGAAGCGGGAGTTGTAAATGCGGTAAGTATATTCCTTCTTGATGCAGGAGCCGATGGCATTGAAGTCCTCCGCCACCTCCAGGGCCTCCTTCACCATAATGTCCTCGGGAGTGTGGGTATTGACGGCAAAGGGCAGCCGGTCCACGGGGATGCGGCTCTCAGTGCGGAAGTTGGCGATGTAGTGCTCCGCATGGACGCCGGCGTCGGTGCGGCCGCAGCCGGTGAGGTGCACCGGCGCCCCGGTAATCTTTTCCAGGGCCTTCTGCAGCGTCTCGCAGACGGTAACGGCGTTCTTTTGCACCTGCCACCCGTGGTAGGCGGTGCCGTTGTACATCAATTTCAGTGCTATATTCCTCATGTCCGCCTCCCACGGTTCGATTATCTTTCTTCTACTTTAGTTCCCCTCCGCCAGCATAGCCGGCGGAGTCTACGCTAAAAATATGCCACTGGCATATTTTCTTTACGCTGCGACCTGCCACCCGTGGTAGGCGGTGCCGTTGTACATCAATTTTAATGCAATGTTACGCATAGTCGGTCAAACTCCTTATTCCGGCCAGGTGACGGTGGGGCGGCGGGACAGCGGCACTTCCTCCATGTCATCCCACCGCATGGCAAGCTGTTCCCAAATTGGAAACTCATACCGCAGGCCAAACGCATCCGTACAGGCATAGCACAGCCGCATACGGTCCCCCGGAGAACAGTCCAGGCCGACACTATCCAAAATCTCCCCGTCCGCTTCCACGTTGCAGTTATCAGGCATCTGCCGCCCGGTGAATACCAGAGTTCCATTCCGGTAAACCCGGAATTCGCCGTCCAGCGCCTGCACCTCGTTCCCCGCCGGGTCCATCAGATCGGCACCCCAGTCGCACTGGTAAAGCCTCTGCCCCTGGCTGTCGAAGTGCCAGGAAGTACCGCCATAGTTAAGCCGCACCGGCAGCAGTTCCGCAATGGAATCACTGCTGAACAGCACGGCGTCATCCTCCAGCCGCAGCTCCAGTCCCATCTCCAGGTCCAGAGGAAATGTCACCGTCTGCATGTATATCCCGACTCCGTTCCGATAGAGATACTCTATTTTCCAAGCCATACGGTATGACTCTCCCACCCGGCAGAAGCCGATCGTCGAGCTATATTCATCCGCATCCGGGAGTTCCGCAATGATATCCACGGTCAGCATCCGGTCCCTGGTATTCACAGATGGATTCGCGAAAGAGACAGAAATCGGCGGTTGGTTCTGACTGGCTTGCAGCGATTTCAAAGCGGTATCCGTCTCGTCCAGGCGCTCCGCCAAATCCTCCTCCGTCCGGTGCTCCTCCGCCAACTCCGCCCGCAGACTGCCGACTTCCGCGCTCTGTCGGACCAGCGCCACGGTGAGAACGGCGCACAGAGCCAAGGACAGGAGCGGCAGCCCATTCTTTTTCAGGGATCCCATAACGCCAGCCTCCCTTCAAAAGCATTCCGTTACAGCCCGAAATGCCGCAGTGTCAGAATCACCGCTACCACCAGAATTCCGATGGTCAGAGCAATATAGTCCCGCCGCTGATATTTCAGCACATGCAGCTTGGTCCGGCCCTCGCCGCCGTGGTAGCAGCGGCACTCCATGGCCGTGGCCAGTTCGTCGGCCCGGCGGAAGGCACTGATAAACAGCGGCACCAGAATGGGGATCAGAGCCTTGGCTTTCTGGATGATATTTCCGCTCTCAAAGTCCGCGCCCCTGGCCTTCTGGGCGGACATGATCTTGTCCGTCTCCTCGATCAGGGTGGGGATGAACCGCAGGGCGATGGACATCATCATGGCCAGCTCATGGACCGGCACATGGAACCGCTTCAGGCCGTTCAGCAGCCGCTCCAGGCCGTCGGTGAGGCTGATGGGGCTGGTGGTGTAGGTCATCAGGAAGGTTCCCATGATAAGCAGCATCACCCGCAGCACCATAAAGACAGCGTTCCGCAGGCCCTCCATGGAGATACGCAGGAAGCCCCACTCCAGCAGATAGGTGTCTCCAGGGGTGAAAAACAGGTTTAATAAGCCGGTGAAGATGATGATAAACAGTACCGGCTTCAGTCCCCGCATCAACTGCTTGATGCCCACCTTGGAGATCCGGACACAGGCGGCCAGACACAGTGCCATCAGTGCGTAGCCCACCACGCCCTTAGCGCAGAACAGCGCCACAATATACAGCACCACCAGCAGAATTTTGGTACGGGGGTCCAGCTTATGGGCCACTGTCGTTCCGGGAAAATACTGACCCAGGGTAATATCCTTCAGCATACGGCACCGCCTTTCCGCAGCGCCAGGAGCTGCGCTTCCAGCGCCTCCACGGTGTAGACCGCCGGGTCGATGTCCAGGCCCCGCTGTTTCAGCGCTATGGCCACCCGGGTCACCTGGGGTACATCCAGTCCCGCCGCCATCAGCTCGCCGCCTCTGGCAAAGACCTCCGCCGGCGTGCCGCTCATCAAAATATGAGCACCCTTCAGGACCAGGATTCGGTCCACGTTTTGAGCAATCTCATCCATGCTGTGACTGACCAGAATGATGGTCTTGTGCTTGTTGCGGTGGTAGTCCCGGATGTTGGCCATGAGATTCTCCCGGCCCGCCGGGTCCAGGCCCGCGGTGGGCTCGTCCAGGATCAGCACGTCCGGCTCCATAGCCATGACGCCCGCCAAGGCCACCCGGCGCTTCTGGCCGCCGGAGAGTTCAAAGGGGGACTTGTCCAGCTGGTCGTCCCGGATGCCAACCAGGCGGGCGGCTTCCCGGACACAGCGGTCCAGTTCATCCCCGGTCTTGCCCATGTTGGCAGGACCGAAGGCAATGTCCTTGTAGACAGTTTCCTCAAAGAGCTGGTACTCCGGATACTGGAACACTAGGCCTACCCGGAACCGCACGTCCCGGATCTTTTTCGGCTCCGCCCAAATATCCTTCCCCGCCAGCAGGACCTGGCCTGCCGTGGGCTTCAATAGGCCGTTCAGGTGCTGGATCAGGGTGGATTTCCCGGAACCGGTGTGGCCGATGATGCCGAGAAATTCTCCCTCATGCACGTCAAAGCTCATATCCTCCACCGCGCTGCGCTGAAAGGGCGTGCCGATGCCGTAGGTATGGGTCAGGTTTTTGATCTGTAATATCGGTTCCAAATCGTCTCTTCCCTTTCGTGTCGTTTAGCCCAGCGCCGCCGCAATGGCGTCGGCGCACTCATCCACTGTCAGGGCGTCCAGGGACACATGCCAGCCGTCCCTCCGCAGGCGGTCCAGCAGGTCCACTGTGTCCGGTGTGGTCAGGCCCATGGAGCGCAGCTCGTCGATCCGGGTGAACACCTCTTTGGGCGTGCCGTCCATAGCCATCACGCCATCGTCCATGACGATAACACGGTCCGCCTCCTCCGCTTCGTTCATGTGATGGGTGATGAGGATCACGGTGATGCCCTTCTCCCGGTTGAGCCGGTGAACGGTGGACAACACCTCCTGCCGCCCGATGGGATCCAGCATGGCGGTGGCCTCGTCCAGCACGATACAGGCGGGCTCCATAGCGATGACGCCGGCAATGGCGATGCGCTGCTTCTGACCGCCGGACAGCAGATGGGGCGCGTGGGTCACAAACTCGCTCATGCCTACGGCCTTCAGGGCGTCGTCTACCCGGCGGCGGATCTCCTCCGTAGGTACCCCCAGATTCTCCGGGGCAAAGGCCACGTCTTCCTCCACCACATTGGCGACAATCTGGTTGTCGGGGTTCTGGAACACCATGCCCACCCGTTGGCGGATGGCCAGCAGCAGGTTTTCGTCCAGGGTGTCCATCCCCTCCACATATACCTTGCCGCCCGCGGGCAGCAGCACACCGTTGAAGGTCTTTGCCAGGGTGGACTTGCCGGAGCCGTTATGGCCCAGCACCACCACGAAACTGCCCTTCTCAATGGTCAGGTCCACGCCCCGCAGGGCAAGCACCGGCTGTCCGCCCTCCTCCGCGGGATAGGCGAAGCGAAGCTCTTTTGTTTCAATGATCGCAGACATGTCAGGTCTCACTTTCCGTTTTCACTCGCTGAACCATCTTCCCGTGGCACCGCAAGGCAGGGCAAGGCCGGTCTCGGTGACGGGCAGGCCCAGCTCGTCCCAGGTGCACTTGCCGCCGTACTTGTTGGCCACCAGGATGTTCAGCAGATATCCCAGCACCGAGGGGGCCAGGCCCGTGGTGTAGGAGTTGATCAGGACAAACAGGGGCTTGTCCGACAGCACTCCGGCGCACAGCTTCACGAAGTCATAGAGGTTTTCCTCCAGCTTCCACACCTCGCCGCCGGGACCACGGCCATAGGATGGCGGGTCCATGATGATGGCGTCGTAGGTTTTGCCCCGGCGGATCTCCCGCTCCACGAATTTGGCGCAGTCGTCAATGATCCAACGGATGGGGGCCTCCTCCAGACCGGAGAGCTTCGCATTTTCTCTTGCCCAGGCCACCATGCCCTTGGCTGCGTCCACATGGCACACACTGGCACCTGCCTTGGCGCAGGCCACTGTGGCACCGCCGGTATAGGCGAACAGGTTCAGCACCCGGATGGGCCGGCCGGCACTGCGGATCTTTTCCATCACGAAGTCCCAGTTCACCGCCTGCTCCGGAAAGAGTCCCGTATGCTTGAAGTTCATGGGCTTCACCTGGAAGGTCAGCTCACCGTAATGGACCTTCCAGCTCTCCGGCAGAGCCTTCTTCTCCCAGTGGCCGCCGCCGGTCTGGCTGCGGAGATACCGGGCGCCCACCCGCTTCCATGCGGGGTTCTGATGAGGAGTCTGCCAAATGGCCTGGGGATCCGGGCGCACCAGATATTGCTTGTCCCAGCGCTCCAGCTTTTCTCCTCCGCCGCAATCCAGCAGCTCATAATCCTGCCACTTGTCCGCGATCCACATAAACCGTTCCTCCGTGTACATAGTAAATCATGTTATTATACCTCTTTAAATGCCCGTTCGTCAATTCTATTTCCCCTCGAAAGTATGGAAAAAGAGGACTGCCCAAAAGCAGTCCTCTCCGTCAGATCATATCCAATAGGTTCCGCGCAAAAGCCCGGGTGCGGGCTTCTTTTTCCGAGTCCATGAATGGAACATCGTATCCCAGATGCCGCTCGGCGTGGCTGCCCAGGTACCGCAGCTGAGAGTGCTTGCAGTAGCGGCGCATCCCCTCTTCAAAGAGGTCACAGCCCTTCTCCGGGCGGTAGCCGCAGGTCTCCAGCAGCGCCACTGCTTTGCCCGCCCACAGGGAGGGGCCTTTCTGATCGCCGTAATACTTGTTCATACCGTACACCAGCCGGTCCAGCAGGGACTTCATGGGCGGCGTGCAGTACCAGGCATAAATGGGCGTCGCCAGGACCAGCAGGTCGCAGGCCAGCACCTTGCTGAAAATCTCCTGTACACCATCCTGCTGGGCGCAGCCGAACACGGCCCAGTCTTTCTGGCAGGTACGGCAGGCCACACAGGGGCGGATGTCCCGATCATACAGCCAGACAGTCTCCACCTCCGCCCCGGCACTTTCCAGTTCCTTGCAGAAAGGCACCAGCAGCGCGGCAGTATTGCCGTTTTTCCGTGGACTTCCCATCAGGACTAGGACCTTCATACCAGCGCAGGCTCCTTTTCACCGGTTTTGCTCTGCCCTTCCGAAGCAGATTTCTCCGCCGTAGAATCTTTCTCCATCAGCCGTTCCCTGGCCACCGCCAGCATCAGCTTGATGCGGTTCTCCTGGTTGACGCGGGTGGCGCTGGGATCGTAGTCGATGGGAGTGATGTTGGCCTGGGGATACAGATCCCGCAGCTTGTTGATCATGCCCTTGCCGCAGATGTGGTTGGGCAGGCAGCCGAAGGGCTGGGCGCAGACGATATTCTCGTAGCCGGAGCGGATCAGCTCCGCCATCTCGGCGGTCAGGAGCCAGCCCTCTCCCATCTTGTCGCCCTTGCTGATGAGGCCCTCCGTGAGCTTGGTCAGCTCGCTGAAGGGCAGGGGTGCGTGGTAACCGTTGTCCTTCAAAGCGCCGATGATGACCTTCTCCATCTGGGCGATGTAGCCCAGGATCAGGTCAGAGATATGCTTTTCCAGGAAAGTACCGCCATAGAGCCGGGCGGTCTCGCTAGGGTTATAGGCGCAGTACTGCACGAAGCCCATGAGGCCCGGCAGATTCACCTCGCAGTCCTGGGAAGCCAAGAAGTTCTCCAGATCGTTATTGCCCAGGGGAGAGTATTTCACGTAAATCTCTCCCACCACGCCTACCTTCACCTTGGGTACCCGGTGGACAGGAATGGCGGCAAACTCCGACGCGATCCTGGGCATGGCGGCCTTCATCTCCCGCTGAGAGAAGCCTTTTCCCTCATGGACCCAACCACAGATGGTGTCCAGCCATTTATCCTGCAGGGCCGCCGCATCCCCGGAATGGATCTCATAGGGGGCCGTCTGGGCCTTCAGCGTCACCAGCAGGTCGCCGTAGTAGATGGCGGCCAGAGCCATGCGCATAAAGGTCAGGTCCATAGGCAGGCTGTTGCCCTTCTCCAGTCCGGAGAAGTTCAGGCTCAGTACCGGAATCTGGCTGTATCCGGCTTTCACCAGGGCTTTGCGCAGCAGGTAGATGTAGTTGGATGCCCGGCATCCGCCGCCGGTCTGGGTAATGATCAGGGCAGTGTGGTCCAGGTCGTATTTCCCGGACTCCAGAGCATCCAGGAACTGGCCGATGACCAGCAGGGCCGGGTAGCAGGTGTCGTTGTGGACATATTTCAGTCCCAGCTCGCTGACCTGACTGCCGCAGTTGCCCAGCAGCTCCACCTTGTAGCCCTTGTACTCCATAGCCGCCGCCAGGATGCGGAACTGCACGGGGGCCATGTTGGGGATAAGGATGGTGTGGGTCTTTTTCATGTCCTCCGTAAAAACGGGATATTGCATCTCCATGCCGTTACGCCTCCTTTCCTTCCTCTTCCCGCTCTTCCAGAGCGGCAAACAGGCTCCGCAGGCGGATACGCACAGCACCCAGGTTGGTGATCTCGTCGATCTTCAGCTGGGTGTACAGCTTGCCGCCCTCCTGCAGGATCTCTCTCGTTTCGTCAGAGGTAATGGCGTCCACACCGCAGCCAAAGCTCACCAGATGCACCAGGTCCATGTCGGGCTGGGTGCAGCAGTATTTGGCGGCGGCGTACAACCGTGCGTGGTACGTCCACTGGTTCAGCACCGAGGTGTGGAACCTGGCGGTCCGGTCAGAGATAGAGTCCTCGGTAATGACTGCCGCACCGGAACGGGTAATGAGCGTGTCAATGCCGTGGTTGACCTCCGGGTCCACATGGTAGGGACGTCCCGCCAGTACAATGATGCGGCGGCCCTCGGCCCGGGCCTGCTGAATGATGCGCTCACCCTCCTTGCGGATCAGGGACATGTGATGGGCGTACTCGGCGTAAGCCGCATCGGCAGCGTCCTTCACCTCGCCCTTGGTGATATCCGGAAATTCCCGCCGCAGAATGGTGAAGATCTTCTTCGTGAAATCCTTGGGACGATGGATACCCACATAGTCGTAGATGAACTTGGTATCCTTGATCTCCGGGCAGTTACCGGCGATGACCTCCGGATAGTAGGCCACCACGGGACAGTTGTAGTGGTTCTCTCCCAGGCCCTCGTCAATATTGTAGGTCATGCAGGGATAGAAGATGGCGTCCAGCCCCAGCTTGCTGAGGAACTGGATGTGGCCGTGGGCCAGCTTGGCAGGGAAGCAGGCGGTGTCGCTGGGGATTGTCCCCTGTCCTTTCAGGTACAGGTCCCGGCTGGAGAGGGGGCTGTGGTACACGGCAAAGCCCAGCTTGGTGAAAAAGGAATGCCAGAAAGGCAGCAGTTCCCACATGTTCAGGCACAGGGGCAGACCAATCTTACCCCGCTTGCCGGGGACAGGCTTGTATTCCAGGATCAGCTTCCGCTTATAGGCGTACAGGTTTCGCTCTCCGGTATCGGCCTTGCCGGTAACAGGGCGGTCACAGCGGTTGCCGCTGATGAAGGTGCCGCCGTCGGCAAAGGTGTTGATGGTGAGCTGGCAGTTGTTGCCGCAGCGGCCACAGACCTCGCTGCGGGTCTCCTGATGGAAGGCCGCCAGGGCCTCCCGGTCCAGCAGCCGGCTGGTCTGTCCGGCAGCAGCTTTGCCCCGGCCGTACAGAGCGGCGCCAAAGGCGCCCATGAGACCAGCGATGTCGGGGCGGATGACCTCCACGCCCATCTCCTTCTCAAAGGCCCGGAGGACTGCCTCGTTGTAGAAGGTGCCGCCCTGGACCACAATATGACGGCCCAGTTCCTCGGGAGAGGCGGCACGGATAACCTTGTAGATGGCGTTCTTCACCACGGAGATGGAAAGACCGGCGGAGATATTCTCAATGGTGGCGCCGTCCTTCTGGGCCTGCTTCACACTGGAGTTCATAAACACGGTGCAGCGGCTACCCAGGTCCACGGGCCTGTCCGCAAACAGGCCCAGCTTGGCGAACTCCTTCACGTCCTTGCCCATGGCCTGGGCAAAGGTCTGAAGGAAGCTGCCGCAGCCGGAGGAGCAGGCCTCATTCAGGAAGATATTGCTGATAGCGCCGTTTTCAATCTTGAAGCACTTCATGTCCTGGCCGCCGATGTCGATGATGAAGTCCACGTTGGGCATGAAGTGGCGGGCGGCGGTAAAGTGAGCCACGGTCTCCACCACGCCGTAATCAGCGTGGAATGCGTTTTTCGCCAGGTCCTCGCCGTAGCCGGTGGTGGTGACGGAGGCCACGTGGAGGGCCGGATGCTCGTCATAGAGCTGCTGCAGGACCTCCCGGATGAGGGGCACGGGATTGCCCAGGTTTGGGCGGTAGTCCGTGAACAGGATGCGGGCCTCCTGGTCCATGACCACCATTTTCACGGTGGTGGAGCCGGAGTCGATGCCGATATGGACTGGAGCGGCATAGTCGGGACCGAAGGGCACCCGGGGCACCGCGGCCTTGGCATGGCGGACTTTGAACGCCTCGTACTCCTCCTCACTCTCAAATAGGGGTGGCTGAGAGCGATAGGTCTCAGAGGCGCCGTGGCGCTCCAGTTCCTCCGCCACCTCCACCAGATCAAAGGTCTGGTCGGAGTAGTAGGCGGCACCCAGCGCCACAAACAGCAGGCTGTTCTCCGGGCAGGTACCCTTAACGCCCAGGGTCTTGTCAAAACTCGCCCGCAGGACGCGGGAGAAGGTCAGCGGCCCGCCCAGATACAGGATATTTCCCTTGATGGGCCGGCCCTGGGCCAGGCCGGCAATGGTCTGGTTCACCACGGCCTGATAGATGCTGGCGGCGATGTCCTCCGCCCGGGCGCCCTGATTGATGAGGGGCTGCACGTCGCTCTTGGCGAATACGCCGCAGCGGGAGGCGATGGTGTAGGTCTTTTCCGCCTTCTGGGCGGCATCGTCCATCTCGTCGGCGGTCATTTTCAGCAGGGTGGCCATCTGGTCGATGAATGCACCGGTGCCGCCGGCGCAGGAGCCGTTCATTCGGACCTCGGTACCGTTCGTCAGGAAGAGGATCTTGGCGTCCTCACCCCCCAGCTCAATGATCACATCGGTGCCGGGGGCCAGGCGATTGGCGGCCACCCGGGTGGCGAATACCTCCTGGACAAAAGGCACCTGCACGCTGTCTGCCATGCCCATGCCGGCAGAGCCGGAGATGGCCAGGTCTGCCCGGGGAGCGTACTGGGTCCCTACCCGCCGCAGCAGCTCGGCGGACTTCTCCAGAATATGGCTGAAATGCCGTTCATAAGTACTGTATACGATCTTGTCCGCGTCGTCCAGCACCACGCACTTGATGGTGGTAGAGCCGACGTCCAAACCGACTTTCAAGAGAGTTCCTCCTTCGATCACGGTGCATCGGCCGTCTTTCGGCCAAATGCGATAAATTTCCACATTAACTGGTATCTTACTCTCTTTTTTTATTTCACGCAATCGTCAACCTACCGAAAAATTGTAAAGAATCCGTTAAGGAAAATTTTACAGCTTTTCATTGGCCTTTTTGTATCGGTATGATATACTTGTCCCATCCAGAACAGAAACGAGGTCTTTTCCCATGGAAACCGTACTGCTGCACACCTGCTGTGCCCCCTGCTCTCTCTCCTGTATTGACCCCCTCCGGGCCGAGGGCATTGAACCGGTGGCGTTTTGGTATAACCCCAATATCCACCCCTGGAAGGAATACCAGGCCCGGCGGGACTGCCTGTTGGAGTACGCCCCCACCATCGGCATGGAGGTTCGGGTGCAGGAGGACTACGGCCTGAAGGATTTTGTTCGCCGCGTTGCGGATGACATCGAGCACCGCTGTGTCTACTGCTATGAGCACCGGATTGAGGGTACCGCCCGCTACGCCGCCGAGCACGGCTTTCAGGCGTTCACCTCCACCCTGCTGGCAAGCCTCTATCAGGACCACGAGGGCATCATCCGGGCGGCGGAGAAGTACGCCAAGCAGTATGGCGTGGAATTCCTGTACCGGGATTTCCGTCCCAACTTCCGGGCCGGGAACCAGAAGGCCCGGGAGCTGGGCTTCTATATGCAGAAATACTGCGGCTGCGTGTTTTCCGAGCAGGACCGCTATCAGAAGCAGATTGACCGGGACAAAGCAAAATTCGCGGAATAAATCAAACGCAGGAGCCTCATGGCTCCTGCGTTTCAGTTTGCCCGAAAGGCAATTCCTTTCAGGGGTCTTTTTTCAGTTCTTCAGGCTATGCATGGGTGCGGGAATCCGGCCGCCTCTTGCGATGAAGTCCGCGCTGGACTGCGGGTGAACCGGCATCACCGGGGCGCTGCCAAGCAATCCGCCCATTTCGATGGTGTCCCCCACCTTCTTGCCGGGGGCAGGCAGCAGGCGGACGGCAGTGGTCTTGCAGTTTACCATACCGATGGCCGCCTCGTCGGCGATGATGGCGGAAATGGTCTCCGCCGGGGTGTCGCCAGGCACGGCGATCATATCCAGACCCACGGAGCACACGCAGGTCATGGCCTCCAGCTTGTCCAGGCACAGGGTACCGGCCCGGGCGGCAGCGATCATGCCCTCGTCCTCACTGACGGGGATAAAGGCGCCGGACAGGCCACCAACACTGGAGGAAGCCATGACGCCGCCCTTCTTCACCGCGTCGTTCAGCATGGCCAGGGCCGCCGTGGTGCCGTGGGTGCCGCAGGTCTCCAGGCCCATCTCCTCCAGGATACGGGCCACGCTGTCGCCGATGGCGGGCGTGGGAGCCAGGGACAGGTCCACAATACCGAAGGGTGTATCCAGCCGGCGGCTGGCCTCCTGTGCCACCAGCTGGCCCATGCGGGTGACACGGAAGGCGGTCTTTTTCACCGTCTCCGCCACCACGTCAAAGGGCTGGCCTTTCACCGCCTGCAGGGCGTGGTGCACCACGCCGGGACCGGAGACGCCCACATTGATGACCTTCTCCGCCTCGCCCACACCGTGGAAAGCACCGGCCATGAAGGGATTGTCCTCCACGGCGTTGCAGAACACCACCAGCTTGGCGCAGCCCAGGCCGTCATCAGCCTCGGTGGCCTTGGCAGTGTCCTTGATAATGCGGCCCATGAGGGCCACGGCATCCATGTTGATGCCCGCCTTCGTGGAGCCCACATTGACGGAGGAGCAAACCAGCTTCGTACGGGCCAGAGCCTCGGGAATGGAGCGGATCAGCTTCTCGTCCGCCAGGGTCATGCCCTTCTGCACCAGAGCGGAGTATCCGCCGATGAAGTTGACGCCGCAGGTCTCCGCCGCCCGGTCCAGAGCCAGCGCAAAGGGCACATAGTCCTCCGTGTCACTGGCCCCCGCCACCAAAGCCATGGGGGTGACGGAGATGCGCTTGTTGACAATGGGGATGCCGAACTCCCGCTCGATGTTCTCGCCGGTCCTCACCAGTTTTTCGGCGTAGCGGGTAATCTTCTCGTAAATCTTCTCGCAGGCCCGCTTGGGATCCGGGTCACAGCAGCTCAGCAGGGAGATTCCCATGGTGATGGTGCGGATATCCAGATGCTGCTGGTCGATCATCTCGATGGTGGAGAGGATGTCCTTTTGATTGAGCATGGTCCTCTCCCCCTTAAATCTGATGCATGGCGTCAAAAATCTCCTGCCGCTGGATGCGGATGGACAGGCCCATCTCGCTGCCCAGCTCCTCCAAAGCGGCGCTCAGGTCACCGAAGCTGGCGGTGGCGGCTCCCACATCCACAGCCATGACCATGGTGAAGGACCCCTGCAGGATGGTCTGGGAGATATCCAGGATATTGACGTTGTTTTCAGCCAGCAGGGCACAGACGGCGGCGATGATGCCCACCCGGTCCCAGCCGATCACAGTCACGATAGCGTTCATAAGCTTCCTCCTGACGAGACAGTGTCTCTGTTGAATGGTTTATTCTAGCATATCAAACAAGAAAAAGTAAACCGAAAGAATACAGAAAGGGGCGTACGGAAATGTACGCCCCTTTGTCATGTTCTCAGATCTCGTCGAAGAACTTGGCGTGGATAGCCTTGACGGCGCGGTTCACATCGGCCTCGTCCAGCAGGACGGAGACGCGGATCTCAGACGTATTGATCATCTGGATGTTGACGCCGGCCTCGTACAGGGCTTCGAACATCTTGGCGGCCACACCGCAGTTGCTCATGAGGCCCACGCCCACGATGGAGACCTTGCCGATATGCTCGTCGGCCTCGATATGGTCGAACCGCAGGGCCTCCTTGTGCTCGTTGAGGATATCCTCCACCTCTTCCAGGTCCTTTTTGTGTACGGTAAAGGTGATATCCTTGGTAGCCTCGCGGCCGATGGACTGCAGAATCACGTCCACGTTGATGTTGTGCTTGCTCAGCAGGTCAAAGACCTGGAAAGCGACGCCGGGGTTATGCTGCAGGCCGATCAGGGCGACACGGGCGATGCTGGTGTCCTTTGCCACACCGGCAATATTGGTTTTTTCCACTTTGGTGACCTCCTTAACTTTCGTGCCAGGCTTACGCTCCAGACTGGACACGACTTCCAAATTCACTCTGAACTTCTTTGCCAGCTCCACGCTGCGGTTGTGAAGCACCTGGGCGCCCTGAGACGCCAGCTCCAGCATCTCGTCGTAGGTGATCTCCTCTAGCTTGCGGGCGTTGGGGACGACGCGGGGATCTGTGGTATATACGCCGTCCACATCGGTATAAATCTGGCACAGGTCCGCCCGGAAGGCGGCTGCCAGGGCAACAGCGCTGGTATCGGAACCGCCGCGGCCCAGGGTGGTCACATCACCATTGCGGTCCACGCCCTGGAATCCGGTGACGATAACAATGCGGTGCTGATCCAGCTCGGACTGGATGCGCTCGGAATCAATTTTCTTGATGCGGGCGTCAGAATGGACATTGGTGGACTGGATGCCTACCTGCCACGCCGCCAGGGACACGCAGGGCAGGCCCATGGACTCCAGGGCCATGGCACACAGAGCCACGGAGATCTGCTCACCGGTGGACAGGAGCATATCCATCTCCCGCTTGGAGGCGTGGGGGTTGATCTCCTCCGCCTTGGCGATCAGGTCGTCGGTGGTGTCGCCCTGGGCGGACAGGACCACGATCACGTCGTTGCCCTGCAAATAGGTCTCCGCGATAATACCGGCAACATTTCGGATGCGCTGGGCGTCCTTCACGGAACTGCCGCCGAATTTCTGTACGATCAAACTCATAGTCGTGCTTCCTTCTTTGCTTCAGATTGGGGGCTCCGCCCTATTATACGCGGACGGAAGGCGTTTGGAAATCATGCCAGTACCCGCATGCAGGCGAGTACGTTCAGGAATTTGGACTGCTGCATGGCATCCTGACCGCTGATGCGGTCCGTCAGGAAGGCGGTCTCGCCGTCCTCGCTGAGGACCTCCACCTGACCGAAGGCCATGGCGGCATCGGTGAGGCTGCCCTCGATGCGGAAGTAATAGCGGGTGTGGAGCTCCAGGGGGTCTTCAAACCCAGCTGTCTCGTGAGACCAGCCGATCTCCTCCCGCCGGGGACTGGCCTGGAGACACTCCATCACGTCCGCCACGCAGGCGGAGGCGGTGGGGAGCTCGCCGGCGCCCTTGCCGTAGAACATGACCTCACCGGTGGCGTTACCCTTCACCATGACGGCGTTGAACACATCCTCCACCCCGGAGATGGGGTTGTCCTCGGAAATCAGATGGGGCGCCACATAGGCAGTGCGTCCGCCGCCGGGCAGCCGGACCGCCCGGCCCAGCAGCTTGATGCGGTAGCCCGCCCGTTCGGCGATCTTCACATCCCGGAGGGACAGCTTGGTAATGCCCTCCATGGGGACCTTGTCCGGGTCCACCTGATGGCCAAAAGCCAAATCCGCCAGAATACAGATCTTGCGTCCGGCGTCAATGCCCTCCACGTCGGCGGTGGGATCGGCCTCAGCGTAGCCCTTGGCCTGGGCCTCCCGCAGCGCATCGGAAAAGAAAGCACCGGTGCGGACCATGCGGGTCAGGATATAGTTGGTGGTGCCGTTGAGGATGCCGTACACCTCGTCGATGCGGTTGGCGGCCATGCATTGGGTCAGGGGGTGCAGGATAGGAATGCCGCCGCCCACACTGGCCTCAAACAGGTAGTTGGCGTTTTTCTTCTTGGCCAGCTCCAGCAGCTCACAGCCATGTTCCGCTACCAGCTGCTTGTTGGCAGTGACCACATGCTTGCCCGCCATCAGCGCCCGCTTGGTGTACTCATAGGCCGCCTCCACGCCGCCGATGGTCTCCACCACCACGCGGATGTCGTCGTCCTCCTCAATGCGCTTGAAATCATCGGTCATCAGCTGGCGGTAAGGGCCGTCTTTGAATCGGCGGACCAAAATCCGCTTTACCTGCAGGGGCTCACCCAGCTTTCGCTCGATCTGTTTGGCGTTTTCCGCCACGACTTTGGCAACGCCGGTGCCGACGGTACCAAGGCCCATGATCGCGATCTGTATCATGTTCTCTCTCCTTCTCAGCCTGCCAGGATCTCAAACTTCACCACGCCGTCCAGACTTGACACGTCGGTCAGCAGCTGCTCCAGGGACTCCGCCATCTCACTGGTCTCGGCAGAGATGGTGACGGCGGCACAGCCGTTGGTAGGGATGGACTGGTTGATAGTGAGGATGTTGGCACCGGAGGACGCGAACACAGACAGCACCCGGCTCAGCACACCGGCGGTATCCTTCAGCATGCCGTAAAAGGTGATAATGTGCTCCGACTTCATGTCGTTGAAGGGCTGCACGGAATCCTTGTACTTGTAAAAGGCGCTGCGGCTGATACCGGCCAGCCGGGTAGCCGCGCCCACGGTTTCCACTTCACCGGTCTGCATCATCCGCTTGGCTTCGGCCACTTTGATGAAGATCTCCGGCAGGGCGTCCGCCGCTACGATGTAGTATTTGATTGTTTTTGCCATTTCGTCCGCCTCCTACGGTCATTTGTCCTTTCACGTCGCTCATAGTACCATATTTTTGCCTTGTGCGCAACCGCAATAGGGCAAAAAACCTTTGGCGGAATCATGGAAAGTTTTGTCGGATTGTCCACCCTCCGTGGGCAAAATGACAGGAGCGGCGGATTTTCTCCCGAAAAGACACCAAAAAGACCGCCCGAAGGCGGTCTTTTACGGTGTGTTTCATGTCTGTGCCGCTTCCCTGCAGATGTCCTCCACCAGAGGAGCAATGGCAGCCCGGTCCAAAAAACTGATGTCCTGTCCATAGGTCTCCAGCAGGGCTTTGTCCTCACTCCGCCGCTCCGCCTCCGGCTTTTTCAGCAGCACCTTTCGCAGCATGGCCATCATGGTCCGGTGGACCATGCTCATTTTGGAATAGCGCAGACCGCCCCGCAGATGGTAAATTCCAATGGCCTCCAGCATGGTTGACGGCAGGACCTTGGCAATACCGTTCCGGATGTTGGCAGCATTCTCCGGGTCCGCCGGGTCGGAAGCCCCCACGGTGAAAAGATACAGCTTTTTTCCCTGTAAACGTTCCGCGTTTTTAACCAACAGGGAGATGCCGTTGACGCCCCCAGCGTACAGTCCGCCGCCGTAGACGATGGTGCCGTACTTTTCCAGATCTTCCTTCCTGACCTTGCCGGCCTCCAGCAGGTCCGCCGTCAGCTCTTCCGCCAGCCAGCGGGCGTAGGCCTCTGTGAATCCGTAATGGGACGAATAAATGACCACGATATCAGACATGCTCCTCCCCCATCCTTTCCATGTTTTCAAACAGTGCTTCCACCGTCCGGCGGGTGGCTTCCAGGTCCTCCGGTAGAATCCCAGCAAAAAGTCTGTCCAGGAAGGCATCACCTTTGGATTGGAACCGCACAAAGAACTGCTCCGTCTTGCTCGTCAGGGCTACCGACAGGGTCCGTCGGTCCAGAGGATTTGGACTCAGTTCCACAAAGCCCTTTCCCTCCAAAACCTCCAGCATCTTCCGCACATTTTGCCGGGTGCTGCCCATAAAGTCCGCCACTTCCGTCACGGAGGGCCGGTCCTTGTCCATGACATGAATCATAATCAACAGCAGCCACTGCTTCAAGGTGATCTCCTCCAGATAGCCGTCACCCAGAGCCTGCAGTATGTTGGACAAAAGAAAGATGCTGCCAAACAGATATTCCCTTGCCGGGATCTCCACGGTAATTCCCTCCTCGCAAAACAAGCAACCTATTGCGCATTATACGCAATAGGTTGCCTTTTGTCAAGCGGCAAGCCCCCGCACCTGTTGGTACGGGGGCTCGTGTGATCGTCTTATTTCTCCGCCTGGTAGACGGCCTTCATACCCTTGTAGGTCTCCCAGCAGTCCAGCTTGCTGACTACCTCAAAGGGAGCGTGCATGCTGAGCACCGGCACACCGGCGTCCAGGGTGGTAATGTTGCGGTTGGCCATATACATGGCCACGGTGCCGCCGCCGCCGGCGTCCACCTTGCCCAGCTCAGCAATCTGCCAGACCACGCCCGCCTCGTCAAACAAGCGGCGGACATAGGCCACGGTCTCCGCGTCGGCGTCGCTGGCGCCGGACTTGCCCCGGGCACCGGTGTACTTGCACAGGCCGATGCCGTAGTTGACAAAGGCGGCATTCCGCTTCTCATACACCTCAGCGTAGTCGGGGTCATAGGCCGCCGTCACGTCAGCACTGAGGCAGAAGGACTTTTCAAAGCACACCCGGACAGGCACATCCTGGGCGGCACACAGGTCCTCCATGAAGGTGTCGAAGGCGGCGGACTGCATGCCCGTCACGCCGTCGGAACCGATCTCCTCCTTGTCTGCCAGGACGCAGACGGCGGTCTTTTCCGGCGTTTCCTCCAGGTCCAGCAGGGCCTTCAGTGCGGCGTAACCGCAGACCCGGTCGTCGTGGCCGTAGGCGCCGATCATGGAACGGTCCAGGCCGATGTCACAGGCCTTCACAGCAGGGACAGCTTCCAGCTCCGCGGATGTCAAGTCGTCCTCAGTGATGCCGTACTTCTCGTTCAGGATCTGCATGACCGCCAGCTTCACCCGGCCGGACTCCTCCTCGTCCCCAATGGGGCGGCTGCCCAGCAACAGGTTCAGCGTCTCGCCGGGGATGGCAGAGGCCAGGGGCTTCTTGGCCTGCTCCTGACCCAGGTGAGGCAGCAGGTCCGTGATGACCAGGGTGGGATCGCCGGGGTCTCCGCCGATATTCACCTTCACGCTGGTGCCGTTCTTCAGGGCTACCACGCCCCGCAGCTCCAAGGGAATGGTGACCCACTGGTACTTGCGGATGCCGCCGTAGTAATGGGTCTTGAAGAAGGCCAGCTCGCTGTCCTCATACAGAGGATTGGGCTTCAGATCCAGCCGGGGAGAATCAATGTGGGCGGCGGCGATCTGGGCACCTTCCGCCAGGGAGTTCTTGCCGATATGAGCCAGCAGGACAGCCTTGCTCCGGTTGCAGAGGTACAGCTTGTCGCCGCTCTCTACCTTCATGCCCCGGACATAGGGCTTGTATCCCTTCTCCTCCGCCAGGCGGATGGTCTCGGCCGCGCAGAGGCGCTCTGTCTTGCCGGCGTCCAGAAAGGCCATATAGCCCTTGCAGTAGTCCTCCATGGCCTTCAGATCCCCGGCGCTCACCAGGTCATAGCCGTTCTTTTTAGTGGACAGCAGCTTTTGCTTGAGTTCCTTATATGCGTCCTTATCCATGGGATTTTTCCTCCTTGATGCTGTCGATCAGCCGCTTGAAATACAGCCGTGCCTCCTCCCGGAAGGCCTCCGGCGTATCGGCAGCGTTGTTCAGTTCACAGTCGCATTTATTGCGGTAATACTCGTCCGGCTTCTGGGCACTGATGCGCATGCGGGCGTACTGCTCCGGGATATCGTCCCGGGCCATGATTCGGCGGACCCGCAGCTCCATGGGGGCCGTCACCGCCACGGTACGGTCGCAGAGGCTATCCAGTCCGCTCTCCAGCAAATTGATGGCGTCGATGGCGTACAGGCCGTCGCCCTCTCCGATCAGCCGCCGGATCTCCGGGACCACAAAGCGGTAGACGATACTGTTGAGCTTGTCCAGCCGTTCCTTCTTGGAAAAGACTTCCTGACCCAGCTTCTGGCGGTTCAGAGAGCCGTCCGGCCGGAACACACCGGGAAACACCATGTTGATGGCATTGCGCATCTCCTGGTTCTCCGCCAGCATCCGGTGGTACACCTTGTCGCAGTCCACCACCATGCCGCCCAGGTCTTCGATGGCCTGTAAAGCGCTGCTTTTTCCCGCGCCGGTGCCGCCGGTAAGGCCCAGCACCACCCGCAGGCTGTCCGCCTCAATGACATGGAAGCCCGCCGCCTTTTTCAGGCGGTTGCTGACGGCCAGTCCCAGTCCCCGGTTGTCGGGGCACTGGGCGTAGATCTCCGTCACATCGCTGGAATCAAAAGCCCGCAGGGCGTCAAACACCCGCTGGGCCTGGATCAGCTTGTCGCCGCTGGGGCCCAGGGGCTGGACCTTCTGGTCTTTAAAGAAGTCCACATACTCGTCGAAGCAGATGACGCCGCTGGTGGGGCCCACATGCTGCCGGATCACCCGGGCGGAGGCCTCCGGCGCGCCGGTGACCACGGTCACGGGTGCCTTGGGAGCATAGTGACGGTACTTCATGCCGGGGGCCTTGGGCTGCTCGCCCTCAGCCAGCAGTCCGGTGACGGCCTTGTCCACAGCGACAGGACCTATGATCTGCTCCAGGGCCTCCAGAGGCAGTCCGCCGGGTCTCAGCAGCCGGGGAGGATCACAGGTCAGGTCCAGGATGGTGGACTCCACGCCCACGGTGCAGGGACCGCCGTCCACCACGCCCTCGATCTTGCCGTCCATATCCTCCAGTACATCCTGTGCCGTGGTACAGCTGGGGCGGCCGGAGGTGTTGGCACTGGGGGCCGCCACGGGAACACCCGCCTCCCGGATGATGGCCAGGGTGACGGGGTGGTTGGGGCAGCGCATGGCCACGGTGTCCAGGCCCGCGGTAATAATGTCGGGGACCACGTCCTTCCGGCACTTCAGGATCATGGTGAGGGGACCGGGCCAGAACTTCCGGGCCAGCACGTAGGCCAGCGGGGGGATATCCTTACAGTACCGGGGCAGCCACTGCTGGCCGGGGATGGTCAGGATCAGGGGGTTGTCCTGGGGGCGGCCCTTGGCCTCAAAGATCCGCTTGACGGCCTCTGGGTCCAGGCCATTGGCAGCCAGGCCGTACACCGTCTCCGTGGGAATACCCACCAGACCGCCCTCCCGCAGGATCTTGGCGGCGGCGCTGATCTTCTCCTCGATCTCTTTCTGCTGTCCCTTGGTGTCCCGCAGGTCATAATAAATCGTCTGCATCATGTTCGCCTCTGTTTCTATCTTCTATGGTTAGTCGGCGTCCGCGCCGTTCTTCAATCTCTCCGCCTGATCTGCTGTAATCAATGCGTCGATCAGTTCGTCCAGGTCGCCATCCATGATGGCGTCGATCTTATACAGTGTCAGTCCGATGCGGTGGTCCGTCACCCGGCCCTGCGGGAAATTGTAGGTCCGGATGCGCTCGCTGCGGTCGCCGCTGCCCACCTGGCTGCGGCGCTCCGCCGCCTCGGCGGCATCCCGTTTTTCCCGTTCCTCCTCATAGAGCTTGGAGGCCAGAACGCGCATGGCCTTGTCCCGGTTCTGGAACTGGCTCCGCTCCTGCTGGCACTCCACCACCGTGCCGGTGGGCTTGTGGATCAGGCGAACGGCGGAGGAGGTCTTATTGACGTGCTGTCCGCCGGCACCGGAGGAGCGGAACACCTGCATCTCGATATCCGCCGGATTCAGTTCTACGTCCACATCCTCCACCTCCGGCAGCACCGCCACAGTGGCGGCGCTGGTGTGGATACGTCCGCCGGACTCCGTCTCCGGCACCCGCTGGACCCGGTGGACGCCGCTCTCGAATTTCAGCCGAGAGAAGGCGCCCTCGCCCTCAATGACGACGCTGCACTCCTTCACACCGCCTAATTCCGTTTCATTCAGGTTTACGATATCCAGCTTCCAGCCCTTGGACTGGGCGTACATGGTGTACATTCGCAGCAGAGAATGGGCGAACAGGGCGCTCTCCTCTCCTCCGACACCGCCCCGTAGTTCCATGATGACGTTGCGGCGGTCATTGGGATCCCTGGGCAGCAGCAGGAGCTTCAACTCCTCCTCCAGCCGCTCCAGGTGCGCTCCGGCGTCGGCCAGTTCTTCCTGGGCCAGCTCCCGGAAATCCGGGTCATGGAGCAATTGTTCCGCCGCTTCCCGGTCCGACAGGGCCTGCCGGTAGGCGTGATAGGCCTCCACCACCGGGCCCAGCTCCTTCAGATCCCGGTTGATACTTTTCAGCTTGTCCATGTCGCCGTAAACGGCGGGATCCGCCAGCTGGGCCTGCAGATCTTCATACCGCAGGGCCAGCTGCTTTAGTTTATCCAGCATGGGGGTGCTCCTTTCCAAAATCTCTGAAAAAGGCCCCTCCCTACTGCTGGTTCAGGATTTCCCGTACTTGCCGCAGGAACTCCTCCTCCCAGAAGGCATAGCCCACGGAGCCGGTCCGCAGAGAGACGGCGGCGCAGTGCCCGCAGGGCGTGTACTGGTCCATCTGCTCATAGACCTCCTCGTTTTTGTCCTCGCTGCCCCGGGTGATGACATAGGCGGTATTCCGCAGGCTGCCGCCATGCTCCTTCAAAAAGCTCCGCACCACGGAGCTGCACCGTCCCGCCCAGACGGGGGTACCCACGATCACCAGCCGGTAGTCCTTCAGAGGCCGGCCGGTCTCAAACTTCCGCAGGGGCCGGGTGGTCTTCCGCATGGCGTCCAGGCCGCTGCGGAGCCAGCCCTGCCAGCCGCTGCGGTTCACGCCGTCCCGCAGCTCCACGGTCTCCGCCCCCAGGGCCTGGGCGATCTCCTCCATGGTCTGTTTGGTATGTCCCGTTCTGGAATAATAGATACACAGTACGTCGCTCATGAAATGTCTCCTCAATCGAAAATCAGGGTCTTGACCAGGGCGAAGGCCTCCCGCACATAATAATTGGCCGTCAGCCACCACCAAGGCAGCTCCGCCGGGACACCTACGGTGGTCAGTCCCTCCCGCCGGGCAATCAGCTTTGCCCGGAACATGTGGAAATCGTTGGTCACCACACCGATGACGGCGGTGTCCGTTTGGATGCCCTGCTCCTCCAGAAGCGCCTTGGAAAAAGCGAAATTCTCCGCCGTGCTGGTGGAGCGGTCCTCCAGCAGATACCGCTGGTTCCATTCCTCACTGTTGGTCCAAAGCGCCCGGCGCATGCACTCCGCCTCAGTGATGCTCTCCCCGGGTCCCTGCCCGCCGGACAGCACCACCGGGGCCTCCGGATGAAGTTCCACATACTCCGCAGCTTTCCGGATGCGGGTTTGCAGCGTCAGGGACGGCGATTCTCCATTGACTCCAGCCCCCAGCACAATAATGGCGTCCACGGGCATGGCGGACCAGTCCTCCTCGCCCCGGGTCACAATGACCGCTTCAAAGGCGCAGAGCAAAACCGTCACCGCCGAAAGTCCAACGAGGAATATCCTTTTACACCACTTGCCGGTTCTGCTTTTTTCCGCCCAGCGTCCCAAAATCAGCCACAGGATACACAGCCCCGCCAGGCACAGGCACAAATAGCTGGAAAACCGCACGCCGGGGACAAACCGAAGAACAATCCCCGTCAAAATCAGCACAGCAGCCGCTACGCATTGGAACTTTTCAGATAATTTCATTGGATTTCTCTCTGCGGCAGGATCACTCCCCCGCCTCCGCGCTGAGCTGCTCCCAGCGTTCATACAGGCTGTCCAGCTCGGCCTGCACGGCCTCTTTCTCCTTCAAAAACTCATTCAGCTTTTCATAATCGCAGGCGGCAGCCTCCATGTCGGCGTCCAACGCCGCGATCCGCTCCTCCGTTTTGCTGATATCCCGCTCACAGATGGTCAACTGCTTCCTGGCCGCCTGCTGAGCCCGATTGGCAGGCCGCGGCCGATCTGTAACGGTCTTTTCCTTCACAGGCTTTGGCGGTTCTGTCTTTTCCGCCTCCTCCTGTGCCTTCACCTGCCGGTACTGGGCAAAGCCCATGGGATAGTCGGTGATGGTACCGTCCGCCAGCTCCCAAATACGGGTGGCGAAGCGGTTAATGAAATAACGGTCATGGCTGACGAACAGCAGCGTGCCGTCGTAGGCCTCCACCGCCTCTTCGATCCACTCCCGGGATGCGATATCCAGGTGGTTAGTGGGCTCGTCCAGAATCAAAAAGTTAATGTCGTCATCCATCAGCATACACAGCCGCAGGCGGCTCTGCTCGCCGCCGGACAGGATGGAGACGGGCTTCAGCACGTCCTCGCCCCGGAAATCATAGGCCGCCAGCCGGTTTCGGGCACTCTGGGCGGAAAGGCCCCGCTTGGCGGCCATCATATTCTCCACCAGATTCCAGTCCGGATGGTCGAAGTGAATGATCTGCGGCAGGTAGGCCGCCTTGACCTGGGGGCCGGTGCGGATGCGGCCGTCATCGGGATACAGCTCCCCCATGATCATTTTGATGAGTGTGGACTTGCCGGTGCCGTTGTCTCCGATGAGAGCAATTCGCTCACCGCCCTCGATCTTCAGGCTGATGCCCTCGAACAGGTGCTTGTCCCCATAGGATTTCGCCAGATTCCGCAGTGCCAATACCTCGTCCCCGTGGAACTCCGCGGTGGAGAACCGGGCGTCCATCTTTTTCGCCTTGGTGGGCTTGGAGGTGGTCCGCATACGCTCAATGCGCTTTTCCATGGAGAATGCCCGCTTGTGCAAAGCGTCGTTGCCCATAAAGGCCCACAGGTGCAGCTGTTCCGCAGCCTTTTCCAGCTGCTGAATTTTGGCCTGTTCCTTTTCATACTGCTTCATGCGTTCCTGGAACCGGCGCTCTTTCTCCACGGCGTAGAAGCTGTAATTACCGCTGTAAAATTCCGCCTTGCCGTCGGCGATCTCAATGACCCGGGTAACAATGCGGTCCAAGAAGTAACGGTCGTGGGAAATAGTCACCACGGTGCCCCGGAAGCCCCGGACATACTCCTCCAGCCACTCCGTGGCATGGAGGTCCAGATGGTTGGTGGGCTCGTCCAGCAGCAGGATGTCCGTGTCCTCCAGGATCAGACGGCCCAGGTTCACCCGGGTCTTTTCGCCGCCGGAGAGGCTGTCAAACAACTGGGCCCGCATTTCCCGGGAAATGGACAGGCCATTGGCGATCTTGTTGACGGCCACATCGGTGTCGTAGCCGCCAAAGACCTCGAACCGCTCACTGAGGGCGCCGTAGCGCCGCAGGATAGCAGGGTCGGTCTCCCCTGCCGCCATACGGTCCGCCAGAAGCTCCATCTCCTCCGCTAATCTTTGCAGGCGGGCGAAGGCGGAGCGCAGCACGTCCTCCACCGTATACCCGGCAGGGTACACGGGAATCTGGGAGATCAGACCCACCCGGCGGCCCTGACCAATGGTCACCTGGCCCTCGTCGTAGTCGATCTCTCCCGTCAGTATTTTGAACAGGGTGGTCTTGCCGGCGCCGTTTTTCCCCAGCAGGCCTACCCGCTCGCCCTGGTCAATCTGAAAGGTGAGGCCGTCCAGGACGTTCTTCCCCACCTCAAAGGATTTTACCAGGCCGTTTACCTGTATCTCAATCATAGTCCTCCTGAAGCGCGTCCACCAGGGCGCCGAAGTGCATGGCGTGAGAGGCCTTCACCAGCATGGCGGTGCCGGGCTTCAGCTCCTCCTTCAGCGTCTTGAGGGCTTCTTCCTTGGTTGAAAAATGCAGGACCTCGCCGCCGCTCTGGGCGGTGCCGTCCGCGATCCGGGCGGCCTTTTCGCCAATGGCCGCCACAAAGTCAATGCCCAGCATGGCCGCCAAGGCACCCATGTTGTAGTGGGCCTGGTCCGTCAAGGCCCCCAGCTCCCCCATGTCTCCCAGCACGGCCACACGGCGGTCACACTCGGTCTTTGCCAGCACCTCCAGCGCCGCGGTGACCGACTGGGGGTTGGCGTTGTAACAGTCATCCAGCAGAATACGGCCTTCAGGCAGATGGACCACCCGCATCCGGGAGCCGGCGGGCTCATAGGCCGCTGCACCCCGGACGATCTCCTCGTGGCTGAGACCCAGCTCCTCGCCCACCGCTACGGCGATGGAGGCGGAATAGGCCATGTAGGCTCCGGGGGCGGGGATGGTCAGTGCGTAGGTATCCTTCTCCGTCACCACCGTGCAGGTGATGCCGTCCACGCCGTGGTCCGCGATCTCCGTGATGCGGGCCTGGCAGTGCTCGGACTGGCCGCAGCGGACGGTCCGGAAGGGCACCTGGACGGTGTTCAGCAGAGCATCGTCGCCGTTGAGGACCACCAGTCCGCCCTCCTTCAGATGTGCAAAGATCTCGCACTTAGCCTTCAGAATGCCCTCCCGGCTGCCCAGGAATTCGATGTGGGCGTCACCGATGTTGGAGATCACCGCCACATCCGGCCGCACCAGGGCACCCAGATATTCGATCTCTCCGAAGTGATTCATGCCAGTCTCGATGACAGCAGCCTCATGCTCCGGTCCCAGACCGAAGAGGGTCAGGGGCGTACCGATGTCGTTGTTGAAATTCTCCGGCGTCTTGAGGGTCCGGTACTTGGCTCCCAGGACGGCAGCGATCATCTCCTTCGTGGTGGTCTTGCCCACGCTGCCGGTGATCTGGACGAAGGGAATGGCGAACTTGTCCCGGTAGGCGGAGGCCATGGCCCGAAGAGCCAGGCGGGTGTCGTCCACCTTGATGTAGAATTTGTCCGGCCGGATATTCTGGGGCAGCCTGGCACACAGGCAGCCCGCGGCACCCTTGTCCAGGGCCATGTCGATAAAATCGTGGCCATCGAACTTCTCTCCTACCCATGGCAGGAACAGGCAGCCGGGCGTGATCTTCCGGCTGTCTGTGCAGACGGCGGTCACAGGGGCTGCGTCCTCCCGTGGATTCCACCAGACGCCGCCCACAGCGGCGGCGATCTCTTTTACGGTCATAGGCTGCATAGGATCAACCTCTCCTCTTCAAACGATAGGACCGCTGCACGATCTCCTCGCACAGCTCATTATAAGTCAGGCCGGCTGCCGCTGCCTCCTTGGGCACCAGGCTGGCAGCGGTCATGCCCGGCAGGGAGTTGACCTCCAGGCACCAGAACTTCCCGTCATCGTCCAGCAAAAAGTCTGTCCGGGAGTAGACCTCCAGGCCCAGGGTCCGGTGGAGCTTCAGTGCCAGGGCTCCCATCACCGCCTGCTGCTCCGCCGTAATGGGGGCAGGACAAAGTTCCTGCGCACCACCAGTCTGGTACTTGGCTGTATAGTCAAACTCCTTCACAGCAGGGACGATCTCCACAGCGGGCAGGGCACGGTCGCCCAGGACGCCTACCGTCAGTTCCCGGCCATGAATCTTCTTCTCCACGATAATATGGCTGCCGTAGCGCAGCATCTCCTGAAGGGCAGTTTCCAGTTCCTCCTTGGTGTCCGGCAGGGCCACGCCGATAGAGGAGCCGCCGTTGACCACCTTCACCGCACAGGGAACCTCCAGCTCCGCCGTCAGGGCGGGGATGTCCGCCTCGGTGTAGGACGGGATATCCCGCCAGGGTGCGGTGGGGATTCCGGCAGAATCCATCATCCGCTTGGTCATGGATTTGTCCATGGCAAGGCCAGAGGCCAAATAGCCGCCGCCGGTGTATTTGATATCCAGCAGATCAAAGGTAGCCTGGACCCGGCCATCCTCGCCGTCCTGACCGTGAAGGCCCAGGAACACGATATCCGCCAGAGAGCACAGCTCCAGCACGTTGGGACCGAACAGCCGCCCGCTCTGGTCCTTCCGGCTGGCCCGGACGGCCGCCAGGTCCGGGGCGGTCACCTGGATCTTCGTATCCGGACACAGGCCGTCCGGTGCGTCAAATAATGTTTCCAGATCCACGGAGACCTCTTCCAGACCCAGGAACAGGTCCACCAGAATGGCCTTGTGGCCGTTCTGCCGCAGGGCCCTGCACACAGAGGTACCCGTCACCAGGGAGACTTCCCGTTCCGTGGACAGTCCCCCTGCCAATACAACGATCTTCATGGAGCTTCGCTTCCCTTCCTGCAATAGGCATACCAATACTATTATAATGGTTATTATAATTATATTATTTTATCACAAGCCCCGGCCGATTACAACTCCAACTTCCAGGTATGCCTTTGTGCTCTTCGGTGAATACGTCAGCCTGAAATTGCATGTCAAAAAGCTGCTGCGAAGCCGTTCCCCGGCGCAGCCGTTTATCCCACCTGCTCTTATCAGATACAGCTCAAAAAAATTTTATGCTTTCATCAATTTTATATTGACAAGTTTCCGGTAACCTGCTATACTATCACATGTTCCGGTTCGGGGGTATAGCTCAGCTGGGAGAGCGCTTGACTGGCAGTCAAGAGGTCAGCGGTTCGATCCCGCTTATCTC